>JACQEP010000016.1 GCA_016200485.1 Gammaproteobacteria bacterium
ATATTAATTACGTGACTGATTCGTCAGTCACTGTAGTCATCTCTTCCTACCCTCCTTCTTACAGGGCGCCTTTATGACGCCCTTTTTTTTGCCTATTAGCGCCATTTGTTTGACGATAAAGTCATATTATTGACGTTTTCGACAATGACTTGACGCAATTTAGATTTAATCTAACCTTGTTCAGGGGCATACCTCCCGCTTCGCCCTACGTTGGGTGGCAGACGCCCAAACGACAAATTGCGCGTATGATGATCCGAAACCAACCCGCAGACCAACATCCCTAGCAGAAGGAGAACAACATGCCATCCGTGCTCATTCCCCTGGCCCAGGGCTGCGAAGAACTCGAGGCCGTCACCATCATCGACTTATTGCGCCGCGCCCAATTTACTGTGGTCAGCGCAGGACTAGAGGAAGGTTCCGTGAAAGGAAGCCGGGGAACCGTGCTCGTGCCTGACATGACGCTGGATAAGGCGCTGAAACAGCAGTACGACATGGTTGCCCTGCCCGGGGGACAACCCGGCAGCGACAACCTGGAACGTGACCCAAGAATCCAAACCCTGCTCCGTGACATGGCTAAGGCCAGCAAATATACGGCGGCCATCTGCGCCGCCCCCAAAGTTTTGGCCAGTGCCGGCCTGCTTGAAGGCAAGAAGGCCACCAGCTTTCCTGGCGTACTCGACAAGATAAAAGTGCATGGCATGACCTTCATTGACGCGCCAGTGATCATCGACGGCAAGGTCGTCACCTCCCGCGGCCCGGGTACGGCGATGGATTTTGCGTTAACGTTGATAGAGCTATTGGGCGGAAAGGCATTGCGGGATCATGTGGAAGGACCGTTGCAACGGCCTAAATAAGTTCAAGGGGCGATTCATGAATCGCCCCTACTTGTTTCGTGGCTTAACCTTGGCCAGAGCCTCGAGAGAATCCAGCAGTTCCAGCACGGGTCGCTGACATTGCTTTGGCAGAGCTTGCCAGCGCTTGGCCAAATTCCTGGCAGTGGGTGTCAGACTATCGTAGTCACCAGATTCTTCTCTGACACCCACCTCGCCGCGGAGCAATTGCCCTGCATCCCATCCGAACAGCGCGGCCACATCCGCCAAGCGGCGGCTGGGAACCCCGCGGCTACGCCAATGATTATAGGTCTGGGTACTAATTTCCAGCCGCTGACAAAAGTCGCTCTTGCTCCACCCTCTAGGCTCAAGCGCTTGCTCAATTTTCAGAATCAGCGGGTCAACTTTCATAAACATAAAGTTTACTCCGCTGCAGCCAACCGGCAACAAACAATTTGTTTGACTGTAACAAACTATTCGTTTATTCTATTTGAATGGATGCATTGACTAGAGCGATTGCAATCATCGGGGGACAGAACATCGTGGCACAAAGACTCGGCCTCAAATCAGCCATGGCGGTATCACAGTGGAAAAAGCGCGGCGTACCCGCTGAACACATCCTAAAACTTTGCAACATGACAGACTGGTCAATTACCCCGCATGAACTCGCGCCCGCCCTATACCCGCATCCCTCTGACGGCATACCAGAGCACCGGCGCAACAAGATGAATACCGAATCAATGACAACCTTCGACTAACATGCAGCGCTCCATGGAACATCACCTCACGGACACTCTGACGGAAAGTCGTTACAAGGACGTCCTGATCCAGGCCAAGTCCTTGCTCGCGCTCACCGAACAATTGGTTCAAAATCCATATCTACTGAAAACCCAGGGTGAAACAATACTTGCCCTTTCTCTCGTTATCCATGATCTCCAGTGCCTCGTTACCACCATCGACAATGCACTTGAAGCGACACCCTGTAACCCGGAATAAACCTGCGCCACTAAACCTTGACCAATCCACGACTAACATAGCGGTGATCAATGCGACCGCGCCACCACACGCACACCATCACGCACTTGATCGTCGGGATGGACGATAACGCGATCACCTTCATTAACACCGGAGAGAATTTGCGCGCTCAAGCCATTGCGTTGACCGACTTGTACCACGCGTTTCACTGCTTTGTCTTGCTGCACCTGGAACAGCGCCCAGCCGTCGCCCTCGCGGAATAACGCACTGGCCGGTACTTGTAAGACATTATTGTCTTGCCACAAGACAAAGCTGGCTTCGACGCGGTAACCGTCGCCCAGTGGCTGCCACTGCGTGGCGGGTGAGGTGAAGCTGACGATGACCCACACCCGTTGCTCCTCCACGCCCAGCGCCGATACCTTGGTGAAACCGGCTGGCTCTACCAAACGCACTGAACCTTCCAGTGCGCCGTCGCCACCCCAGCGCTCAAACTCCACTTTGGTTCCAGGACCGAGGCGCACGGCATCCGCCGACAGCACATCGACCTCGACTTCCAACGCGCTGGGGTCGCCGATTTCCATCAGTGCCTGCCCCGCCGCCACTACGCCCTCGCTCTTGCGTGGAATCTTGAGTACGCGTCCTGCCACGGGGGCACGAATGATGATTGGCTCCCTGGCATTAGTCGCAGCCGGTTCGGCAGCGTAACGCAAAGCAGTTTTCGCGGCTTCCATTTCGTAACGTGCGGTATCGACGGCGAATTGGGCGGAACGTAATTGCGACGCACTGCGCTCGGCTTCCGCCACTGCACGGTCTTCAGCATCTGCGGTGAGATGCCCCTGTGCTCGCAGGGCTTGTATCCGCGCCAATTCCTTTTGCGCCAGATCAGCAATCACACTCGCGGCGTGGGCGTTCTGCTCGGCGGCACTGACCGTGGCGCGGGCGGCGGCAACCATGGCTTCAGCCTCAGAACGGCGGCGTGGGTCCAAGACCTCGGCACGCTGCGGTTCGAGGCGCACCAAGCTAGCGCCCTGCTGTACCGTGCTGCCCACGTCGAGATCAATACGCCGCGCATAAGCGGCCACCGGTGACGCAATCACGTAACGATCGACCACGCGAGTTCTGCCCTCCTGCTCGATGGTGACACGCAACGGCCCGCGTATCGCAACACCCACATCGACAGCGACAGGCTGGGGGCGAAAACCGTAGAACAGTCCGATGCCGATCAGCACTGCGATCACCGCCAGCAATATATGTCTACGCCATAGCACCCTATTGTTCATAGCCTCACTCCGCAGTTTTGAGTACAGCGATAAGATCCAGTTGATCCAGCCGCCGCCGCACAATCAATCCTGACAATGCGGCAGAGATCAGCACCACCGTCACGGCAAAGGCATACGTCGCCGGAGCCAGCACGACAGGCACCCGAAACAGATCATTTTGCATATTGTGGGCGATGAAATAACACATCCAATTGCCTAACCATAGACCGAGCGGGATGGCGATGATCGTCAAGATACCCAACTCACCGAGGAGTATGTAAGAAATCTCGGCGCGGGTTAAACCCAGCACGCGCAGACTGGCCAGTTCGCGACTGCGCTCGGTAAGGGCGATGCGGGCACTATTATAGACCACGCCGAAGGCGATGATGACAGCGAAGAAGGTGGCAACATAGGTGAAGAAGAGCATCGTTTCTTCCATCACACGATTGAAGTTACGGATCTCTTGCATCCGTTCGGCAACGCCAGCCACGCGCGGCATGCCTTTGAGTTGAGTGAACAGTTGCTGCAGGCGCGCGCTGTCCACGCTGAGATAGGCGCCCGAGATCGTCGGCCCTTCACGCATGAAACGATTCAAGGCGGCGAGATCCATGTACGCGGAAACACCCATGTACTCTTTCACCAACCCCACGACGGTAGTTTCGCGTATTGGTCGATTACCTTCCAGAACCTCGACTACCAGGCGGTCGCCGGGATGAACATCCAACAGCTTGCCGAGATAATCGGTGAGCATAATGCCGTCCGCGGGCAAGGCGACGGGATGTAATTCCGCATCGAGCAGGCGCTGGATATCGCCGTCCGGCTCTACGCCACGAACCCCAGTGCGATAACTGCGGTGACCGTGACGCAGGCGTACCGGTACTGCACGAAACACCTCGACATGTTGCACACCCGTCAGGCTCGCCAAATCGAAGCGGGCGCGATACGCCGTCGGGTCGGTAAAGGTGACGGAGAGATCCTCGCGTTGCGACATGCCATATTGGACACGTACCATGTAACCCACCGTGTCCCGCTGAAACAGACCAGTAAGAATAACGCCGCAGGCCAACGCAATGCCCAACGTCGTCAACAGCGATTTCAGCGGCCGACGCTGAATGTGACGAATGATCATGCGCGCCGGCTGCGATAACCAACGTTTAAGCCCCATTTTTTCGACCCAGGTCTCGCGGTAGCGCGGCGGCGGCTCCGGCCGCATCGCCTGCGCCGGTCGTAATCTGGCGGCGTGCCAGACAGCAAACACGGTGCCTGCGGCGGCGGCCAGCAAACTCGCTACAGTGGCCTCAATCACTGTTGCGGGCGGCAAACTGAATTTCAAATACGGGAAGTGATAAAACTCCATATAGAGCGCGGAAAGTTTCTGCCCCAGCCACACACCCAATGCAATACCGGTAACGATACCGGCGCCGACAATCACCGACACCAG
Organism: Gammaproteobacteria bacterium; assembly: GCA_016200485.1. Taxonomy (NCBI): domain Bacteria; kingdom Pseudomonadati; phylum Pseudomonadota; class Gammaproteobacteria; species Gammaproteobacteria bacterium. Next base: position 4,506 of record JACQEP010000016.1, read on the forward strand.
ATTGAGATAATGCCCCAACACTGCGTAGTTGCTGTAGCCAAAGGCCTTAAGCGTGGCGATCTGTTCACGCTGCATCGCCACCATGCGACCGATAACGACGTTGAGCAGAAACGCGGCGATCCCCATGAACATGCCGGGAAATAAACTGGCCAGCGTACCGAGCTGCTGAAACTCTTCGGACAGAAAACGGTGCGAGCGTTGATCTTTACGTGCATAGGCACCCAGTCCGCCATAAGATTTGAGTCGCTCGTCGATGTGATCGATCACGGATTGTTCATCGGCACCGGGACGCAGACTCAACGCCATATCGTTGAAGGCGGATTCCAGGTCATAGGCCTGCCCCAGGGCACGACGCCCCATCCACATCACGCCGTAACGCTTGTAATCAGGAAACACCGAGCCTGGACGCAGTTGCTGCACAAATTCCGGTGACAGAGCGGTGCCGACCAAGGTCAACGTCTGACGGCGGCCGTTGATGATGGCGTCAAAATGATCCCCGAGTTTCAGCTTGTGTGCCTGTGCGAACGGCGAACTCACCACCACTTCATTGCTGGTATTCGGTGCCGGCAAACGCCCCTCGCGCAGATAGAGCGCGTTTAATCCCTGTTGACCGCTGTCGGGCAGCGATACCATCAGCGCGGTCACCGACTCGTTAAACTCCGGCATCTCCAGGCGTACCTGGGCCACGACGCGCGTCTCGACTTGATCCACACCCGAAATATCGAGCATGCGCTGACGCAACACTTCCGGCGCGCGTTTCAAGGAGACGAATACCTCAGCGAAACGATATTCACGGTAATAGCTGTCGCGTGACCCGCGCAATGCATCGAGCGTGGTAAGAAACATGATGTAAGTGCCGACACCGCTCATCACCACCAGGGCAATCGCCAGGGCTTGGCCCCGCATCTGCCACAAGTCGCGCCATAATTTGCGATTCAATGCGCGCATCGTCTCACCAACGCAACTCGGCCGCTGCTTTCTTTTGCGTGTTGTGTTCGATGCGCGACACCTGGCCATCGCTTAAATACACCACCCGGTCGGCCATAGCGGCGATCACGGCGTTGTGAGTGATGATCGCCGTAGTAGTGCCGAGCTCGCGATTGACCCGCGCGATCACGTCCAACACCAACACACCAGTCTGCGCATCCAGGGCGCCGGTGGGCTCATCGCACAATAATACCTGCGGTTGTTTCGCTACGGCGCGCGCAATGGCGACGCGTTGTTGCTCACCGCCCGACATCTGCACCGGAAAATGGTCCATGCGTTGAGACAATCCGACGAGGGCCAGCGCCCCTTCCGGCGTCATTGGGTTATCCGCAATCTCGGTAACCAGTGCGACATTTTCGCGCGCGGTAAGACTGGGGATGAGGTTGTAAAATTGAAACACGAAGCCGACGTGCTCGCGGCGATAACGCGTCAGCGCTGCATCGTCGTAAACGCTGAGGTCATGGTCGCCATAACGCACCGTGCCGCTGCTGGGCGTATCCAGACCGCCGAGGATATTGAGCAGCGTCGACTTGCCGCTGCCGGAGGGTCCCAACAACACCACGAATTCACCGGGATACAACGCCAAATCCACACCACGCAGGGCTTTCACCAGCACTTCGCCCATCTGGTAATCTTTGGTGAGTCCGCGCGCATCAAAAACGGGGCGTGTTGGCGGTGCAGCCTGCTGTTCCTCATTCATCATTGCATCCGTTCGATATTATTTATCTATCGATATAGAGATAATTCACTGAACGCGTTGACTATTTTTCAGTTTTTTTCGCGTTTATTTAATTATAGACGGGCAAGAGAGGTTGTGACGAGAAACTCAGTCATAATAGCTACCACCAACCTAGGAATGGATAACATTCATTTTAGAAAGGTGGAGGACGAGATAATTGCAGTCAGAGGTACGCTAAGGAGCCTCTGATTAATTTATTGAAGCAGGTCGGCGGCGTTGCAAATAAACATATCGAACCGCCTTCTGACAAGTTTAGCGCCGCTTCTGCGGATTTATTATCAATCCCTATCCTCAGGAGGCCAGTAGGACATCAGAATCATCACTGCAAGCCCCCCTAACAACCAGGTAAGCAACGGTGCATCACCCAGCATCTTGGGCGCAAAACCATCGAGCCCCAGCACTACCGCTGCGGCGACAATCAAACCGGCGGCAATGATGGCGGCAAAGTTGCGTTGATGTGCCTGTTTAAGTTCACGTCGCAATTTGATTAGCTCTTCTGAATTCCATTTTAGTTCCAGCTTGCCCTGTTCGGCACGTTGGGCGATCTCGAAAATCAGCCCTGGCAATTGCGGCAACTGTTCGGCCCACTGCGGCAGACTCGTCTTGAGATTGCGCCACAAGGCACGGACGCCTACTTGCTCGCTCATCCATAGCTCAAGGAACGGCTTAGCGGTCTTCCACAAATCGAGATCGGGATAAAGTTGGCGGCCGAGACCTTCGACATTAAGCAAGGTTTTTTGCAGCAAGACCAGCTGCGGTTGCACTTCCATATTGAACCGGCGTGCAGTCTGGAACAGACGCAACAGGAGAAAGCCGAACGAAATATCTTTTAATGGTCGCTCGAAGATCGGCTCACAGACGGTGCGGATCGCCGATTCAAATTCATCGACGCGCGTCCCGGCAGGCACCCAACCGGACTCGACATGCAGCTCCGCCACGCGGCGATAATCGCGATTAAAAAATGCGAGAAAGTTTTCCGCCAGATAACGCTGGTCACGCGGGTTTAAAGTGCCCACAATCCCAAAATCCACCGCCAGATACTTCCCCTCGGGTGAAGCGAATATATTGCCCGGATGCATGTCGGCATGGAAAAAATTATGGCGGAACACCTGGGTGAAAAATATCTCCACGCCACGCTCGGCCAGGTGCTTGAGGTCGACACCGCGCCGCTTCAGTTCTTCCACATTGCCAATTGGAATTCCTTCGATGCGCTCCATCACCATGACATTGCGGCGACAATGAGGCCAATAGACATCCGGAATGTAGAGCATGGGCGAATCCTGAAAATTACGCCGCAATTGTGAGGCATTGGCGGTTTCGCGCATCAGATCGAGTTCGTCGAGAATAGTCTTTTCGTACTCGGCAACGACGGCATGCGGCCGCAAACGGCGCGCATCTTTCCAGTACCGCGTCGCCAGATCGGCGATGATATACAGCAATCCGACATCACGCTGAATGATCTTCTTGATCCCGGGACGCACCACCTTGACCACGACCCGCTTGCCATCGAGCAAGGTTGCCGTATGCACCTGGGCAATCGAGGCCGAGGCCAATGGCTGCTCATCAAACGCTGAAAAAACATCGGTTAACGGCTTGCGATAGGCCTTCTCTATAATCTCACGTGCCAGACTGCCTGCAAACGGCGAAACACGGTCCTGAAGACGCGCCAATTCGTCAGCAATATCATCGGGCAACAAATCGCGACGCGTGGATAAGATCTGGCCGAACTTAACAAACAGCGGCCCGAGATCTTCCAATGCTCGCCGAATGCGCACTGCACGCGAGTCTTCGGGGCGACGGAACCAGTGCGGCGGCCAGACGTAAAGCAGAAAACGAAACGGGCGAAATAAATGGGTGGCAAAGACAATCTCATCAAGCCCGTGCTTGACTAGCACCCAGTTGATATACAGCAATCGTAAAAACTGACCGGGACGGATCATACCCCCATCTTCCCACTATGCTGAGCGACAAATTCGCGCAGCCGTTTTACCCGCTGCTCAAGACGATCACTGTCCAGACGCAGGGCATCGACCTGCTCAAGAAACTCTTTCATTTCCAAGGGCGCGACCAAATCACGGCTTTCGTGCTGGAAATATTCAGCGACATCGCGTTCAACGGTATCGACCGCCTGCTTATGCCAACGCTGCGCGCCACGAAACAGATTGCCGACCTGATGGGCAATCACATCGCCCGTCAGTTTCGACAATTGCTCTTCCCAATCCAGATCGAGACCATCGAGGATGGATTGCACGCGCCGACCAAGATCAACATCACCTTCAATACTCACGCCATCACCAAACAGTGACGAAGGATGCTTGCTGGTACTCAACCGCAATAGACTCACCGGCCCGCCACGCAAGGTGACATCCGGCACACCTTCAAACACGGACTGTACACGCAAGCCATTGGCCGTCGGCACCAGATAAAATTGAATTTCAAGACCGGAAATGACAACGGCGATGACCTTCCCTTCCAGCATCGTCACTTTGCGCAACGACTCGGCATCCAGCCGCAAACATTGATCAAGGGCCTTTTCAAGCACTGCTGCAGCAAACAGGGGCAACACTTTCAGTTCCTTATTAGAATTTGTAACCACGATGCAGGGCAACGATGCCGCCGCTGAGATTGAAAAATTCGCATTTTTCAAACCCCGCCTTTTCCATCATCGTTTTTAATTCCTGCTGCCCTGGATGCATGCGAATGGATTCGGCGAGATAACGATAACTCGCTTCATCGTCCGCAATAAGCTTCCCCATCAAAGGCAACAGCTTGAATGAATAGGCATCATAGATGGGCGCCAAGCCCGGCGCTACGGGTTTGGAAAATTCCAGCACCAGCAAGCGGCCGCCCGGCTTGAGCACGCGATAAATCGAACGCAGTGCGGCATCCTTGTCGGTTACGTTGCGCAACCCAAAGGCAATGGTCACGCAATCGAAATTATCATCGGCAAACGGCAACGACTCGGCATTGGCCAACGTGTATTCAACATTACCAACCACGCCTTTATTCACCAATCGCGCCCGGCCACGACCTAACATTGCCGCATTGATATCAGAAGCCACCACCAGCCCGCGTGCGCCGACTCGCTCCGCCAACTGCAAGGCCAGATCACCGGTACCAGAAGCCAGATCCAGCGCATGCTGACCAGGACGCAAACCGGTCATTTCGATAGCGAAGCGCTTCCACAAACGATGAACACCCAGCGACATGACGTCGTTCATGACATCATATTTGTCGGCGACGGAGTCGAACACCGCTCGCACCCGCTGTACCTTTTCTTCCAGCGGCACCTGCTCAAAACCGAAGTGCGTCGTTTTATGCTGCTCGCTCATATCCGTTCCTTGTCATGCGGTTGATGAAACGCGGAATGATCATGCCCTGCCTCACGCAGCCGATTCAGATATTCCTGCCACAACTCCTGCTGATGTTTACCCAGGTTATACAGCGTATCCCAGGAGTAGAGCCCGGAGTTGTGGCCATCATCAAAATAAATTTTGACCGCGTAATTACCCACCGGCTCTATTGCAATGATATTGACGGCTTCCTTGCCGACCTGCAACACCTCTTGCCCAGCACCATGACCACGCACCTCGGCCGAAGGCGAAAAAACACGCAGATATTCGCAAGGCAATTTATAGATATTGCCATCATCAAAAACGACTTCCAGCACATGCGATTTCTGGTGCAGACAAATATCGGTAGGACGTGGCGCCATTATCGTTTCCTGAGCTAGAGAATGTAGCGACTCAAATCGTCATCGCTTGCCAATTCGCTGAGATATTTATCCACATACGCGGCATCGATAACAAGCGTGGTTCCCGAACGATCGGGCGCCTCAAACGAAATCGTTTCCAGCAGCCGTTCCAACACTGTATGCAAACGACGTGCGCCGATGTTTTCGGTGCGCTCGTTGACCTGCCAAGCCACTTCCGCCAAGCGGGCAATGCCGTCGGCGGCAAACTCAATCTTGACACCTTCCGTGGCCAACAAGGCAGCATATTGCTCGGTCAGTGATGCGTCGGGTTCGGTAAGGATTCGGACAAAATCGTCAACGGTCAATGCTTCCAGCTCCACACGAATCGGCAACCGGCCTTGCAACTCCGGCACCAGATCGGAAGGCTTGGACAAATGAAACGCCCCCGAGGCGATAAACAGGATGTGATCCGTACGGACGATGCCATGCTTGGTAGTCACGGTGCAGCCTTCCACCAGCGGCAACAAATCACGCTGCACACCCTCACGCGACACATCTGCGCCGCTGAACTCACCGCGCTTGGCGATTTTGTCGATCTCGTCGATAAAGACTATGCCGTTCTGCTCGACATTTTGCAGTGCCTTGGCCTTGATTTCTTCTTCGTTCACCAGCTTAGCGGCTTCTTCATCCACCAGTAGTTTATATGCCTCATTTACCGGCAGCTTGCGACGCTGCATGCGGCCGCTACCTAAATTCTGAAACAGGCTTTGCAACTGCGAGCTCATATCTTCCATGCCGGGCGGCGCCATGATCTCCACGCCGGCCACGGGTGTACTCAATTCAATTTCGATGACCTTGCCGTCAAGTTCGCCCTCGCGCAATTTCTTGCGAAACATCTGCCGCGTCGACGATGAACGCTCTTCAGGTTCATTGGCGAAACCCACACCACGCGCCGGCGGCAGTAAAATATCGAGGATTCGCTCTTCAGCCGCCTCTTCGGCGCGATATTGCACATCTTTCTTGGCCGACTCGCGCCGCATTTTGATGGACACATCGACCAGATCGCGAATGATCGATTCGACATCACGACCGACATAACCGACTTCGGTAAACTTGGTCGCCTCGACTTTAATAAATGGCGCATTGGCCAATTTAGCCAGGCGACGCGCGATCTCGGTTTTACCGACACCGGTAGGACCGATCATCAGAATATTCTTGGGCGTAATCTCGTTGCGCAAACTGCCTTCCACCTGTGACCGGCGCCAGCGATTACGCAAGGCGATAGCCACCGCGCGCTTGGCTGCGCTTTGGCCTACGATGTGTTTATCCAGTTCCTGAACAATTTCTCTTGGAGTCATTGCCGACATAATTCAAAACCTTTCGTTGCGACCTAACCCTTGGTCGCCAATTCTTCGATAACGATATTGTGGTTGGTATAAACGCAAATATCGGCCGCAATCGCCAGACTACGCTCAACAATCGTGCGCGCGTCCAGTTCGGTATTTTGCATCAGCGCTTGCGCCGCCGCCTGGGCATAAGGGCCGCCGGAACCAATGGCCATGAAGTCATGTTCCGGTTCGATGACGTCGCCATTACCGGTGATGATCAATGAGGCACTGGCATCCGCCACCGCCAGCAATGCCTCCAGACGCCGCAGCATGCGATCCGTGCGCCAATCTTTGGCCAGCTCGACCGCCGAGCGCACCAGATTACCGGAATGTTTTTCCAGCTTACCTTCAAATCGTTCAAACAGCGTGAAGGCGTCGGCCGTGCCTCCGGCGAATCCGGCGATCACGCGATCACCGTAGAGGCGACGCACCTTGCGGGCATTACCCTTCATCACCGTATTGCCCATCGACACCTGACCATCGCCGCCAATCACGACCTTGCCCGCCCGGCGCACCGCCAGGATCGTGGTCCCATGGAATTGCTCCATGCCAAAACTCCTTACCCGGAAACTAAAAAGAGAAAGCGGGTTATTGTACACCAACCCCTTGCTGGATATTCCCCTGTTCGGGACCGACCACCCGATTCCGTCCCCCATGCTTGGCGACATACATGCGCTGATCGGCTTGATCGACCAACACCGACAGACCGATCACCGGCGGCAGTGCGGCAACACCGCAACTAAAGGTCGAGAAAAACGCTTGGTCTTGAGTATGATGCTCGATGGCGGCAAAGCACTGGCGTAATTGATCCATAACCTTAACCGCCGACTCAACCGGCGTATCGGGCATGATAACCGCAATTTCCTCGCCCCCATAACGGCCAACAATATCGACTGACCGTAATCGCTCTTGCAGCAACCGCGCCAGGCTTTTAATCACTCGATCACCCATGGCGTGACCATAGGTATCATTCACATTTTTAAAATGATCGATATCGATCATGGCAAAACTAAGGGGATGTCCGTGGCGTATACTTCGGCCCATTTCACTGCGCAGACGCTCCATCAAGGTACTGTGATTCAACAAGCCAGTAAGACTGTCGCGCACCATCAAGGCACGGATCATGCGGTAGCGCGCGGCACGTATTGACACCACCGTCATCATATCTTCATCGGTAATCGACTTGGTAAGAAAATCATCGCCACCAAGCCGCATCGCCTCCAATTGCAGATCACGATCCGTCTCTGCCGATAAAAACACAATCGGCACGCCCATATAGCCCGGTTGCTGCCGGATCACTTTAGTCAACTCCATGCCACTGCAATCGGGCATGTGCATATCCATCAAGATCAGCTCGGGGGAAAAATCGGTCAGCGCATCCATCACCGCCATCGAATCACTGACCACCCGCGTTTTCATTCCGACCCGCCGCAACAACAACGCATGATATTGCGCCTGCTCAGGGACATCATCAACCACCAACACCCGGAACGGGTCTTCAATCTTGCGCGGCGACATCAGCGCATCAATGGCATCCACCACCGCTTCTATCCGCAATGGCTTGGTGAAATACGCCTGACCTCCCGCACGTACCGCAGACAAACGCGTCTTGAACTCGGCACTCGATGAGATAAAAATCACCGGCGGCAGATCGGGCATTATTTTCTGCAAATCCAACACCAATGTAATACCTGCCACTTCACCTTCCGGCAACATAACATTGGCAATGATGAGCGCGGGCAGTTGCTCCTGCACCGCTGCGCGCAGGGCTTGCGTCGAAGCAAAGCCTTTTACCGTGTAGCCAAAGTGTTCGATTTGGAGGATCAGAGGTTCGCGCAACTCGTCATCATCATCGAGAAGATAGAGCAGACGATTCGGTGTCTTACCTGTCAATTCTTTTAGAGTTACAGGCTTACTCTCAGCGGCCGCCGAATCGGACTGCATCGACTGCGCCCGCGCAATCTCTTGCGCCACGGCAGCCAGTTGTTGCCGCAACAAATTGATATCGGCATGCGTCGGGGGCATATTTGTCAGGACGTGCGCCTTGAGTGCCTGCTCCAACTCCCGCGCCACCTGACTCAGGTTGGGAAGGCCATAGGTCGCCCCGGAGCCGGTAAAATTGTGCGCCAAGCGGTGGGCCGTCGCTAAATCCGTTGTTTTCTCGCTGTTCAACCAGCGCTGGAGCATGTCTTGCAGTTCGGCCAGACGCTTCGGCAACTGCTCGACAAAATTGCGCCGCAACAGCGCCAGCTGGGCCTGAAATTCACCTTCCGTTGGCAAGGGAAATCCTCTCTAAAAACGATAAATTACGATACTAGACCTGGTTTGGATATCGACCTAAGGCCAGATCGCCATTACCCCTCAAGAATCTCTGATTTATGCCGTTTATATATTTAAGGGTTTATCGTGGCCACGGCAGGCGATTTCAACTTTGAAATACGGTGTCGGCCATGAAAATTGTCAGCAGCAGTATTCAACTCCATAACCAGCATCAGACCCAGGAAACCGAGATCGAGCGCGAACATTTGCGCGCCTGGATTGATCGCCCTGGCAACACCCCGAACCAACCAGCGCCCACAGCCACACGCATAACCAGCGCCAACGATCAGGTTACCTTGTCCGCCCAGGCACAGTCCATCCAGCCGGTAAAACAGCAAAGTGAACTCGACACCGAAGATGCGCATCACGACCCCGTTGCCGATACCAAATTGCAAGCCCTGATTACCTTTGTCGAGCATGTCACCGGCAAACGTATCAAATTATTCGACCCTAGCGAATTACAGGACCCCAAAGACGCGCCTACACCTGAAATTCAAGACCCAAAACATGCACAGCCGCCGCGTCAGGGTTGGGGCGTGGAATATGATTATTATCATGCGCACACCGAAGAAGAGCAGATGCGGTTTCAAGCTGACGGCATAGTCAAAACCGCCGACGGCAAGGAAATCGGCATCGCACTCGAACTTAATCTCAGCCGTCGTTTTGTTGAAGAACAAAACATCAATCTCCGCGCCGGTGATGCCACGCGCAAACTAAAGGACCCACTGGTACTGAATTTCAATGGCAACGCTGCTGAACTGACCGAACACACATTTCGCTTCGATCTTGATACCGACGGCCGCGACGAACAAGTCGCCATCCTGACCCCCAACAGCGGTTATCTGGCGCTGGATAAAAATGGCGACGGCGCCATCAACAATGGCAGCGAACTCTTTGGCGCCCAATCCGGCAATGGCTTTGCCGACCTGGCCACCTATGACGAAGACGGCAACCACTGGATTGATGAAAACGACAGCATTTATCAGCACCTGCGCATCTGGAACCGTGATGCCTCAGGCAAAGACAGCCTGATCGCCCTCGGCCAACGCGGCGTGGGGGCTGTTTATCTGGGCAATATCCGCAGTCCCTTCAACCTCACCACCGCCAATAACACCCTGCTCGGCCAAGTCGCCAGCTCCGGGATGTTTCTCTATGAACACGGCGGCGCAGGCAGCGTGCAACAACTAAATCTGGTCGTGTAAACGTTAAAAACGTAAATCGCGCGGGGCACGGCGTGCCGTGCCCCTACATTGGCGACCCCAGTTAAGATTCCCGATTAAAGGCAATTTTCAGCCTCAGCCCCAACCGGGGTATAATACGTGCCTGTAAATCAAGACTGTTCACTTAGGAGTCCCTTTTCATGTCGAAATTAGTCAAACCCCACGGTGGCGGGGACCTGAAACCTTTGTTGCTCACTGGCCAGGCCCTGGCCAACGAGAAAAAGCGCGCCGCAACCTTGCCCCAGATCCACATCAGCTCGCGCGAAGTGGGCGACCTGATCATGCTCGGCATCGGCGGCTTCACGCCGCTGAACGGCTTCATGACCCGCGCCGACTGGGAAGGCGTTTGCGACGGCATGAAAATGGCCAATGGCCTGTTCTGGCCGATCCCGATCACGCTTTCTACCGGCAAAACCACTGCCGACGGCATCAAGACCGGCAGCGATGTTGCACTAGTGGACAGCGAAACCGGCGAAATCATAGCCACCATGACGGTGACCGAAAAATACAGCATCGACAAGGCACACGAATGCGCAATGGTGTTCAAAACCACTGACAACGAACATCCCGGCGTGCAAATGGTGATGAATCAGGGCGAGGTGAATCTTGCGGGTCCGGTGAAGGTATTATCACAAGGGCGGTTCCCCATCGACTTCGCCGATGTCTACATGACGCCCGCCGAAACACGCAAACTGTTTGAAGAAAAAGGCTGGAACAGCGTTGTTGCCTTCCAGACTCGTAACCCGCTGCATCGGTCACACGAATATCTGGTCAAAATCGCCATCGAGATCTGCGACGGCGTGATGATTCACTCGCTGCTCGGCAAATTGAAGGCGGGGGATATCCCCTCCGACGTGCGCGTCAAGGCGATCAATGCCCTGGTCGAAAATTATTTCGTCAAAGATACCGTCGTCCAATCCGGATATCCGCTCGACATGCGTTATGCCGGTCCGCGCGAAGCGTTGTTGCATGCATTATTCCGGCAGAACTACGGCTGCTCGCATCTGATCGTCGGCCGCGACCACGCCGGTGTCGGCGAATACTATGGCCCGTTCGATGCGCAACACATTTTCGACGAAATTCCGGCCGATGCGCTGGAAACCAAACCGCTGAAAATCGACTGGACCTTCCATTGCTACAAGTGCGGCGGCATGGCATCAAGCCGCACCTGCCCGCACAAACCGGAAGATCGTTTGTTACTCTCCGGCACCAAGCTGCGTAAAGCGTTATCCGAAGACCAACCGGTACCGGCCGAATTTTCACGGCCCGAAGTATTGGCGATCCTGCGCGAGTACTATGCCGGTCTCGAGGCGCATGAGCGGGTTGAAGTAAAGCTCACAGGCCACTCAGCCAAATAAAAACGAAATTAAATCACCCCGCCGCAAGCGGACGGGGTACGCCAGGTGGGGCTTGCGGCACAGGGGCGATTCATGAATCGCCCCTGCCGTAAATAGCCCCTATTGAATCAACACAAACAACGCCTGATCACCGCGCCGAACATTGAGCAGGATTGCCTCGGCAGAAAGCTTCAGCGCCCGCTCCATTTCTTCGCGGCTGGTCACCCGCTGGCGATTCACTGTCACAATCAAATCATTTTGCCGCAACCCCGCTTGCCATGCGGGGCTGCCAGTCGCAACCTCAAGCAACAGCAAACCTCCGACCTGACTATTCAACTGCGAGGTTTCGGTAAGACTGCCAAACACCGCACCCTCAAAACGCCGGTTTAATCCGCGGCCTTCAAACCGCTCCTGTTTTGGCGCCTCAATTTTGGCCCGGATGCTACGCTTTTGACCCTCGCGCATGACCTGCAATTGAATTTCCGCGCCGGCACGTACCAGTCCGAGCGCATTACGAAAATCCGCCGAATCTTTGAGCGGCCGATCATTGAAGGCCACCACAACGTCGCCGACTTTCAACCCCGCCTTGTCAGCGGCAGAACTTTCTTCCACCCGTGAAATCACTACTCCCTGGCAACACGCAATGTTAAACGCTTTAGCCAACTCTGGTGTCAGGGTCTGCGCCCCTATTCCCAGTCGGCCACGGCGAATCTCGCCGAATTCGATCAACTGATTCATCAATTCGCGCGCCATGTTGATCGGGATCGCAAAACCAATGCCGACGTTACCGCCACCCGGCGCGACGATAGCGGTATTGACCCCCACCAGCTCGCCACGCAGATTGACCAAGGCACCGCCGGAGTTACCCGGATTGATCGAGGCATCAGTCTGGATAAAATCTTCGTAGCCTTCGATGCCGAGACCGCTACGCCCCAACGCCGAGACAATACCGGAGGTCACCGTCTGTCCCAGACCAAAGGGATTACCGATGGCGACCACGAAATCGCCGACGCGCAGGGTGTCGGAATTGGAAAGTGGCAGGGCACTGAGTTTTTCCGCCGGGATCTGGATCACTGCGACATCGGCTTCGGGATCGGCGCCGATCAGGGTGGCGGCAAACTCGCGGCCATCCGCCAGGGTCACCGTGATCTGCTGCGCCTTGTCGATGACATGATTATTGGTCAGCACATAACCATTGGCGGCATCGACGATCACGCCCGACCCCAGACTCTGGTTGCGGCGTGTTTGTGGCCGCTGGTCCGGCACTCCAAAAAAACGGCGGAAGACGGGATCGCGCAGCAGCGGATTATCCGGGATGCTTACCTCGCTGGAAGTGGCAATATTGACGACGGCGGGCCGAATTTTTTCAATCATCGGCGCCAACGTGGGTAAGGGCTGCCCCTGGGCATCTTGTAATGGCACGACTGCAGTCGCCGTTCCCGCCACCAACATCGCTGCCACCCATCCGCACCGCAATAGCTGTCTCACGTCCTGAATCCTCACTTTAATTTTGAACCTCATCATAATCGATGCCAGTTAGTCTGAAAATCAGGCAGTTGGTTCCCATAGGAACAAACCGCGCCGAAAGCCGTCAAAGAATAGTCATCCACAGCTCAATCCCTGAATCAGGTCTCGCAAGCCACTGAACTCAGGTTATTTTTGTTAGCTGACCAACACTATATGTAGTGTTCATACATTTTTATCCACAGGCTATCCAGAGCTTTTGCAATCCCCTTATGTCTTGTGTATTATATGTAACTTATTGAATCTCTGATATTAATTATTTTTACAAAAGTCGTTGACAATGCCGGCCCGAAAACCTAGATTTATAAGCAACCACAATATATTGTGGTCCCTGGATTTTCACGGGGGATCTGTAGTAAACCGAACCCAGGGACCTTTTGGAAGCACACATCATTAACATGGACAGAGGGAGTAGTCGTCGCATGAAGAGCGCCCAGCTGAAAGCAGTTTCCGCTGTACCCACCGAAATTACCTATCAAGCCGCATCCTTTGATATATGGGATAAAAAATACCGCCTCAAGGCCAAAAATGGTGACGTCATCGATGCCGATATCGACGGCACCTATCAGCGCGTCGCCCACGCCCTGGCCGAGGTAGAAAACACCCAGGAGCTACGCGATTACTGGCATGAGCGTTTCCTGTGGGCGTTGCGCCGTGGCGCGATCCCGGCGGGCCGCATCGTTTCCAATGCCGGCGCACTGGAACATAAACCCGCGACCTCGACCATCAACTGCACCGTTTCCGGCACCGTCACCGATTCGATGGATGACATCCTGCAAAAGGTCCATGAAGCCGGTCTGACACTGAAGGCAGGTTGCGTCGCGCCCGGTACGCTGGTTTACACCGAGCATGGCTTGGTACCGGCGGAACAGGCCGTGACGGAGAAGCACAACCAGATTCTGGCCTATGATCGCGATCTCAAGCGTTTCGAGATGCGCCGCATTGAACGGCATCTGACAACACACGTAGCGCACGATGAAAATATCGAAATCGTCAGCAACGGCGTATCGCTCAAGACCTCAATCAAACATCCGGTACTGGTACATCGCGATGGCAAACTGGTTTACGTGCGCGCCGATGGGGTTCGCGCCGACGATGCCCTGGTCCACCACACCTTTGATTGGACCGCCGATCATGACCATGCCTTGAGCGCATGGTTCGCCGGCGCCCATCTCGGCGATGGCAGCGCTTATGCCAGAACGATGAACTACAAATCCTCCCGCCAACAATGGGCCGAAAAGGCCAAGGCCTTCGGCAAACGGCTGACATTCAAGATCCGCGCCGCCGAGCGTGAAGTGGTGGAGCGTTACGCGGAATTTTTCCATGCCTTCTGCGGCAGCCAGGCCCAAACTGTCGCCGCTACAACCGCTAATAATACGCCGGTATGGGACTTTACCGTGTCCAGCTTCGAGGCCAGCCGCGCCGCCGAACTGATCGACCATCAGACCGGCAAGAAATCCTCGTCACTGCGGGTGCCGCGCTGGATCGCATCTCACCCTGAAAAATATTTCCTGCCCTTCCTTGCCGGCCTGATCGACACCGACGGCACCGTAAGCAAGGAACGCGGCTGCGTGACGATCGCCATGCAAAATGCGCGTTTCGCCGAAGAGCTAAAGGCATTATTGGGATTGTTCGGCGTACACGGCGCGATCACCATGCGCAAACCGCGTGCCCACGACTACCAGGGCCATATCATCCGCGACAACGGCGGCGCCATGCTAAAGATCAGCGATTCCGCTTTCCTCACCAAGATCGCAGAATTCATGGCTGACAGCGGCAAGAAATCCCGCATCCGGTGTCATGCCTCACAGGCGGGCCAATACGACCGTTACATCATGCCCGAAACCTTACGCAATGCGTTGCGTGAACTACAAACGACAGTCAATCATCAGGAACGGCAAGCATTAGGCTTTTATCACGGTTATCACGAAGCATCCGTCATCAGTCGCGTATGGCTCGACCGCTGGGAAGCGCGCTTCCCGCAATTAAAAGAATTAATCCTGTTCACCCGCACCTTGCGCCCCGTGGAAGCGATCAACCGCAATCTGGATCTGCCCGAGACGTTCTACGATTTCACCGTTGAACGGCACAACAATTATCTGGCCGGCAACAACGGTCTGATGGTCATCCACAACTGTGGCATCGGCTATGAATTCTCCACCCTGCGCCCGAAAGGCGCCTTCGTCGCCGGCGCCGGCGCTTACACCTCGGGCCCGCTGTCGTTCATGGATATCTACGACAAGATGTGTTTCACCGTGTCCAGCGCTGGCGGCCGCCGTGGCGCGCAAATGGCAACCTTCGATGTCAGCCACCCGGACGTGATGGACTTCATCCGCGCCAAACGTGAAGACGGGCGCCTGCGTCAGTTCAACCTCAGCCTGTTGATCACCCAGGAATTCATGGAGGCGGTGAAGAACGACGCGCAATGGCCACTGAGCTTCCCGTTGACCCAGAAAGAAGTGGGACTCGACGGCATTGACCTGACCGACGGCGAGAAAGTGGTATGGCGCGATTGGCCGACCAAGGAAAAATACGTCACCAACAGTGAAGGCCTGGTCGCCTGCAAGATTTACAAGACGATTCGCGCCCGCCGCCTGTGGGACGTGATCATGTCTTCGACTTATGATTACGCCGAACCCGGCTTCATCCTGATCGACAAGGTCAACGAGATGAACAACAATTGGTTCTGCGAAACCATTCGCGCGACGAATCCTTGCGTAACTGCCGATACCTGGGTACACACCACTCAGGGTCCGCGACAGGTTAGCGATCTCATCGGCCAGCCTTTCGTGGCATTGGTGAATGGGCAATCGCATGCCAGCGGCGCCGAGGGCTTCTTTAAGACCGCCACCAAACCGGTAGTAAAACTGCAAACCCACGAAGGTTACCAACTGCGCCTAACCGCCGATCATCGTGTGCGCCGCGTTATGGAATTTAGCCGTCACACCACTGAAACGGAGTGGTGCGAAGCAGGAAAACTTCAACCCGGCGACTATGTATTACTCAATGATCACCGCGCTGCTACTGCATGGACTGGTGAGTACAGCTATGAACAGGGTTATTTGCTCGGTCTGCTCATGGGTGATAGCACGCTCAAAACCGATAAAGCAGTCTTGTCCGTATGGAAACCGGCAGCTGTGGCCAACGGTGTTAGTGAACAATTGAGTGAGGGCCCACTGGCCGTGATGGCTGAGGCACTGCGTGCTGCACAAACATTGCCGCATCGCAGCGATTTCAACGGCTGGCAAGAAATCAGCGGGCGCAATGAATACCGTCTAAGTCTGGGCGCGCTTACACAACTCGCCGAAGAAGTCGGTATGCGGCCAGGCGACAAGCGCATCACTCCAGCCCTGGAACAAGCCTCCAGCGAATGCTACCGCGGTTTCCTGAAAGGCTTCTTCGATACCGACGGCTCAGTGCAAGGATCGCAAACCAAAGGGGTCAGCGTGCGCCTGGCTCAATCCGATCTGCCGCGACTTGAATCTGCGCAACGCATGTTGCTGCGCCTGGGCATTGCCTCCAAGCTCTATAAGAATCGTCGCACAGGGGGCGGCAGCCTCCTACCCGATGGCAAAGGCGGCTCTGCGGAATATCAGACGCAACCACAGCACGAACTCGTCATCAGCGGCGAAAACCTGCTCCAGTTCCAGCAGCTGGTTGGCTTTGCCGATACCAGCAAAGCCTCGCGCCTGGAGCAATTGCTGGGCAGTTACAAGCGTTTGCTGAATCGCGAACGTTTTGTTGCTCGCGTCGAAAGCACTATCGCTGACGGCGTTGTCGATGTGTATGACGTACAAGTCCCCGGTATCAATACCTTTGATGCGAATGGATTGCATGCCCACAATTGTGGCGAACAGCCATTACCGGCTTACGGCTCCTGTCTGCTTGGCTCGATCAACCTGACCAAGTTCGCGCGCGATCCATTCACCGACAAGGCACGTTTCGATTGGGATGAATTCCGCGAAGTGGTTGCCGTGTTCACCCGCATGCTGGACAACGTTGTTGAAATCAACGGCCTGCCGCTCGAAGGTCAGCGCAATGAAATCATGCGCAAGCGCCGTCATGGCATGGGCTATCTCGGCCTCGGCTCCACCGTCACCATGCTGCGCATGCAATACGGCGATCGCGAATCGGTGCAATTCACCGAGCGCGTCACCCGCGAACTGGCGGTACAAGGCTGGCGCACGGCGCTGGATCTGGCCAAGGAAAAAGGCCCGGCACCGATCATGGACGAAGAGTTCACCGTCGATGCCGACATGCTGCGCAAACAGCCACAGATGAAGCGCGATGGTTATAAGATCGGCGACAAGGTTAAGGGCAAGGTGTTGCACGCCAAATACAGCAATTACATGCAACGCATCGCCGAAGCCGATCCGGATCTGGTCAACGAACTGGAAAAAGTGGGCGCCCGCTTTACCCATCACAGTTCGATTGCACCGACCGGCACCATCTCGCTGTCACTGGCCAACAACGCCAGCAACGGCATTGAGCCTTCATTCGCGCATCAATATTCGCGCAACGTGATTCGTGAAGGTAAAAAATCCAAGGAAAAGGTCGACGTCTACTCCTATGAATTGTTAGCCTACCGCGAACTGGTCAACACCAAAGCCTCGCCTTACAGCGAAGAAGCGGACGCGAAGCTGCCAGACTATTTCATCACTGCCGACGACATCAAACCCAAGGCTCACGTTGATATTCAGGCCGCGGCGCAGAAATGGATCGATTCCTCGATCTCCAAAACCGCCAACGTGCCGACCGACTTCGCCTATGACGATTTCAAAGACATTTACCTCTACGCCTACGAACAAGGCTTGAAAGGCTGCACCACCTTCCGCTTCAATCCCGAGGCGTTCCAGGGCGTGCTGGTGAAAGATAAAGATCTGGAAAATACTCTTTATCGCTTCACGCTTGATGACGGCGCGACCATTGAGGTCAAGGGCAATGAAGAGATCGAATACGACGGCGAAATCCACTCCGCCGCCAATCTCTACGACGCCCTCAAGGAAGGCTATTACGGCAAATTCTAAATGTAGGGTGGGTTAGCGCGTCAACGCGTAACCCGCCGAAACTTGCGGAGCAACAAACATGGCTACCAAAATCACCAAAAAGATCACCGGCTACAACGTGGTCAAAAATGAACCCAAGGCCGAAGCGCCGAAGGTAGAAGCGCCTGTCGATAACGTGATCCATATGCACGAGAAAGTCGAGCGTCCGGACATGCTGATCGGCTCGACCTACAAGATCAAGACGCCGCTGTCGGAACACTCGCTCTACGTCACGATCAACGACATCATCCTCAATCCGGGCACCGAACACGAACTGCGCCGCCCCTTCGAAATCTTCATCAACTCGAAAAACATGGATCACTTCCAGTGGATTGTGGCGCTGACGCGCATCATCTCCGCCGTCTTCCGCAAGGGCGGCGATGTCACCTTCCTCGTCGACGAAATGCGCTCCGTCTTCGATCCGCGCGGCGGTTATTTCAAACGTGGTGGCAAATTCATGCCCTCGCTGGTCGCCGAAATCGGTGACGCCATCGAATCGCATCTGCGCATGATCGGCCTGATCAAGACCGAAGAGCTCGACATTCATCAAAAGAAACTGATCGATGAGAAACGGCAGCAGTATGACAGCTCATTGAAACAAGCTGAAACCAGCAGCCCCAGCGACTTTCCCGATGGCGCCACCCTCTGCGGCAAATGCCAGACCAAAGCCATGATCAAAATGGACGGCTGCATGACCTGCCTCAACTGCGGCGACTCCAAATGCGGCTAACCCCCGTCACATCCACAGACGAACCCGTCGCCGGCGCATGGTACCTCAGCCCCGCCGGCAAGTTCATTCGCGTCTGGGCATTGGTGCATGGCAATTTTGGCACTCGTGTTGTGCTTAGCCCGTTGGGTGGCAAGCGTAGGATTGTGGATTTGGCGCAATGGGATACGTTGAGTTTGGAACGGTATCCGTTGGTTAGGCGGAGGGTGGGGTGATTTAGATACGCCACACAAATTTAATGTGAACCATTTCGTCTTTGCATTGCCCAATTTAAGTTTGGCGAAGAAGGAGAAAAAAGCCATGAGTGACAAGCACGAAGGGGGAATCACTATCGAACCAAACGGGAAGCCTCACAAAGCAAGGTACCGAATCAAAAAAGGAATGATCACCTTATCCTATGGATGCAACATCAAGACCACTCAACTTGGACTATTACCGCCAGAAACGCTTGCGCACACCCTTCTCGCGGAAATGTTAACCAAAAGCGCATCGTAGCAACACCCCGCCATCACTTGCATTACAAGCTCTTCGCGATACATAGGGAGAAATCATGTCCGCAACAATTTGGTATCGAAAACCTGATAACTCCGTGGGTAGCGAGCTACACGCTAGCCCGGAAAACGCTACACAATCCTTAAGCAAGGCCTTAGAGAATGACAAAAATAGAGGTTATAAAATCTTTGAGAATTTCGTAGAGGGTACGACACATTACATCACCAAAGATATGAATGATCGTTTTATTATTGAGCGCTGGATCAGTGATTAGCCGTAGGTCGGGTTAGGCGCGCCTTTTGCGCCGTAACCCGACTATAGCGCATATCGAACATCGCAAACGTCGGGTTACGCTGCGCTAACCCGACCTACACTAAATGAATTTTTTTGCGTTCATTCGCGTTTATTTGCGGACTATCTTTCAATCACCGCCCACGCCACAAATACATCCAGCGCCAGACATTGAGCAGGCTCGATAACGATGCCGCCAAATAGGTGAGCGCCGCCGCACTCAACACCTGTCGCGCTGCATTTTGATCTTTATCATCGACATATTGCCCGGCGCGCAATAACGGCAAAGCACGATTGAAGCTGGCATCCAGCTCCACCGGCAACGTCACCAGATGCACCAACACCGACAACGCCATACTCATCAATCCCAACACAAACATCAGCCCGCGTAGGGCGCAATAGCGTAGCGCATTGCGCCGAATGTGACCTAGCCGCTCATCCTCTCCACCCCAGTTCTTTTCCATCCGGCGCATAACGCGGCTACACCTCATGCGCCCTACATGTTAAATATTTTCGCATTGATTTGCGTTTTTCATGGATTACCCTACCTAAATAGCCATCGCCAAAATTGCAAAACGGTCGGAAATCGCCTACCTTGATTACTTGTTGTGCGGCGGAAGAACATTCGACAACTCTCCTATGGATGCAACAACATGGCGCAACGATATTCAGAAATATCAGATAAGCTGAAACAGTTTATCGAGAATCAAAAAATATTTTTTGTGGGCACCGCAACTGCGGACAGCAGGGTAAATATTTCCCCAAAAGGGATGGATTCCTTAAGAGTTCTTGGCAAGAACCGCGTCGCATGGCTAAACGTAACGGGCAGTGGCAATGAAACGGCTGCTCATACCCAGGAAAACCCTCGATTGACCATCATGTTTGCCGCTTTCGAAGGCGACCCTATGATCTTGCGTCTTTATGGAAATGCTAAGGTAATCCATAAGCATGATCCAGAATGGAATGAGCTATTTTCTTTCTTCAATCCAATTCCTGGTGCACGGCAGATTTTCGACCTTGCGGTTGACCTTGTTCAAACCTCTTGCGGCATGGCTGTACCGTTTTTTGATTACGCTGGAGAAAGGGAACAGCTAAGAAACTGGGCGATTAAAAAAGGTGAAGAAGGTCTAAAGATGTATTGGCAAGAAAAGAATCAAGTAAGCCTTGATGGCAAACCAACGAATATTATGGGAAAAGATGCCTAAAACACATCCAATGGGCGCCAAAAAGCAGCCCCCATCGTTCCTCGACACGCAGCAAGCGCACCACTCCTGAGCAATGATTACCTTAAGAGACTATGCGATAACTGACGCAGATCGACTTGTCGATCTTGCCAATAATGAAAACGTTTCCAGATATCTGATCTATACGTTCCCCTATCCATACACAAAACAGGAGGCGACATGGTGGATAGAAACAGGATCAAAGGCAAATAACTCGGTAACAAAGGTTATTGAGTATCGAGGCGACTTTGTCGGCACCATAGGAATCACGCCACAAACTGGCTGGAAAAGCCACTCGGCGGAGATTGGTTACTGGCTAGGCGAGGAGTATTGGGGCAAGGGTATCGCCACCGAGGCGATACGCATCATGAGCGATCTCGCTTTTTCAGACATGAATTACAAAAAGCTATTCGCCCCCGTTCTTGGCCCAAACAAAACTTCAATGCGGACGCTTGAAAAGAATGGTTATGTGCTGGAAGGCGTTTTTAAAGACGAGGCCTTTAAGAGCGGGCAATATTTTGATGTATCTTACTATGCCAAGTATTTCTCAAAATGAGATACTTGAGGCGAACATTCAAAAGACTTCAAATGAAGATTGCCTATCTTGCCGACCATCAAAATGTAATACCTACCCTTTCAGATTGGTTCTTTCGGGAGTGGGCGTATTTACATCCTGATCGAACAGAAGATGATGTCACTAAATTGATATCCAAAAGAACCAACAAAGATAGAATTCCACTGGCTTTGGTGGCGTTTGAGGGAGATGAATTAGTAGGCACCGTCTGTCTCAAGATCAACGATATGGATACCAAACCAGAATTGACTCCATGGCTTGCGGGACTTTATGTGAAAGAATCATGGAGAAGCAAGGGTGTTGGTTCTACACTAGTAAAAGCCATTGAGGAGAAGGCGCTTGATCTTGGCGTAAATCACCTTTTTCTCTACACGCCAGCATCTGAACATTTTTATGCACGGCTAGGATGGTGTGTAATGGGTCGAGAAAATTACCATAATATTCCAGTCACAGTCATGGAAAAGACAATTGTTCTCTAGCAACGGCATTATGGGAGGGGCTCTCAAATACACCGCGCTCCGTGATCGCCAGCCCACTGTGCGCAACCCGACCTATGACAGCTCAAAGGAATTCTCATGGCCACGAAATGTTCGGTATTTATCGCAACCAGTTTGGATGGCTTTATCGCCAGAAAGAATGGTGATCTCGATTGGTTGCCGGGCAGTGATGGCGAAATGGGAAGCGAAGATTACGGCTTTAACGAGTTCTTCACGTCCGTTGATACTCTTGTCATGGGGTACACTACATATAATTTAGCGCTGACATTCAACGAATGGCCGTATCACGGCAAGCACGTTGTCGTGCTGAGCAGCAACTTCCCAAAAACACCAAAAAAGTTGGCAGCGAGCGTAGAAGGCTCTTCGATGCCGCCCAAAGAACTGATTCAACGATTGGCTACATCGGGCGCCGCACATATTTATGTTGACGGTGGAAAAACAATCCAGGGTTTCCTGCGGGCCGATTTGATTCAGGGAATGACGATCACTAGAATCCCTGTCCTAATCGGCGAGGGACTCCCGCTTTTTGGACCCTTACCCCATGACATCAAACTCCAACATCTCTACACAAAAGATTTTGAGAGCGGGTTTGTGCAAAGTAAATACAAAATTGTAAATCCTGCATAATCAGTCATAAACGTCGGGTTACGCTATGCTGACCCAACCTGCATAGCGCTGTTTTTGCGTTCATTCGCGTTTATTTGCGGACTATTTTTTTCAATCACCGCTACAAATTAAACCGATCACAAATGCTGGATTGGGTAGAGGAACCCGACCGACACAAACCGAATATTTCCGTTTTCATTTGCGTCTATATTTAGAACACGCTACAGACGCTCTTTCCTGGCAATCCGCGAGACCTTCCATGGATTCCATCGGTCCCAATACGATACTTTGTGCAACCCTTCCATCAGATAGGCGTAGGTTCGTACCGTGCGAAGATAGATGCCATAGTAAAACGGCATCAGCGGAATGTAGAGATAAAGCGCATACTCACGCCGTCCAAACTTGTGATGCAGCAACAGTGTGGCGGTAATAAACTGAATATAGTTGGCACTCATATACAGAAACAGATTGATCAGAAAGATATATCCCAACCACTCGGCACTGAAAAACAACATCTGCACCAGATAAATCCACCACTTGAAATCGAGAAGTAAATTGAAAAAAATATTTTCTGCGCTTGACAAGAAATTACTGAGGCGGAAATTTTTCGACGGGCGAAGAATATCAATGTGTTTACGGGTGCGAAAACGCACTAGCGATCGATCCCAGCGGTAACGCTGTTTCGCCAGCGTTCGCACCCGATCTGGAACATGGGTGTAACAGACGGCATACGGCTGATGAGCGACTTTGAAGCCCATTTTGCGCACCTTGAGGGTAAGATCGCCGTCTAGGCCGGGACCGACATCCCAACCATAAATCCGCTCCAGGACATCGCGCCGGAACGCGCCATGCGCACCGGCAATGATACGAAGCAGTCCAAGCGTTGAGGCAATCGTGCGTCCGACACTGATCGATTTCAGGTATTCGATTGCCTGTAACCGGGTAATGATATTGGCATCAATATTGGCGACTCGCACATCGCCGCCGACAGCTCCAACAGCGGGATCCATGATAAAGGGCAACAGGATTGTCTCAATGGCATCATCGTCCAGATATGAATCGGCATCGAGATGGATGATGTATTCTCCACGGGAATAACGCAGGGCGGTGTTGGCGGCCGAGGCTTTACCACCGCGGACTTCATTACGGATGAAGCGTGTAATCCTGCCTTCGGACTCCAGGCGACGGCAAATGTCGGCGGTATCATCATCCGAGCCATCATCGACGATGATTAGTTCGTAGTGTTTGTAACTTTGGCTTCGCAGCGACTCGGCAAGCGCGGGAATGTGCTTGCCCTCATTCTTGCCAGGCACGATTACCGATACCAGCGGTTGCTCGGTGAACAACACCCGCCGCGCCTGTTCGCGCCGCTCCCGTGAAAAATAATGCCGCGGCATATGCACGAGAAAAATAATGATATCGGATAACACATAGCGCACGACATCGATCATGAAAAACGGCCAGAAGTAGGCCAGCACCTGCCAGGTGGTCAGGCTTTGCACGAACTCGATCAGACCATCAAGCAACCACATCATGACTCAGAAACTGCTCAAGCGCAGTTTGAGGATCGCTCACATCGGCAAGCGCATAAACCTGAAAGCGCAACCGCGGCTTGATCGATAGATTGTTTTCGAACAAAGCAATGATTCCCTGCTCGAGCCGACCGACGGCCAGCCTGGCCTGATCCATGTCGGTTTCTGTCATCACTACCAGAAATACGGTCTCGTTGCGCGCAGTGATAACATCGGAGCGGCGTAATATGGATTTAAATATCGCGCTCAACTCCATGAAAACATCGCGTGCACGTTTACCGAGCTTGATATACAGCGCATCAAGACCACTGAATTCGAACAACACCAATGTGCTGCTGGATTTTTTGTAACGGCGGATGCGTTCCACCTCAATCCGGCAAAAATCCATGAAGCTGACGAATGATGCCAGCTTCAGCTCGCTGTCGAAGATATTGGCGAACAGGCTCTCCATCCCGTAACGGGCGGCATTCTCGCCGAGCGATGAGACGGAGTAGCTCTGGATGATGCGTATCAGTTGATTCTCCGGCGCCACACTCCGGCCACAGTTGTAGCACATGGACATGACGCGCGGGTCCTGAAACGCATGAGTGCATTGGTTACAGTGATAAACCAATGAGGGTTTGTCATAGTCCACCCCAATATGCCGGAGTAATTGCTCACACTTCGGACAGACCATGGTTTCGCCACGCTTGAACTCGGAAAGCTCACCGGTATAAGCACACTTGAAGTGGTGTACCAGTTCATCGAGCTTCAGATCGGTGGCGCCGCAATGAGGACAGGCCTCGGTGAAATTGAGGAAAGCACAGTCACAGTGGCTGCAAAAATGGGCGCGGGCAAAGAATTCGCCATGCAACAGGCGCTGGTCTTGAAGATATTCCAGTGTCTGCAGCACACCGGCATCGTTGTGATCAAACAATGGCTCGATCAGCGGATAAACATAGCCGGCAGAGGCCGAGGCCGTCGCCACCGGCACAAAGGGCGTCCCGCGACTGGCGATCATGCGCAACACCTTGAAAGCGATATTGACATCGGCACTGCCACCATCATGGCCGCTGCCATCGATCCAGCTCAGGACCGGCTCAAATTGCGATACCAGTTCTCCAGCCGCCTTCTGGTCGAAGCTGTCGCGCGGCAGATAAACATCGGCAAAGCGATGCACCTTGCCCCCATAGACCAACCCCTTGTGCAAACCGACAATCGGCAACAGATAAAGCGCAGGATGATGACTTTGACGCACAGCGCGTATGATCGCTTCAGCTTGTTGCGGCTGATCGGTATCGATTACCAGAAAGGCATACTGCCAGGGATCGGTCTTCATCAGCTCTGCCAGGGTCACCGACATTAAAAAGGCGGGGCCCACTTGCCCGGCATCGAATGCCACAAACCAAGGTTGTCTCATTATCGGGTACCTCTCACACGCACCGCCATCCGGTCATAACGCGCCCATACTGCTGTGTCGGCCTGATTCACAGGCGTAATGCGTGCAATGATTTTGCCTGCGGGTTCGCCATAACCCATACCGGAATTCTCCGGCAGACGGCTGGCGGCCGAACGCACGGACTCCACCCGCCCCTCACTCTCCGTGCCGTCCGAGAAATAGACCTTCAATACCTTGCCGGCCGTCACCAAGTCGAGCCTGTCCTGATCGAAATAAACGTCGATGAATACCGGGGCGTGATCACTCACCACATCAACGACAGCATCACCCCTGCCCACCACTTCATAACGATTGCGCAAGACAGCGCGCACTCGGCCCGCCAGCGGAGCTACCAACACTTCGGGCTGACAAGCCCCGGCTGCGATTACCCCATCGCGATTCCGCTGCGGCAGCGTACGTCCGCCTGACTGACGGTGCAACAGCCCCAACTCGCCGCGAACACGCGCGATCTTTAGCTTGAGGATTTCGGCCTGTTTCTGATTCTGTTCATAGCGCCTCAGATATTCCCCATCGACTTCAAGCGCACGCCGTACACCCTCGTCCACCGGCTGCGGCGCCACCAATTTCAGCTCGCCCAATAATGCATCAAGCTCGATCTGCTTACGCTGCGCTTCAAAATGCAGCTGCTCGCCGCGGCTGTCCATCACCGGCGAGGCAACATCACTGCAACCCCGAGTTGGCTCGATAACGGCCAGCCGGGTACCGGCAGCCACATGCTGCCCCGACTGGACACCGAGTTCGGCAATGCGCCCACCAACGCTGGCACGGATCATAATACGCGGGCTATCGACATAGCCGCGTCCGCTAAATTGCCATATCCACATCACTCCGAGATAACCGATATACAGCACCAGCGAGCTGATGAACAACAGATAGAGCCAGGAGGTGACGCGCGATCCCGGCGTGCGTTTCGGCGCACCTTCCGGCAGCCCTGTCATATAACTTGTTCGGTTGCGCAGTCTCATGCCACATGCCTTCGCTAGCGGATAAAATCAGTCAATTGGTGCAGCGCAAATCGCCTGACCCCCAATTGTGCACTCAATTGTTCCATGGTGTTCTCCAACGCCCACTCGTCACTGAAATCCTTGACGCTTAGGGCAACCACCGCCTTGTCGCGACCTATCTTCGCCAGTATCACCTCAAGACGTCGTTGCTGCTGTGGTAATGATCGATTTTCATACGACATGATGTAAATATGATCGACCAGGCTTGCGACGTTGGCATAGAATTCCGGTGGCCAGGTCTGCGGCACCGAGACGCTGAGCGGATTATTCCCAATCACTTCCCGTACTGCCTTGAGCATCGCCAGATAATGGTCGAGATAGGTCTGACGATCCGCGTTATAACCCGGCAACACATGAGGTTCGATGTCGAGGTGAATCGCACTACCTTCCGCCGTCAGTTCAAGCGCTTGCCGCACCACCTCTGCCCGCCGCTCGGGGAATATCCACTCATTGCTGCCTGCCAGCAGACTCTCCACTGCAATGCCTTTTTCCTGCGCCGCGCTCACGAACGCCTTGCGCTTTGCCGCATCGATCTTCCTGCCCGCCACCAGCACCACTCGTTCGATGCTCTTGACATGAAGCATTTCCAACAGCACACGATTATCGGTACGGTTAAAAAACTCAGACCAAAGATAAGCGGCTCGCTCACCGACACGGGCACGGTAATGCTCATCGGGCAACGGCACCTCCGCGATATATTCCGGACGATAGTCGATCCCGGCAGCAGCAAGCAGATCGGAGACACGGAAATAGAGCTCCTGTTTGCTT
Source organism: Gammaproteobacteria bacterium (assembly GCA_016200485.1). Taxonomy (NCBI): domain Bacteria; kingdom Pseudomonadati; phylum Pseudomonadota; class Gammaproteobacteria; species Gammaproteobacteria bacterium. Next base: position 31,911 of record JACQEP010000016.1, read on the forward strand.
CGTACCAGCTCTATACTTTCATCAAGCAGCGCACGCACTCGCAGCACGCCTTCGGCAACCTCGATCCGGTCCCCCAGAGCATGCTGCATCATCACACGCCTTACACGCTCACTGGCACCAAGATAACGATAGTGTTGGCGCACGGCGCGCTGCTGTTGTTCACGCACACGCTCATAGGCATCGCGAGTCCGCGCCAGGCGCTGCCAGGACTCCAATTTGCCCTGCTGCTGCAACTCACGCAGTTCAAAAGATAGCCTGCGATCGCTTTGTTCCCGATCCAGCGGCACAGTGAAACGCAGACCCAGCGAGGCATAGTTATCGCCGTTGCCGGAAAACGTATCAAGTTCCTTGCGCACATACAGCTGCAAACGATCCTGATAGCGTGCACCCTCTCGTGTCCGGGCGATTTCATTGTGTAATTGTGGCGCTTCATCGTTTCCGGCGCGCCGCTCCATCTCCGCCAGCACTGTCGCCATCTGCACCCCAATCAGGGGCAGATGGATCGCCTGCCCGCCCCCAACGACACGCAAATGCTCCAGCTCCATACGCAACATCACCTGTTCCGACTCGGCGGCAAAAGCATCTTCCAGATTACTCCATCCCCTGAAATAGGCACGCCGCTCGATACGGCCAGCCACATCCATCAACGACTGCTTAAGCTCCAGCAAACCGATTTTCATGCCGGTAAACGCCTCGACAGACAACCGATCGCGACGACATTGATTTTGTTCCTCAGCCTGCTCACGCTGTTTCTGCAACTCCAGCATGCGTCGTTTGTTGTCCAGCGCACGCGCTTGATCGCGATATTCCAAATAACCATTACGCAACACATCCCAGTCCAGCTCGAGATAGGCGCTGGACTCGCCGGCATCGTCAAGAAGGGTGCGATTGGCATAACCGCCGCGCAAACTCAAAGCCGTGCGTTTCTCCAGCTGGCGGGAATCAAAACTTAATTGCTCATCGCGTATTTCTGCCAGCGTTTGCCGGCCTGGTTCACAAGGCCGGGATAACATGTGGTGTCCGGCCTCAAGGGACTGCGGTACCTGCGCCAGCTGTTGCAGCCGCTGCGTGATGGTCTCTAACTGACTCCAGACCTGATCCGCTTCGGTGGCATCCATGGGCGCAGCGGCAATCGCCTCAGCGGATTCAGCATATGGTGGCGCTGGCAACATGAGCAGCCAGGCTAGCAACACCATTACACTACGCCTATCCGTTTGCATGATCTCGAAATTCCAATACCCAAAAGTGACGAAGAATTCACCACAGATTTAATCAGCGGTTCCTTAGATTCTATCGGCAGACAGGACGGAAACTTGCTTGAGCAAAGGGCATGAATCTATCACTGCATCACAATAAAAACCACATATTAAGCTATAAAAATTAGCTCAAAATTTAATAACTAAAATGTACCACATGTAAGTTGGTATCTTGCATTTACAGCTCGCGCCTTTCAACCGCCCTCATTTCACAGCGCCCCCTCAAATACTTTTTCAACCACGTCCCCGCCACAACGACATCCACCGCCAGACATTGAGCAGACTCGCCAGCGATGCCGCGAGATAGGTAAGCGCCGCGGCGCGCAGCACTTGCTGTGCCGCGACTTGATCTTGTTCATCGAGATATTGCCCGGCTTGCAATAATGGCAAGGCGCGATTGAAGCTGGCATCGAGCTCCACGGGCAACGTCACCAGATGCACCAATACTGACAAGGCCATGCCCGCCAAACCCAGCACGAACATGACCATCGCTGCACGTGGTGAACGGGCCAATAATGTGATCACCGGCATCAACACTATCATTCCCGAGCCAAAGCGCTCCGCTTGTTGCGCAGCGCTGACCAACTGTGAACGCCAACGCAAAGGTGCATAATCCAGCGCATCCTGAATCGCATGCCCGACCTCATGGGCCGCCACTGCGATTGCAGTCAATGATTTACCGTTGAAATGTTCTGCTGACAAACGAACGATTTTAGCAGTCGGATCATAATGATCGCCCTGCTCGGCGATTTCGACACGCACTGCATTTAATTCAAACTTATCCAATAAGTGCCGCGCCAGTTCGGCACCGGTGCCGGGATAATCAGTCCGTGGTGCTGAGTGGCGTTGCATCACTCGCCGCGCCCACCACTGTGGCGCGAACAGAGCACCCAACAAGATAATTACGAGCAGGGCGAGATACATGGATGCATGTCACCGATTTGCAGGGGCGATTCATGAATCGCCCCTGCCTGAAAATTTCGTGTGTATTTGCGTTTATTCGCGGACGAATATATTTTCAAGATTACAAATCAGCGATCCGGGCCCGCTTCGCTTCGCCTGTGGGCTTCAACATCTTGGCGATATTCTTGGCCTCAAACAGACCCACGCTCTCGGGAACAAAAGCCACGCCGCGAAATTCTCCGTCCACGGGGCGCGTCAGGATGAAATAAGATTTACCGGCCGCAAACTCAAAACTGCGGCTGCGCTCCTGGGAAGCCACTTCCCAGCGCCCCCGCATTTGAGTGAGGTTGCGTACGGTGATTCTGACGCCACGAGGTTTGATATAGACCAGCGCATAATCGCCCTTGCCTAACTCCAGCAGTTTTTCCTTATCCACTTCAATCGTGACTGGTTTGTCGGCGTAGCCTTGCACATGCTCGGTGGGTGGCCGCAGAAAATAAACCTTTGCAAACTCCGATTTCAAATCGGGTTGCAACAGGGGATGGCTGGCATTGATATGGGTGCTGCTGCAACCCGCCAATACAAATACTGCCGCCATGGCAGCGCCAAACCATTTGCAGATCGTCTTGCTCACCGCCGTATCCTCCCACCGTTTTAAACGAGTCTACGCCAAGGCGTGACACGCATCCACCCCGGCCGTTCTAAAAGGTGCTTCTGGTGCCCACATAAAATTTATGACTGGCCTGCCCCAAGGCCTTAGCGTAATCGGCACGGATTTGCAGATCGACAAACCACTTAACCCGGTACCGTAACCCAACCCCCAGCGCTGATTCCAGATTCTGCACATCGAAGACCCGGTTGTCCGGATACGTATTGCCAACATCATAAAACAAGACGCTGCGTAACGGCGCATAGCCAAACATGGGACGCAGATACTCAACATTGGCCGAAAAGAACGATTTTCCGGTAAAAACTCCCTTTTCATAAGCCCGCAGATCACGACTGCCACCCAAAGAGTAGGGGTCCCCCCCTCCTGGCAGACTACCGCCCGCGCCGCCAAACCGCATTTGCAAATCGATATTCTGGTGCTTGATATCACCGATGGGGAAATAGTGACGGTAATAAATTTGATTGCTGCTAAAAGTCTTGTCGGAACCTAACCATGTCGGCCCAACTGAAAACTGGTACCCATAATCCATACCGCTGCGGCTATAAAGATAGTCATGCACCCGCAAATAACTAACGCTTAACCCAATCGCTTCCGATTTGCTATCGACAAAGACGGTGGGATCACCTGAGATAAAATCGTAATGATTTATCGACCAAGACCAACTGACGCCGGCAAGCCAGCCGGTGGAAGGCCCAGAACCCAGCCAATGGTTGAGCCCGATGCCAAACGAATCCAACGCGGCCCAGGATTCAGCAATTTTGACGCCATTTTCACTTTTGCTCGCCGGCGCACGCAAATACGTCAGGTTCAGGTTCAAACCATAATCCAAACCCGCCCAGCGCGGGTATTGATATTCCAGCGTTAACTCTGTTGGACTCTTTTGGTTAGCGCAGCAGCCTTTCTGAATTTCATAGGTTGCCCTGAGCCGCTGATTGAGACCAGCGATATTATCCCACCGGATTTGCGCGCCATAACTCACCTCGCCATCCGCATTGCGATCCAACTTGGGGATGGGCAGGATATACAGTTTTTCGGTGACAGTAATTTTCAGTGCCTGCCCATCCGCCTCCGGCAACAAGGTCGCCTCAACTTCCTTGAAGAGCCCCAAGTCCATGATCGCCTGCCGTGAGGCTTCGATTTTTCCGGGATCAACCACATCCCCTTCTTTGATCAGCATTTCCTGGCGCAAAATTCGGGGGGAGGTCACTTCATTACCGACAAAACGGATCTCGGTGATGATCTGCTGCGACTCCGGGCCCATTGCGGACTCGGCCTCTTGAGCCATTGCAGTCCGACTCAAAAGACCCAACATCAGCGTCAACAATCCAATAGCAAGCTTTATCAGAGATAAATTTTTATAAAACAATGGGTTAATCAACAACCATTCCTCGGCAACTGCCCGCACTATATTTATTAATTATAAATTCCATATTTCTTAATTTAGCTTGGAAATTACCAGAAAAATTCTCCCTTAAGACAGGTGATCGCAAAAACGATGGCCTGTAGTATAATTGCCCCTTTCTGACGGGCTTGGGGATAATACACGCTGGCCAAGAGAGCCGCGCCCCACTCCGGCATGATACCGCTAACCTGTATCAGAAACTAACGGATTTGAATCACATAGTTGTCATTTTTAAGGAGAGGACTCATGTCCAGGAAACACCCCATCATCGCCGTCACTGGCTCATCAGGCGCCGGCACTTCGACGGTCAAGACCTCCATGGAACACATTTTCCGTCGCGAGGGGATCAAAGCTGCCGTCATTGAAGGTGACAGCTTCCACCGTTATGACCGCCAGTCCATGAAAAAGGCCGTTGCCGAGGCCCTGACCCATGGCACCACCCTTAGCCATTTCGGCGCTGATGGCAATATCTTCGACAAACTGGAAGAGCTATTCCGCACCTATGGCGAGACCGGCACTGGTAAGCTGCGCAAGTATCTGCACAACGAAGAAGAGGCCGCCCCTTACAAACAAGAACCCGGCACCTTCACCCCGTGGGAAGACGTCCCGGCCGGTTCCGACCTGCTGTTCTATGAAGGTCTGCACGGCGGCGTCGTGACCGACGATGTCGATGTGGCGCAATGGGTGGACTTGCTGATCGGCGTCGTGCCGATCGTCAACCTGGAGTGGATCCAGAAGATCCATCGCGACAACAAGGAGCGCGGCTATTCTGCCGAAGCCGTGGTGGAAACCATCCTCCGCCGGATGCCGGATTACGTCAAATTCATCACTCCGCAGTTCTCGCGCACTGACGTCAATTTCCAGCGCGTACCGATTGTTGACACCTCTAACCCATTCATCGCCCGTGATATTCCGACCCCGGACGAGAGCTTTGTGGTCATCCGCTTCCGTTATCCAAAGAAGCATGACGTCGCTTATTACCTGCAAATGCTGCACGGCTCCTGGATGTCACGCCCCAACACCTTGGTGGTCCCGGCCGCCAAGATGGGGATGGCGATGGAAATCATCCTGACGCCGATCGTCCATGACATGATGGAAAAAAAGCGCACTGCCTAAACCAGCGGCAAACAAAGGGCCCCGTGGGGCCCTTTGTTTTAGCGCTGCCCGCTTTACCCGGCAGCCGAATCACGGCACAATGAATATACCGATAAAACAGTATGTTAGTCTGGACGTTGAACTGAACCCGCTGCGGCCATGTCAGATATTTATCAACTCATGAAACAGACCCGTATCCAGTGCGCCTGACACCCACACTTCGTTGCCTGCTTTCCATTACGCTGCTCATCACCGCAAGTGGCGCCTTGGCCGAGCACGACAATGCGGAATCCGGCAACTATGAATCCCTGGCGACATCGGCCTTAAATTTACGCCGCGATCTGCTTGCAATCGAAGAAACGCTGCAAGAGCAGGCTTACCCGGATCGCATCGATATCTATCTCGACATGGACAACCTGCCCTATCTCTCCCTGCGCAGTATCAACATCATGCTCGATGACAAAATCATCGCCCAGGGAGAACTCAATGATCAACAACGCGCCGCCTTCAATATGGGCGGGATGCAAAAACTCTACTCCGGCCCACTACCGCCGGGACGCCATGAACTAAAAGCCCTGTTTCGCGGCAACATTGGCCAATCCAATCAACACTCGAAAACATTAGCCTTTGAAAAAAAACCGGGCGTTGACGTCATCAAAATCACCATCGCCGACCTGTTGCAACTGCGCCGCCCTGAATTTGTGTTTCGTCACGATCATATCGACACGCCTTAACCTATGCTGCAACATACAACAGTCTGTCTCGCGCTTTGCCTGGCCATCCTGCCGGGACTGGGGCTATCAAAAGAAATCGACTTGCGCCGGGCGGACAACGTTGAGCTCGGCAATGCTATCTACACCTTGGTCAATGGCAATCCGCTCCAGGCCGCAGCACTCCTGGAACTTGCTGATAACCGCAATCGGCTTGGCGACGACAAGGATCTGGCGCGCATGTATCTTGCCGACATCTGCGCCGAGCAAGGCCTGCGCACCAAGGCAATGCAGTTGTACCGCGAACTCGGCGAGCGTGGCGCTCACATCGAAATCAAAGATCTTGCATGGCTAAAACTGGCAAAACTGGCGCTGGAAGACCAGCAATTCGCCGTCGCCAAGCAAGCGATCTATGATGCCGGAAAAACACTCACCAACGAACAGGAAACCGAACGCACCCTAATTAATGCCCATATCCTGATGGCGGAAAAACATCCGGAACAGGCAGTGGTATTGGTATCGGAAAACCTGGTCTCGGAAACCCAATGGTCACTTTATCAACGTTACAACCTGGGTGTGTTGTTGCTAAAACACTTCAAGAACAAACATGGGGCCGTGTTATTGCACAAACTCGGCGAAATGGATGTACGTAATAATCCCGAGCGCGCCGCCCTGCGCGATCAGGCCAACCTCAGCCTGGGTTTTACCTTAATTCAACTTGGCAACCCGGTTCGGGCTCGCGAATACCTGAAGAAGGTTCAACTCAATGGCGCCCTGTCAGAACAGGCATTGCTCGGCATGGGGTGGACATACTCCAGCAGCGGCGACTACGAACGTGCACTGGTCTATTGGCAAGAGCTACAGCAGCGTCCTCTCACCAACGCCTTTTACTACGAATCGCTGCTGGCGATTCCTTACGCACTCAGCCAGGCCGAGGCATACAAACAGGCAGCGGAGCGTTATGAATCCGCCATTGACCAATTAAGAAGTGAAATCGTCAAGCTTACTGAGGCGCAAAAGGCCATTCGCGATCATCGCCTGTCCGCCATACTTAACGCGCAGCCGGCACATGAAACGGATTGGCTAGGCGGCTGGCAAAAGGGGGTAACACCTGAAAATCATTTCCTGCCACTATTAATGCAGAACATCAAATTTCAGGGGGCATTGCGCGAACAGCGCTCGCTGCTACTACTACAGACCCAACTGGCGGGTCTTAAGGATACAATCACCCAATTCGAACAACATCCTCAGGCAAGCCACGTTCGTGCCGAGATTTCCCGCTCACACCTGAATCATCAGACATTAGCCACGTCCATTACCATCGCACTCAATGCTCAGCAAAGCAAGGTCGACAGCCTGGCGGTCGAGATATTGGACAGCTACAAAACACAACTGGCCAATTATACGCGCCAAGCCCAATTTGGCCTGGCGCAAGTGATTGAACACGCAACTGAAAAAACAGGGCATCCCTGATGGTCTGGCGACGACTGACAATCCCTGCAATGATCGCGGCACTCACGGCTTGTGGCGGACAACCCACCACGACCGAACCGACGTTGGACAGTCTCAAGAACACATCCATTCGCATTGAAAAATCGTCTTCAGTCAAGGCCGATGTAGCCAAGGCCATGGACACCTATGAAGACCTTGCCACCAACAGTGACGACACGCAGCTGAATGCCAAGGCCATGCATCGCCTGGCAGAACTGGAAATGCAGCAGATTGAACGCCAGCTGGAACAAACCGATTCTGGTCAGGTGGATGCCAAAAGTTACGACAAAGCCATTTCCTGGTACCAGAAGCTGCTCGCCAATTACCCCAATTATGCCGAACGTGAAAATGTACTTTATCAGCTGGCCCGTGCCTACGAACACAGCGGCCGTACCGACAAGGCGCTACGTGCCCTTAAAATACTGACCCGCGACTACCCAAAATCGGAACGCGCGCCAGAGGCAAGTTTCCGCCGGGCGGAAATATTATTCAATCAACAGCAATTTCGTGACGCAGAACTGGCTTACGCCAGTGTAATTACCATCAACCGCAACTCCCAGTTCTATGAGCAATCGCTTTTCAAATACGGCTGGTCCATCTACAAGCAGGATCGCTGCAATGACTCACTGGACCCGTTTTTTGCACTGCTTGATTTGAAACTTAATCGCAATGACATGCCATCTGAAATTGAGTCACTTGACTTCCTCGGCCGAGCCGACAAGGAACTGGTCAATGAGACTTTTCGCGTCATCAATCTTTGCATGGCACAACAGCGCGGCGCCATCACCTTAACTGAATATCTACACAACAAACCACCGCGCATCTATGAATTTTTACTCTATTCATCGCTGGCGGAATACTATTTAAAGCAAGAGCTTCCCGTTGAATCCGCCAAGACATACAGCGCCTTTACTGATCGTGCCCCATGGCATCCTTATGCCGTCGCATTCCAGGATAGCGCGATCAAGGTTTACCACGACAAGGCGCTAACAGACTTGATCATCCCCGCCAAACGAGAATTTGTACGCCGCTATAATGCATTGTTCGACTATTGGGATACGCATATTCATAATAATTATTTTGAGCATCTGGTCCGCGCCGACGAGAAAGCCAAAACCTTAATCCGCAGCCAACTGCGCACCCACATGGCCGACCTGGCGGAATATCACCATGCCAAGGCGCAAAAATCCAAGATCGTGCTCGACTATCAGGAAGCCGTCTCCTGGTATCGCGCTTATTTGAAAAACTTCCCCGATGGTGAAAACGCGCCGCGCATCAACTTCCTGCTTGCCGAGGCATTATTCGAGGACAAACTGTACGCCGACGCAGCGCGCGAGTACGAACGCACCGCTTATGAATACCCGGAACACCCGCAGGCCGCAGAAGCGGGGTATGCGGCGCTGGTCTCGTATAGCGAACAGGAAAAGCTGCTCAAAGACGAGGAGAAGAGCACCTGGCATCATGGCGCCTTACAGAGCGCACTGACTTTTGCCCGCACCTTCCAGCACGACGCGCGCACACCCAAGGTACTGGTCAAGGCCGCCAATGAACTGTATCAGGCACGGCGCTATGATGAGGCCGTTATCGCCGCACAAACAGTGCTTGACCGCTATCCAAAAGCCAGTGACGAAACAAAGCGCACGGCACTTACTGTGCTTGCCCATACTCAATTTGAAGAAGATCATTATGAAGTAGCCGAACTTTTCTATACCGAACTCAGGGCGCTACTCAAACCCGGCGACGAAATGCTCAAGGAAGTTGATGAGCGCCTTGCGGCTTGTATTTACAAACAGGCAGAACACTTCCGCGCCCAGGGCGCACTCACCAGCGCCATTACCGAATTCAAGCGCCTGATTGAAACCGCACCCAATTCGTCTGTACGGCCCATGGCCGAATTCGATATCGCCACCACCTATATCATTCTCGATGACTGGGAGAAGGCCGCAGACACTCTTGAAGCATTCAAGAAAAAATATCCCGACCACCAATTACGTGGCGCCGCTGATGAAAAGCTTGCAGTCGCTTATGTTCGCCTGGCAAAACATGCCGAGGCTGCAAAGGCTTTGGTCGGTCTTGCCAAAAAGGATGAAAACCCGCAAACCCGCCGCGAGGCCATCTGGCAGGCCGCCGAACTCTACGAGAAGAGCAACGACTTGCTTCAGGCATCGGTCACTTATGTTCAGTACGCGGATCAATTTCCATCGCCACTTGAACCTGCCATTGAAGCGCTTTATCGGGCTGGCAAACTTTATATCAAGCAAGGCAAGGATTATTACTATCTGGTGCAACTTGAAAAAATTTACGTCGCCGATCACGACGGTGGTAACGAGCGCACCAATCGCACCCGCTTCCTTGCCGCACAAGCTGCATTTGAACTGGCGGAGCCTCACTTCAAGCGTTATGAAGATGTGCGCCTGGTTGAACCGCTACGCAAGAATATGGAATTGAAACGGCAACTGATGAAACAGGCATTGGAGGCGTATACCAAGGCCTCTGAAATCGGCGTCGCCGACTACACCACCGCCGCTACCTTCCGCATCGCGGACATGTATGCCGATTTCAGTCACAAACTGATGGAATCCGACAAGCCAAAGAACTTAAATGACGAGGAAATGGAGCAATACAATCTCATGCTTGAAGAACAGGCGTTTCCGTTTGAGGAAAAAGCCATAGGCCTGCATCAAACCAACGCCGACCGCATTGCGGGCGGCCTGTATAATGACTGGACCCGCAAGAGCCTGGCAGCACTCGCCAAGCTCGTGCCGGCACGTTATGGCAAGATGGAACGATATGAACCTGCGATCAATGTCATCCGTTAAACGCTTAGCAGGACTGCTGCTCACCGCCGTCCTGCTAAGCGGCTGTGGCGGCGCGACCGATCCCGTACGTCCGCGCACCGATGCGCCACCACCACCCGCCCCAATCACTGGCGCCAAGGGCGGGGCGGCGGCAACGGCCGCCGCGTTGGTCGATCCCGCCGCCCAGGCGGATTATGATCGCGCCCTCAAGGCAATGCAGGACCAAAAATTCGGGGACGCCGAGACCATTTTTTTTGAACTGGTCAAAAACCATCCCGATTATGCCGGCCCCTATGCCAATATCGGCATCCTCTTTAAGCGCAAGGGCAAGAACAACGAAGCCGAACAGGCCTTCAAGAAGTCGTTGGAGCTTAACAAAGAAAATGCCGATGTTTATAATCATCTGGCCATTTTGTACCGGGATCAGGGCAAATTCGATCTGGCACGCCAAACCTATGAGGCCGGACTCCAGATCGCCCCTGCGCATCCGCATTTGAATCTCAACCTGGGGATCTTGCTCGACTTGTATCTTAACCAACCAGAAAAGGCGCTTGGCTATTTTCAGACGGCACAGAAACTCAACCCTGACGACAAGCAGATTAAGATATGGCTCGCCGACATTCAAAAACGTCTCATCGCCAAGCACTAATTGCAGCATTAGTGTTCACCGGTATTGGGCTTAAGCCACTGCCCCTCTATGCCGAAGAGATCCAAACCCTCAACGTCGAGGGTATGACCATTTACGGCCAGCGCGAGCTGCCGAAGGTGATGTACATTGTGCCCTGGAAAAAAATGGACACTGCGGACATTGATAAACCCACGACCGGTAGTTTGGTGGCCGATGTACTCGACCCTCTGAACCCGGAGTTATTTCAGCGCCAGGTACGCTATCATGACCTGATGCAAAATATGCTTGCCTCGCCCGCGCGTTAACTTTTTTCCTAAATTCAGACATACCACTCTAAACCCATTACACTTGCGATCGATATAATCTCAGCACCCTGTGTTGTTAAGGAGAATCTAATGGAAGCACTGAATGGTCTGGTCCGCTTTTTCCAAAATGGCGGCTTTTTCATGTATTTGATCCTGCTGGTCACCTCGGTCGGTCTGGCGATTGCGGTGGAGCGTTTCCTCTACCTCAGCCGCGCCAGCGCCAGCAGCCGCAAGGTTTGGGATGACGTCGTGCCGCTAGTCCAGCGTGGCAACATTGACCAGGCGATGAAGCTGGCCAGCGAATCCAAGGCGGCCATGGGGAACATGCTGGCCTACGGTCTGGCGCGGGTCAAAAACCGGGCCGAGCACCGCGACGAAATCGAAACCGCGATGGAAGAAGGCCTGATGGAAGTCATCCCCAACCTCGAAAAGCGCACTCACTACCTGGCCACGCTGGCCAATGTCGCGATGCTGCTCGGACTGCTCGGCACTGTCTCCGGCCTGATCGATGCCTTCGGCGCCGTCGCCCACGCCGAACCCTCGCAAAAGGCCGAACTGCTCTCCGCCGCGATTGCCGTCGGTATGAACGCGACCGCGTTTGGCCTGGGCGCAGCCATCCCGATGATGCTGATCTACTCTTTCCTGCAAAGCAAGACCACCGCGCTGGTGGATAGTCTGGAAATGGCCGCAGTCAAATTCCTCAACATGCTCGACACCGCCAACAAGAGTGGAAAAGGCGCATGAGAAGCCGGCTTCGCCGCCGGGGGCATGAAACCCCCGACCTTGAGGTAACGTCATTCATCAACCTCATGGTGGTCCTGGTGACATTCTTCCTGGGATCGGCGACTTATTTCCAGAACGCCGTGCTGGAACTCAATATCCCGCCTGCGGTTACCGGTGCGGCGAATCCGAGCGAGGCGCTGCAACTGGAAGTTACCATTCGTCCAGATTCGCTGGATGTCGGCGATCACAAGGGTGGGCTGATCCAACGCATTAAAAACAAAAACGGCACCTATGATTTCAAAGGCCTCAACGAAACACTGAAACAAGTCAAAGTGCGTTTCCCCGACAAAAAAGACGCCGTCATTTTGTCCGAACCCAACACCCCGTATCAGGTCCTCGTGAAAACCATGGATGCCACGCGTACCTTTGCCGTGGTCTCCGCCGGCTCGGTGCGCTTCGGTGAACTGTTCCCCGACATCTCGCTGGGCGACGCGCCAGGGACTCAACCATGAAAATGTCGCGTCGCGCCAAGCGCATGCAGCGTCATCACCGGCGCAAGGGACATGCCACCATCAACCTGGTACCGATGATCGACTTGCTGACGGTATTAGTATTCTTCCTGCTGGTGAATGCTGGCGATGTGCAAAATATGCCCACCACCAAGAGCCTGAAATTACCCGAATCCACCGCCCAAGGCGCGGCCAAGGAAACGGTTGTCGTTATGGTCACTGCCCAGGACATCGTCGTCGAGGGGCGCAAGATCGTCACCACCGACGAGGCCATCAATCTACAGAACAGTTTCATTCCGGCCCTGGTGGAAGAATTGCGCTATCAGGCGCAACGCACCAAGGCGCTGAATAGCAAAACCGCCGTCCCCGACGAGATCACCATCATGGGTGACAAGGCCATCCCCTATGTACTCTTGAAAAAGATCATGGTGAGCTGCACCCAGGCGCAATACAACAAAATCTCGCTGGCAGTCTCCCCGCAAACGGTAAAGGCGGAATAATGAGCGCGACGTTAGCGATGACTGCCCCCACCATGCCTTGGACCAGCAACGCTGCGGATGAGCGCCGTTTTCGCATCATCAGCACGGTGTGTATCATTCTCGCCCTGCTGCTGGGTGTGGCCCTGAATTTGCTCCGTGTCCCACCGCCCCCCGTGCGCGAAGCTGCAATCGTGCCGCCGCATCTGGCGCAGATCATCATGGAGCGCAAACAAATCGAAATCCCCAAGGTTGAGCTACCACCGGCGCCGGAACTGCCCAAACTTGAGGAGAAAAAGCCGGAGCCTGAAGTCCCCGCGAAAGAGGTTAAAAAAGAGGAACCAAAACCGGAGGCCAAACCTGAGCCGCAGCAGGCACCGCCTGTTCCAGCCGTTGCCGAACAACCGCAGGCTAGAGTCGAAGCCGCGCGTAAAAAAGCAGCCGCCAGCGGCGTCCTGGCCATGAGTGACATGCTGGCCGATTTGCGTGACTCTGCACCGGCAACAACCGCGAGCACTAACAAACCGGCGCAGGAACTGATCACCAGTGGCCAAAAAGAAAGCGCCAAGGCCACCTCTATTCTGGTGGGCAAAGCCAGCAAAGGCAGCGGCGGCATCGATACGTCCAAATTTGGCCGCAGTACCGGCAGCGGCGCCGATCTCGGCGGCCGTCAGGTTGCCAGCATCAGCAGCGAAATTGCCAATCAGGAGGCCAGCGGCAGCAGTGTAGCCAGCGCAAACAAAGCCAAGGGCGAACGCAGCAGCGGCCGTTCGGAAGATGAGATTGCCCGCATCATGCAAGCCAACTACAACGCAATTTATGCCATTTATCAACGCGCACTGCGTAGCAACCCGGCATTGCAGGGCAAAATCGTATTCAAGATCGTGATCGACCCCAGCGGCGCCGTCACTGAATGCAGTATTGTTTCTTCTGAATTGGGCGACGCCGACCTGGAGCGCAAACTGACACTCAAGATCAAGAGCATCAATTTTGGCGCCAAGGATGTTTCAGCCACATCGGTCAACTATCCGATGGAACTCTTGCCGAACTAATTAATGCGTATTGGTCATTGTCTACGCAAATACGCAAACTGGCCGAAAGCTAGGCGCAAATGGATATTGACGCTATTCTCCTCGCCGGACTGATTTTCGCCGCTGCATTACTGTATGCCGCAGTCGGTCATGGCGGCGCCTCCGGCTATCTTGCCGCGATGGCCTTGTTTGGTATCGCGCCCGCCACCATGAAACCCACCGCCCTGGCGCTGAATGTCCTGGTGGCCAGCATCGGCACATATCGTTTCGCACGCGCCGGACATTTCGACCGACGCCTATTTTTGCCGCTGGTATTGTGTTCCGCGCCCGCCGCCTTCATTGGCGGCTATTGGCAACTGCCCGCCGTTTTTTACGCCCCGTTATTGGGTGTTGTTCTCGCCTACACCGCCCTCTGGATGTGGCGTGGCGCACCCACCTCCCACCAGGAACGAATTCACACACCACCCACACTGCCCTTATTAATCAGCGGCGCCGGTATCGGCCTGCTCTCCGGCTTGACCGGTGTCGGTGGCGGCATTTTTCTCAGTCCGCTCATGATCATGCTGGCCTGGGCTCCCACGCGCACTGTGTCGGCGATTGCCGCGCCGTTTATTTTGGTTAACTCAATCGCAGGCTTGATCGGTTTGAGTAGCGCCGGAATTAGTTGGCCACAGTCATTGCCGTTATGGGCATTGCTGGCGTTGGTGGGCGGGTTGATTGGGGCTGAGTATGGCAGTCGCTACCTCAGCACACCCTACATCCGCCGCGCATTGGCATTAGTGCTGGTCGTGGCCGCATTGAAAATGATCGCGCGCAGTTTTTCCTGAACACATTCTCAAAAAAAGGCAGTACGCCAGCTTCTTCCTACCCCTTCTTACGGCTTTATTTATTTTTTACCGTCTACACAGTGTGCTTGGTAACCCTTGCCATTCATCATGAGTTTTGCCACCCCCTTTTTTAGACAATAAAGCCCTATTAAATATATAGATATGAACAACATCCCGTCCGGCCAAGGATGCGCCATCCAAGACATGAAAATAGGTTATTTAACATTCCCGCCTGAGCTCGGCTCAACTATTCACCCCACTGGCCGTTATGTTTTCGTGGCCCAGTCACCGCCACAGGACTGGCCGAGTGGATCAGTCCCATATCGAATATTCTCTGACATCAAAGACAAGGGGGTCTCATGAACTCGTTCCTCGCTCCCGCTGCGGCCATCATGAATCGCATGCGTTATTCCCAAAAGTTTGCACTCATTACGCTAATCGTCTTCGTGCCGATGATGATACTCGCCACCATGCTGCTGCAACGTATCCACGATGAAATTAATGTCACCCGGCAAGAACAGCTCGGGCTGCAATACCTGAAACAAAGCCGGCAACTGTTGCAACACATCGCCCAACACCGGGCGATGACGGGGGCCTACCTCAATGGCGATCAAAGTTTCCAAAGCAAGATTATGGACAAGCGCGGGACTGTTGATGCTGCGTTCACCAAGCTGAAAGAGATGGAGAGCAGCGAGAACACTCGTCTCGAGCTCAACAGCGAGCTAAGCGCCCTGCAAAGTAAATGGGAAACCATTAAGAACAGCTCCATGAGCATGTCCCCACCCGAGAGCCTCAAGACACACACCGCCCTGCTGGCGGATGTGCTCGACTACAACGCACGCATTGCCGATAACAGCCAGATGAGTCTGGACGGTCATGCAGATGCATTTTACCTCGGTGACATTCTGACCAACAAATTGCCGCTGGCCCTCGAATCCCTGGGTCAGGGACGTGGCCTGGGGGTATCGATCGCGGCCAAGGGCGAAATTACACCCGAGCAAAAAACCAAGATCTCGGTACTGCTTGATCGCGTCAATATTGCCATCCAATCAGTCAAATTCGAAGCCAAGTTGGCCACCAAACATGACGTGGGATTACAGGCCAAGCTCGACAAGGGGTTTGAAGAGGGTGCCGCAGCAATCGCCATGCTCACGAATTTCTACACCACCGCGTTTATAGACGCCACGGCCATCCAGGTAAAACCAAACGAGGTCTTCGATACAGCCACCTTTGCCATTGATAAAAGCTTTGAGAACTATGATTCGGCCCTACCGGAACTGGGGGCGCTCTATAACGCCCGCATTGCCAGTGGCACCAAGGCCATGTGGTTAGATGGCGGGTTGGCTGTCGCAGTACTTGGACTGGTGGCCTACATGTTCGGCGGCTTGTACTCATCCATTGAAACCAATATTGTCCAGACGGGGCAGGCGGCACAGCGCCTGGCAGGCGGCACAGCGCCTGGCAGGCGGCGATCTCACCACTCGCCTCACCATTAATACTCATGACGAAATGCAGGGCATTGCCACCAGCTTTAATACCATGGCCCAGCAAATGCAACAGGTGCTGGAGAAAATTGTCGGCAGCGCTGCGCAATTGGGATCGGCGTCGGAAGAAGTCGCAACCTCTTCTCAAGACAGCGCTAACAACATTGATCGCCAGCGCCGGGAAACAGAGCTGGTCGCGACCGCCATGAATCAAATGACCGCGACCGTGCATGAAGTGGCCAACAATGCCGCTGGCGCGGCCACCGCTGCCAGCAAGGCGGAGCAAGAGGTTCGTAATGGATTAAGCGTGGTGAATAACACCGTGACCACAATCAGCCACCTGGCCGCTGAGGTGGAAAAATCGGCGGGAGTGATCAAACAACTGGAAAGCGACAGCCAGGCGATCGGTAAAATTTTGGACGTCATCAAATCCATTGCCGAGCAAACCAATCTGCTGGCGCTGAATGCGGCGATAGAAGCGGCACGCGCCGGTGAACAGGGCCGGGGCTTTGCCGTGGTGGCCGACGAGGTACGCACCCTGGCCAGCCGCACCCAGCAATCGACCGTTGAAATCGAGGCCATGATCGCCAAGCTGCAAACGCAATCACGCAGCGCAGCGGCCACCATGCAGGAAGGCAGCAAGACTGCTGAAACCAGCGTCAGTCAGGCGCATCAGACCGAACAAGCGTTACAGAGCATCAGCGCTTCGGTATCCACCATCAATGAAATGAATACCTTGATTGCCAGCGCAGCGGAAGAACAAAGCGCCACCGCCGAGGAAATGAACAAGAATGTTTCGAATATTCGCGACCTGGCGGAACAGACCGCCAGCGGCTCGGAACAAACCAAGAGCGCAAGCCAGGAATTAAGCCGCCTCGGCGCTGAACTGCAAAATCTGGTGGGGCGGTTTAAGATTTCGTAGAGTAGGGTGCGCCATGCGCACGCGCGCTTTTTAGCAGCAAAGCAATGGTGCGCATGGCGCACCCTACGTTGTATTTACAACAACACCCGCTCAATCCCACCCTGCTTCGCCTGCTCGATAAAACGGCTCTGCCAACCGGCACCGAGTTGCTTATTGGCCAGCTCGACCACAATATAGGCAACCTCGGCATTAGTATCGTCGCCATAACGAGCCAAGCCTTGCTGGCAGGCGGGGCATGATGTCAGCAACTTCACCTGTCCTGTTTCCGCACGCGGCTGCCCCGTTAGGGCGGTGATGCCTTTTTGCAACTCTTCCTGCTTGCGGAAGCGCACCTGGGTGGCGATGTCCGGACGCGATACCGCAAATGTGCCTGCCTCGCCGCAACAGCGCGGCGAGAGTTGCACATCCTGATTCAACAAAGTCGACGCGACCTTGATTGGATTGTGCGTCTTCATCGGTGTGTGGCAAGGATCGTGATACAGATATTTCACACCATCGACATTCTCCAAACTGACACCCCGCTCCATCAAAAACTCATGGATATCGAGCAAGCGGCAACCCGGGAAGATTTTTTCGAACTCATATTTCAGCAACTGATCCATGCAGGTGCCGCAAGACACAATGACGGTCTTGATGTCGAGATAATTGAGCGTGTTGGCAATACGATGGAACAATACGCGATTATCGGTCGTGATCTGACGCCCCTTGGCTGCATCACCACTTGAGGTTTGCGGATAACCGCAACAAAGATAGCCTGGCGGCAACACTGTCTGCACGCCAGTGTTATAAAGCATCGACAATGTGGCGAGACCGATCTCGCTAAACAACCGCTCCGAGCCGCAACCCGGAAAATAAAACACGGCTTCGGTTTCTTCAGTAACCCTGGTCGGATCGCGCAAGATCGACACTGTCTTGGCGTCCTCCGCGCCCAGCATGGCGCGCATGGTCTGTGACGGCAACCCAGCCGGCATCGGCTTCTTCATGAAGTTGATGATCTGCGCCTTGACCGGCATCTTACCGGTAGTCGCCGCAGGCAGTTCCTTTTCGCCAAACCAGCGTTTTTGCTTGAATATGCGATGTGCCAAACGTTGCGCGCCGTAACCCCACTCGATCATCAGCTTACGCATAATCTTGATCGTTGCCGGATCGGTGATATTCAAAAACGCCATTGCCGCCCGCGTGCTGATATTGGTGCGCTTCTGGCCGCGATTCTGGAGTATGGTCCGCATGCGGATTGTCACATCACCGAAATCGATATTGACCGGACACGGATTCAAACACTTGTGACACACCGTACAATGGTCGGCAACATCGTTCATCTCATCGAAATGACGAATCGAAATCCCGCGCCGTGTCTGTTCCTCGTACAGAAACGCTTCAATAATCAGGCCCGAGGCCAAAATCTTGTTGCGCGGCGAATACAACAGATTGGCGCGTGGCACATGGGTACTGCATTCCGGCTTACACTTGCCGCAACGCAGACAATGCTTAATGTCGTCATTGAGCGCGCCGAGTTCGCTTTCTTCGAGAATCAGCGCCTCTTGCTGCACTAAACGCAAAGAAGGTGTATAGGCGTTATTCAATCCTGAGCCCGGCATCAACTTGCCGCGATTGAAATTGCCCTTGGGATCGATCTTCTGCTTGTAATCGGCGAAACGCTGAACATCGGCCGCACCCAAATACTGAAACTTGGTGATGCCGATGCCGTGCTCACCGGAAATAACACCCTCCAACGCAGTCGCCAGATGCATCACCCGCCCAACGATCTGGTCCGCTTCCTGCAACATCTGATAGTCATTGGAGTTGACCGGAATATTGGTGTGCACGTTGCCATCGCCAGCATGCATATGCATGGCAACGAATAAGCGGCTGGTACGTATCTCTTTATGAATCTCATCCAGACGCTTACGCACTGGCTCCAGATCCTGGCCATGGAAAATATCTTTCAGTGGTCGTTCTGCCTCGTGGCGATAGGAAATGCGTAAATCACGGCGCAACAGGAGATTAAACAGCGTATCACCGGGCTGTAGCGCAGCACGCGCCTCGGCATCCAATAATTCATCATGGGCTACCGCCGGCTGATCGAGACATTCCATCAATGTCGTCCAGCGACGCTCCAGCTTGCTGACATACTCAAGCGCGGCACGACGCTTGGCTTCGAAAATCGCCGCTGCTTCACTGCTATGCTCATAGCCCGGCGCGCGCCGTGACTCCGGCAAATCGCCTTGCAGATACTCACGCACCGCCGCCAGCATGCGCAGCTTGTTGCGCGTTGAATATTCGATATTGATGCGCTCGATGCCGTCGTTGTAGTCACCCAGACGCTCCAGCGGAATCACCACGTCTTCATTCACTTTGAAGGCGTTGGTGTGGGCGGCAATGGCGGCGGTACGTGAACGATCCTCCCAGAACCGGCGCCGCGCCTCGGGGCTGACCGCCACAAAACCTTCAGCGTTGCGGGCATTGGCCATGCGCACCACGGTGGAAGATGCTTCGGCGACGGCGTTTTCATCGTCGCCCGCGACATCGATCAACAACACCATCTTCGGCCGCTCGCGGCGTGGCGCCTTGGTGTTATAGTTCACGGCCTTGACGTAACGCTCATCGAGATGTTCCAGCCCCGACAACATGACATTGGGATTGGCATCGAGATAGTTCTTGGTTTCGAGGATCGCCGGTACGGCAAGGCTGACGTTATTGCCGAAAAATTCCAGACACACCGTGCGCGTGAATTTGGGTTCACGATGTAAAATAAACACGCCCGAGGTAATCAGGCCATCACAGCCTTCTTTCTGAATTCCTGGCAAGCCGCCGAGAAACTTATCGGTGACATCCTTTCCCAAGCCACGTTTGCGAAACAGGGTACCAGGCATGCGCAACAGCTCCGGCTCGCTGCGTCGTGTCTTGCCATCGGCTTTGTAACGCGTCACACGAAACGTGACTTCCGCCTGATCGTGGATCTTGCCAAGGTTGTGATTGAGACGTTCAACTTCAAGCCAGTCGGCGTCCGGCGTCACCATCCGCCACGACACCAGGTTATCCAGCGCCGTGCCCCACAACACCGCCTTCTTGCCACCGGCATTCATGGCGATGTTACCGCCGATGGTGGAGGCATCCTGTGAGGTCGGGTCGACCGCAAAGACCAGTTTATTGGCATGAGCCAGATCGCTGACCCGGCGCGTGACCACGCCCGCCTCGGCGCGCACGGTGGCGACCTTGTCCGCAACACCCTCCAGCGCGCGATATTCAACCTGCCCCAGCGCTTCCAACTTCTCGGTATTGATCACGGCAGTATCGCCATACAGGGGCACCGCCCCGCCGGTATAACCGGTACCGCCGCCCCGCGGGATGATAGTCAGGCCCAGCTCAATACAGGCCGCGACCAGGGGCGCGATCTCGGCCTCAGTGTCCGGCATCAACACCACCAGCGGGTATTCCACGCGCCAGTCGGTGGCGTCCGTCACATGCGACACCCGCGACAGGCCATCGAAACGGATATTGTCCTTGCGGGTGACTTTGGCGAGGCGTCTGAACACCTTTTTGCGCAACGCCCCCTGCCGCGGCAACCAGGCCTCGAACTCGGCCACCGCCACCCGCGCCTTGGTCACCAGCTGCAAGGCCCGGTCATTACCCGACGCCCGGATCAGAATCTGGTCCAAACGATGGTGCAAGGCATGCGTCAAAGACCCCCAGCGGCTAGGATTTTCCAGCAGGTCATCCTGGATAAAGGGATTGCGCTGAATGACCCACATATCCCCCAGCACTTCGAACAACATCCGCGCCGAGCGACCCGTGCGGCGAGCGCCTCGCAGCTCATTGAGGACGCCCCACATGGAATCGCCGAGGTAGCGTATGACTATCTCACGATCGGAGAAAGACGTGTAATTATAGGGGATTTCGCGGAGCCTGATCCCGCTGTCTAATGTCATGATTTAGTTGGCCGATAACAATATCGGGCGACTGCCCGCACAGGCCGCAAGTGTATCATGTCCATGGGATAGGATTAACTTGCCGCTGCTGCGGGAAGAAGGCCAGGGTGGCGGTGTCGTAACAATCCATGCATGTTGAAACAAAAGGGAAACTCGACTGTCATGAATGACGCAACGAGCGGAGTGAATCTCTCGAGCTTTGTCCGGCTCGAACCGATCGCCTCCCTCCAGCCCGACCAGATCTCTGAACTGGCCGCCCAGGCCATGGAACAAGCCGCGACCAAAGGCCGCCCCCTGTTCAAGACTGGCGACAGCGACAACTCGCTCTGGTACTTGATGGAGGGCGAAGTTGAGTTGCGCGCACCCGATGGCACTACTACCCGCATCGCCAGCAAAACACCGCAAAGCCGCCATCCGCTGGATAATCAGCAACCGCATCGTTGCACTGTGACCGCGTTAACACCGGTGATCTTCATCCGCATCGACCGCGAGCTGGTCGACACCATGCTCGCCTGGGCGCAGAGCGCATCATCCGACACCGAAGAAGTGATCATGAGCGGCGATGAAATCATCACCATCGACAAAGGCGCGCTCAAGAGCAAGATGCAGCACTCACCCAACTTCCGTAAATTGCCTGCCGCCAACATCGATCTGCTGCTGGAAAAAATGGAACCGATGCGCGTCCACGCCGGTGAAGTCATCATCCGCCAGGGTGACGAGGGCGATTATTTTTACGTGATTGAACAAGGCGAGGCGCTGGTCACACGCATTGCCGATGCCGACGAACAAAATAATGATGACTCGATCGAAATGGCGCACCTGAGCGAGGGCTCAAGCTTTGGCGAGGCGGCATTGATTTCGGACAAGCCCCGCAATGCCACGGTCTCCATGCAAACCGACGGCGTATTGCTGCGGCTGAATAAGCAAGAATTCCTGACCCTGATGCAGGAACCGATGCAGAACTGGATTACACTGGAAGATGCCGGAAAGAAAATTGCACAAGGCGCACAATGGATCGATGTCCGCGCCCGCAACGAATTCCAGCACCACCACATGCCTGGCGCGATCAACATCCCACTCAACGACACACACCGCCTCGCGCAGACACTTGCCCACGACAAACAGTACATTTGCTATTGCCAGACCGGCCGCCGCAGCTCCGCCGCGGCGTTTATTCTGAGCCAGTACGGCTTTGAGGTGAGCGTGATTAAAGGTGGCTTGCCGAATGTTGAGTCGATGGCGAGTCCTGGCGCGGCGTAGATTCTCCGGATTACGCCGCTCCGCGACTAACCAGACCACATAGTGCTCATTGTTTAATAATCGGCTGAAACTATAAATGAGCGATTCATGAATCGTCCCTGCGATTGATTTTTTACACCCACAACAACAAAAACGCATAGCGACACCCTCTGCCGATCGCCGTAAACAGTAGCGCCAGCCAAGGGTTGATGCGTAACCAGCCCGCCACCAAACACAGCGGATCGCCAATCACCGGCAGCCACGACAAAAGTAAAAGTGGACTCCCCCAGCGCTGTAGTTGTTTGAGCATCACCTGTTGCCGGGGATGACTCAAACTTCGGCCGGGAAAACGCACAGCCAGCCAGCGACCGATGCCCCACGAGGTCATGCCGCCGATGACATTACCGACCGTCGCCACCACAAACAGCGTGCTGATGGCATGCGTCTTCTCCAGCGCCAAGGCCAGCAACACCACTTCCGAGCCGCCGGGAAACAGCGTGGATGAGACAAAGGCACTGGCGAACAGCCCCCATAAACCCCACTCCTGCACCCACTCGTCCATCGTCTCCATCATCCTAAAAAAAGCAAACGGCTAAGGCCGCAAAGAACGCGAAGGAAAATCGCCCAACAGGCGCATCTGCGCTCAAGGGTACCGCCTCAACACAACAGCGTTGAATATTTGCGTCCTTAGCGTCCTTCGCGGTTCTATCGTTCTTCTTCAGCTTGCACAAGGTAGCATCCCCCGCCGGGATATGCTAAACAGTCGGATCGAAATTGATTAGGAATCAACACTATGCTTTGGGTTAAAGCCTTTCACATCATTTTCATGGTCACCTGGTTCGCCGGACTGTTCTATTTACCACGCTTGTTTGTCTATCACGCGATGAGTGATGACCCGCCGAGCCTGGAGCGGTTTAAGATTATGGAGCGCAAGCTCTTCTACGGCATTATGACTCCCGGCGCGGTGCTAACGACAGTGTTTGGCTTGTGGCTGGTGATGGGCTATGACCTGGGCCTTAACAGCGGCGGCTGGTTCCATGCCAAAATGGCCCTGGTGCTATTGTTAATTGGTTATCACGTTTGGTGCGGCAAGCTGGTGAAGGATTTCAAGCATGACCGCAACCGCCGCAGCCACGTTTTTTTCCGCTGGTTCAATGAATTCCCAGTACTGATTTTGATCGCGGCAGTAATCCTGGTCGTGGTTCGACCCTTTTAGGCGCAACGTTTTGTACACACCCGGCGCCGGCAGGTCAAGCGCCGGGGATAAAATATTTCCCCGCCCTGAGACCGTCTCGGCAAACATTAATAACTAATTGAAACTTATAAAGATATATTTTAAGATCACGACGTGATCAGTTTAATAAATCTGTAACAACGGCGGCCACTTGGCATGCCTGATTGTAAATCATGCACAGAGTTATCCACAGGATTAGTGCATAACATGGCAAATCAAAACAATCATAAGCAGTTAGCGTTACTCACTTAAGAAATTGCGTTAACAAGACCATTCAAAATACTCGGTTTTGGCGAGGGTGCTAAAATGCCCGCCATGGCCAACCCCCCTACCATTTTGCGCGTCGCAATACCCTCACCACTGTATCGCTGTTTCGATTATCTGCCGCCGCGCGATGGCAGTAACCCCAATCTGCAACCGGGCATGCGACTGCGACTGCCCTTCGGCCGCAGCCAGACGGTGGGGATTTTGCTCGAGGTCGTCGACCATTCATCGATTGATCGCCAGCGCCTGCGCCCGGCCGAAGCGGTGCTGGATCAAACGCCGCTCCTTCCGCCGGACTTATTACATTTTTTGCGCTGGGCGGCGGACTATTATCACCACCCGCTGGGCGAGGTCATCGCCACAGCACTGCCAACGCGGCTGCGGCAAGGTGAGGCAGCGATTCCGGGCCAACGTTCACGCTGGCATTTGAGCGACATCGGTGCCGAACAGGACACCACTGCCTTGGCGCGCCGCGCAGTTCGACAGGCCGCATTGTTGCAGCGCTTGCGGGCCAACGACAATTGTCTTGCCGATGACGAACTGGACGACAGCGTCGATCGCAAAACGCTAAACCAACTCTGCACCAAAGGCTGGGCGCGCATCGAGCAGATTCCCGATCTGAAACACAATCATAACCCCAGTGACACACCGCCATCACTAAACCCAGCACAAGCCGCCGCCGTTGATACTGTGTGTGCACAGCTCGATAAATTCACGCCATTCTTACTTGATGGTGTGACGGGCAGCGGTAAGACGGAAGTGTATTTGCAAATCATCGCTCAAGTGCTGGCCTCAGGCCGACAGGCGTTAGTACTAGTGCCTGAAATCACACTGACCCCGCAATTGTTAATGCGCTTCGAGCAGCGTTTCTCGGCGCCGCTGGCGGTGCTGCATTCCGGCTTAAGCGAACATGAACGGCAAAATGCCTGGCTTTACGCCGCTGCTGGCGATGCGGCGATTGTGATCGGCACCCGCTCCGCCGTGTTCACGCCGCTGGCGAAGCCGGGGGTAATCATTGTCGATGAAGAACACGACGCGTCGTTCAAACAACAATCCGGATTCCGCTATTCGGCCCGCGATCTAGCGCTGGTACGCGCGCAGCAATTGAATATTCCCATCGTGCTCGGTTCGGCAACACCGTCGTTTGAAAGTCTGCTCAATGTAAAACAGGGGCGTTTTCAACGCTTACATTTGCCGGATCGCGCCGGTAGCGCACAGGCACCGCGCGTGGAATTGCTCGATCTGCGACGACAGGTGATGCAGGAACAACTTTCCGAACCTTTGTTGCAACGTATGCGACGGCATTTGGATGCGGGCGGCCAGGTGTTGCTCTTCCTCAATCGTCGCGGCTTTGCACCAACATTGATTTGCCACGAATGCGGCTGGACTGCGGAGTGTCGCCGCTGCGATGCGCACATGACGCTGCATCAGCAACAACGACACCTGCGTTGCCATCATTGCGGCAGCCAACGGCCATTGCCGCAACAATGCCCGAGCTGCGGCAGCGCCGATTTACGCGCCATCGGCAGCGGCACCGAACGCATCGAACAAACGTTGCAACAACACTTCCCGGACATTGGCATTTGCCGCATCGACCGCGACAGCACCCGGCGCAAGGGCAGCCTCGAACAAATCCTCAGTGACATTCACGATGGTCGTAGCCGGATTTTGATTGGCACCCAGATGCTGGCCAAGGGCCATCACTTTCCTGATGTCACTCTGGTCGGCGTTCTCGATGGTGATCAAGGCCTGTTCGGCATCGACTTTCGTGCCGGGGAACGGATGGCGCAATTGATCGTACAGGTCGGCGGTCGCGCCGGTCGCGCCGAACGTCCGGGTGAAGTGGTGATCCAGACTCATCATCCCGACCACCCGCTGCTGCAACGCTTGTGTCGCGAGGGTTACCACGCCTTCGCCGAAGATGCCTTGGCCGAACGCGAAACCGCCGCTCTGCCGCCCTACCAATACTTGGCGGTATTACGGGCGGAAGCAAGCCAGCGTGAAGCCCCGTTGGCATTTTTGGAACAGGCACAGGCCTTGGCTGCCGGGATCGGGCACGCCGGTGTCGAACTGTTCGGACCACTGCCCGCACCGATGGAACGCCGTGCCGGAAAATTCCGAGCCCAATTGCTGCTGCAAGCCCCTCGCCGAGCCACATTGCATAAGCTGTTGGATATCTGGACGCCACGATTATCGGAATTGCCAACGGCGCGCAAAGTCAGAATGTCGCTGGATGTGGATCCGATAGATTTGTTGTAAATGGGAACGCGGCCATCCGAAATGACGTAGATGGGTTATCCCGTTGTCCTTTCTTCTTTCCCCTTTTCCCTTTAATCTGTGCTCATGTTCAACGACCTCCCTGAATCGGAACACTCACTCGCGGCATGGTCTGTTCTGCGCCGCCTGCAATCGCGCACCTACCCCAACGGCGTCAAAACCAGCTGGCAATATGAAGCCGACACCGGCCGCCTCAAAAGCATCACCCATAACAAGTCAGACACCAGCCTGATCTACAGCGACACCTTCACCTACGTCCCCAACACCACGCTCTACAGCCGCATCACCCGCACCACGGCCAGCAGCGTCAGCAACACCGACTACACCTACGACGGCAACCAGCGCCTCGAAACCGTCACCGAAGCCGACGGCCGCAACACCGTCTTCGTCTACGACGCCTTCGGCAACCGCACCCAGGAGACCATCACCAATCTCAACAACCCCGCCGCCAGCGGCGGCACGCCCAAAGCCTACGGCGTCTATCGCTACGCCTACGACGGCAATCGCCTGCAAACAGTTTATTACACACCGCCCGCCGGCAGCGAAGCCGTGCAGAAACAACTCACCTACGACAGCGTCGGCCGCATCCAAACCCGCAGCCACGCCACCAACGGCCTCACCACCTACACCTGGGATGACCGCGGCTATTTGATCAAACTCCAAAAACCCGGCACCACCGTTGACTACGCCTACAACGCCCTCGGCGCCCGCGTCAGCAAAACCGTCAATGGCCAAACCACAAAATACCTCACCGCCCCCGTCTTCGGCATGAACCACGTGCTGATGGAGCTCGACAGCAACAACAGCGTCACCGCCCGCCATGTCTACGGCGACCATGAACCCCTGGCCGAAGAGATCGGCGGCGCCAGCCAATACCTGCTCCCCGGCGGCAGCACCGGCAACATCACTCATGCCTTAAGCAGCAGCGCCGCCGTCATCAACGAATACCGTTACGACGCCTTCGGCAGCCGCACCCTCGTCAGCGGCAACACCACCACCCGCCACGGCTACACCGGCGAGGAATACGATGCCAACACCGGACTCCTGTACCTGCGCGCCCGTTACTACGACCCGCAGCTCGGCCGATTCATCAGCGTCGATCCGTTCCTCGGCCGCATGGCGGAACCGGCGACGCAGAATCGGTATGTGTATGTGATGAATAATCCGCTTTCGTTTGTGGATCCGAGAGGGTTGGCGTCGATTGAGGCGTGCGGCGATGCATTTTCAATCGGTGGGGCTGGAGGGTGTGCGATTCTCGATTTGGCAACTCTAGACGTTTATTCCAAAGTGATGCCTGGTTTGGGCAATAGCAGCGGGTATTCTCTGATGTTGTCTACGGCCACCCCGAGTAATGGCGTCACATTGGAAGGTA
Source organism: Gammaproteobacteria bacterium (assembly GCA_016200485.1). Lineage (NCBI taxonomy): Bacteria > Pseudomonadati > Pseudomonadota > Gammaproteobacteria > Gammaproteobacteria bacterium. Next base: position 59,456 of record JACQEP010000016.1, read on the forward strand.
CGGTAGGTGGTCGGCTCTATGGTCCTATACATGGAGCATTAACAGCGTCTGCTAACCTGACTGAGTTTAACGAAAGAGGTTTGGCATTTGCAGCGCCATCTTTGGTTGACGATAAGAGAAATGCTGATTTATCACTTGGTCTCGCCTGGGGAGAGGGAACGATTGCGGGCGGAACTGCGTACACAGAGAAGAAGTTCAATTTAATAGAAGAAATTGATAAGCAACACTATAGCGCGAATGAGTGGGTGAGATCAAAACTCGATCCAACATATAGTCCACCACCCTCAGTGTGTAGGTACAAATAATGAGTCGGCAGGATATCCAGCAGCTTCTGGTATTGATCGTTGTTTTAGGTTCGATTGTTGCAATTGCTACTGATTTGGTCGAAGAGTTTGTATTGATCGGTGTATGGTTAGTCAATGTAGGGGCGTTTTTTGAATTTTTATGGGCAATTAAGAAAAATGTGCCGTTTCCATATTATATGGGTTACGGCGAAAAATATTTCGGGCGCAAATTTTCGACTATTTTTGGATACGTAATTTTCTTAACTATTTTCACTTTGTTGCTTATTGTGACGGTAGGGTATTTTCTTTGAACGCGCGTAAGGCGCACTAATTACGATGTAAGACGCCAATAACTGAAGCAAGCGTAGCCCGGATGAAGTGAAACGGAATCCGGGACTGACGATAGGATAAACGATAAATACCTCGATTCCGCTACGCTTCATCGAGGCTACATTGAATGTACGAACACGAACACCACAACAAACAACAACACAACCGGCGTGGCCGGTCCTGGGGAAAGAAGTATGAAACACGCTGAGATGACGACCACCCAATTCAAACTCAACACCCTCGCCCGCGCACTGCGCGTCGCGGCGATCAGCGCCGGGATGGTGTGGAGCGCGGGGGCGGGGGCGGCGGAGATGTGTTCCATCGGCGACGGAGGGATCGTCAATTCAACATCGAATACGCCGTCCAACTTCGCCGGCGTCACCCTTAACAAAACCCTGACCCTGCTCAACCAAGTCAACAACATCCGTGGCGCGACCTATGATCCGGTCAAGGGCGAAGTGGTGTTTGTGGGTGAAGGCGCGGTTCAGGGGGTGATCGACATGGACGATCTGGTGGTGGCGATCAATTCCGTCTTCGCCATGAATCAGGACCCCGGCATTACCTTCTATACGGCGGATACCGCCCGGGCTTATCAGACCGGATTGTGGGATGTCACCTACTTCGGCGCCACTCGCAACCGCAACTTCGGCCAGATTCTGTTCGAGGCCGATTATCTGCTTAAACAACTGTCACTGGGGATTGCCGAGAACGGCGCATTGCTTCAGACCGCATATCCGGGCTTGCCCAGTGATTACAAAGGTTTCGCCGAGCGCATGTTCAAGGACAACCTGACGCTGCAAGATAACAGTGGCAATGCGCTGTCGGTGGAGTTCTGGTTTGCCCCCAAGGCGGTGACGCTGGCCAAGACGGATGCGACAGAGGGGAGCCAATCGTTTGTGTTCCGTGAAGCAGACATCGTAGGTCGGGTTAGCGTAGCGTAACCCGACATGATATGTCATTGAAATGAGATACCGGCGTGTATTCATCCCCGGAGGATCGTTCTTTTTTACTCTCGTAACAGAGGAACGCCGTCCATTGCTTTTGAACGCGACGACGATTGACGTGTTGCGCGCGGCTTTTCGCGCGGTGCGCGCCAGGCATCCCTTCGAAATAGATGCGATCGCGGTGCTCCCTGACCATCTGCATTGTATCTGGACCCTGCCGCCTGGCGATGCGGATTTCTCCAGACGCTGGCGCCTGATCAAGACCTGGTTTACCAAACATTGCGACCCGGCGTTGCGCATCGCCCCGAATCGTTCCCGTGCCACAAAGCAGCAACAGGCCATCTGGCAACACCGGTATTGGGAGCATGCCTTGCGGGATGAAGCAGATTTTGTCCGCCATGTGGAATACATTCATTACAACCCGGTGAAACATGGGTATACGTCATCACCCTTGGCATGGCCCTATTCCAGTTTTCACCGCCACGTTGGGGAAGGGATATATCCCGCGGATTGGGGACAGGCCTCATTGGATTTCGAAGGTGTTGGGCATGAGTGAGCGGCTAGGTCGTCGGGTTACCCTAAAGGACTAGGACTTTCAGTCCGTCGCGCCCGCTAACCCGACCTACAATACTGTCGCTCTGTTGCGCCGCCTCCTCCGGCAAGGGATAATTGCCCGCTAATCGTGTATTTATCGCTGAGAACCCCAAGCTCCATGAAACAACATTTGCAACAGCTCGTTACCCAGGCCATCCGCACCCTGCAACAGAACGGCACCCTGCCCGGGGGGTTGGATGCCACCCCGTTGCTGGAGCGCTGCCGCGATCCGCGCCATGGCGATTTCGCCTGCAACAATGCGCTGATGCTGGGCAAGGCCGCAAAACAGAATCCACGCCAGCTGGCGGAAAAGCTGATCGCCGCATTGCCGACATCGGATCTGGTCGCCAAGATCGAGATTGCTGGCCCAGGCTTTATCAATTTCACGCTTAAACCAGAGGCCTATCAGGCGGCGGTCACGGATGCGCTGGATCAAGGCAACCGCTTTGGCCGTTCGAGCGTGGGTGCGGGTAAGTCTATTCAAGTTGAATTCGTTTCCGCCAACCCGACCGGCCCGCTGCATGTCGGCCACGGCCGTGGCGCAGCTTATGGCGCTACCGTCGCCAACCTGCTCGCCGCTGTGGGCTTTAACGTCCATCGCGAGTATTACGTCAACGACGCCGGACGGCAGATGGATATCCTCGGCACCAGCATCTGGCTGCGGTATCTGGAACAATGCGGCGAGAAGTTCACCTTCCCCAGCAACGGCTACAAGGGTGAATACGTGCGCGAGATTTCCGGCGCGCTCTACAAAATGCGTGGCATCACATTGCGCCACTTCGCCGACGAAGTGTTTGCCGATATCCCCGCCGATGAACCGCAGGGCGGCGATAAAGAAATCCATATCGATGCCCTGGTGGCGCGGGCGAAAAATCTGCTTGGTGCCAGCGCCTATCGCGAAGTGTTTGATCTCGGTCTCGACACCGTGCTGGCCGACATCCGCCAGGATCTGGAAGAATTTGGTGTCACCTATGATCAGTGGTATTCCGAACATTCGCTGACCGAATCCAATGCTGTCGAACGTACCCTGCAACGCTTGCGGGATAATGGTTTTGTTTATGAAAAAGACGGCGCGCAGTGGTTCCGCTCCACCGAATTCGGTGATGAGAAAGACCGCGTCGTGGTGCGCGAGAACGGCCAGATCACCTATTTCGCCTCTGATATTGCCTATCACATGGACAAGATGGAGCGCGGTTTTGAGCGTGTGATCGACATCTGGGGCGCCGATCATCACGGTTACGTACCGCGCGTCAAAGGCGCGCTCAAGGCACTGGGCGATAATCCGGACAAACTCGACGTGCTGCTGGTGCAATTCGCCATTTTGTATCGCGGCGGCGAACGGGTGCAGATGTCGACGCGCTCAGGCCAGTTCGTAACACTGCGCGAATTACGCGCTGAAGTCGGCAATGATGCCGCGCGTTTCTTCTATGTGATGCGCAAGTGTGAGCAGCATATGGACTTCGATCTTGATCTGGCTAAGTCGCAATCTTCCGACAATCCTGTTTATTACATTCAGTATGCTCATGCCCGTGTCTGTAGCGTGCTGCGGCAATTGACGGAAAAGGGCTTTAGTTACGATGCGGCCCAAGGCCGTGCCAGCCTGCATTTGCTGCATGAAGCCCACGAACAGACGCTGATGATGAATCTGTCGCGTTATTCTGAAATCCTTGAGATGGCGGCGCTCAATCACGAACCGCACCAGCTGGCGCATTATCTGCGTGATCTGGCCAATGATTTTCATGTCTATTACAACTCGCATCAGTTCCTGGTCGACGAGGCGGCGCTGCGCAATGCACGTCTTACCTTGATTCAAGCCGTGCGCCAGACTATTAAGAATGGCCTTGAGCTGCTCGGCGTCAGCGCGCCGGAAAGCATGTAAGCCGCTGTGAAAGATTACAAAGGCAGCTCCAGCAAAGGCAAGTCCAAGAGCAAACCGCGCGGCAAAGGCCGAGGCGGCAGTAGCACACCTGGCTGGGTGATGCTGGTCACTGGCTTGGTGATTGGCGGACTGGTCGGTGTTGGCGCTTACCTATTTATTAAAAAAGACGGCACTCCGCAATCAGACACTAAAACGGCTGCCGAAACCAAACCTGTCTCCAAAGCACAGCCTGCTGAAAGCTCCAAATCAAAAGCTGAAGCCAGAAAATCTATACCAGAGAAACCGCGCTTTGAATTTTATACTTTGCTACCGGAACAAGAAGTTGTAATTCCGGACAACGAAATACGCGAACAACAACAGCGCATCGCTGAAAAACAAAGCGGCAAGTACGTTATCCAGGTCGGCTCATTCCGCCACAAGGAAGACGCTGACAGCCTCAAGGCTAAACTTGCCTTCCTTGGCGTCGAGTCCAGTATCGATAGCGTTTCCAGCAATGAGGAAACCTGGCATCGTGTTCGTGTCGGCCCCTTTACTGATACCCGCGAAATGAACCGCATTCGTAATCGGATTCACGCTAACAAAATGAACACGCTGGTAGTAAAGATACAAGGTTGATCCCGACATCAAAACCGTCTATGTCTGCCGAGAAGCCTGAAGGGAGTACGCCGCGAAGATTCGGTGCATTAAGCGGCCGCAGCAGGAGCAATTGCCGAGATTTGTGGTGAGAAATGCGGGTTAATATCAAAAAACAGCTTAAACTGGCCGAGAAATTACTCAGCGAGGGTAAACTGCTGGCGGCCAGAGATGCTTATTTCACGGCATGCCAACAGGCTCCGAATGACGATAAGATTTGGGCAAAATTAGGATCGATCGCCAAACAGCTTAATCACCCAAGAGATGCCGTATTTGCCTTCGGTAAGGCAATCGCGGTCAACTCCAATATTGCAGCCTATTATCTCGAACTGGCCCAGGCACAGGCTAGCTTGCAAAATTACACTGATGCCGAACGCAATTTTCAAACCCACATCTTGATGCAACCGGATTCAACGGCAGGTTGCCATGCCATTGCCTTTTTTTATCGTCGGCTTGGCCGGCTCAATGACGCCGAAAAATATTATCGTCAGGCCATCTCCCTCAACAATGCCGACCCGCAACTACACATTGAACTCGGCGGGTTGTTACAACAACTTGGCCGTTTTCAAGAGGCGTTGACCGCCTATGAAACGGCACGCCAACTGGACCCCGACAACCCGTTGATTTATGACTGCATCGGATCCATCCACCGCGACCAGTGTCTGTACGAGCAGGCATTCATCGCATTCAAGCGTGCCCTGGCACTTAGTCCTGCGCATGAAGCGAGCTATCATTTCAACATGGGTATCACCTATCAGGAGAGGGGCCAGCCACAACAAGCACTGAACCACCTGGAAAAAGCACTCAGCATCGACCCAAACCATGCCCACGCTAAATTAAGCCGCGCGCATCTACTGCTGGCGCTGGGCCGTTACAAAGAAGGCTGGGTGGAATTCGAATCCCGCCTGCAACATCCGGAGTGGTTGCAACAATATGGCAACCTACAATTATCTGCGCCACGTTGGGATGGAAAACCGCTACCTGATGGCACGCTGCTCGTCATTGCGGAGCAGGGATTCGGCGACACCCTGCAATTTTGCCGGTATCTGCCGCTACTGGCACAGCGTTGCCACAAACTGATTGTTTACTGCAAACCTGAATTAGTCCGCCTGCTGCGAAATGTCGATGGCATTAGCGAGATCATCAGCACGCGCGATGTGCTCGATGATCGCCGTATCGATGCATGCGTTTACATGATGAGTCTGCCACATTACCTGGCCCCTGAGCCTGTTCACTGGAATGGCACCTACCTCACTTCTGATACAGTCCTGCGTGAACAGTGGCAGCAGCGTATCAGCGACGCCGGTTTCAAGATTGGTCTTGTCTGGGCAGGTAGTCCGTCTCATCAGAAAAATGCCGTTCGCTCCTTGTCGTTACCCGCTTTTAATCCATTGGCGACTGTTGCAGGCGTTAGTTTCTACAGCTTGCAGAAAGGGCCGAGGGCAGAACAACTTGCAACGCCGCCGAAGGGCTTGTCCATTACCGACTTAGGTGCTCAGATCACTGACTTCGCCGATGCGGCTGCCGCCATCTCATGCCTTGATCTGGTGATTTGTGCAGATACCGCAACCGCCCATCTCGCCGGTGGACTGGGTAAAGCGGTGTGGGTGCTGCTCTATTTTCCACCTGACTGGCGCTGGCAACTTGAGGGCGAATCTAGCGTATGGTATCCCTCGATGCGGCTGTTCAGACAAGACACCACACGCGACTGGTCTCCTGTAATCGAAAATGTCACTGCTGAATTGCGTAAACTGTCTGCCAAACAATGAAGAAGCAAACGCTCAATCTCAACACTGCCAAGCGCAAAGCTGAAGCTTTGCTCCAGCAAAATCACCTGCCTGAAGCCAAGCTTGCATTTGAGGAGATCTGCCAAGTCTTTCCCGGCAATGCGGAAATCTGGCTGAATTATGGCGCCGTAAATGGCATGCTCGGCGATCTGGTTGCCGCCGAAAATGCTTTTCGCCAAGCAATCACCATCAATCCCAGTCTAACCCAGGCACAATTCAATCTTGGCCAATTACTGATTCGCCAGGGACGACTTCATGAAGCCGAACCCTGCTGGCGCACTTATACGCGACTCAAACCTGAAGATGGCGAAGGCCCCTATCAACTGGCTAACATTCTCAAGCGCATAGGCAAACCGGATGAATCACTTTCTTTTTACCGCAGTGCATTGCAACTGCAGCCCAAGAACGCCGATTTGATAGTTAACTACGGAGAAGCTTTGCGTTTATGCGGCCAGCCCGATGCGGCGGCCACTCAATACCAAGCCGCGCTGGCATTGGCGCCAAATTCGGCACAAATCTACCTCTTCCTCAACGAACTACACATTGATCGCTACGAACTTGTTCAAGCCGAGACCGCCTTGAACAAGGCATTAACACTTGACCCCAGCCTCCATTCAACTGTGCTTCAGGGTAAAGCGTCATTACGTTCCGCCAAGGGAGACTTTCTTGGTGCCCTGCAATATCTCGATGAAGCCGTACAACGATTCCCTGACGATGTTACTGCACATTGGGGACGTAGCTTACAATTGCTCTTGCTTGGACGTTATGCCGAAGGCTGGCAAGAACACGAATGGCGCACCCGCTTTTGGCGCTGGCAATTGCAAATGGGGAAATGTGATTTCAACATGCCGCGCTGGAATGGCGAGCCACTGCAGGGTCGCACCATTCTCGTTTATGCTGAACAGGGTTTTGGCGACACTATCCAGTTTGTTCGTTACGTCCCGTTACTGGCCGAGAAAGGCGCCAAGGTGATTTTCTATTGCCAGGCAGAACTGATAAAACTGCTACAGAACATCCCCGGCATCACGAAAATAGCCGTCAAAAATTACGAGCAGGCGCGCAGTGAGTCATGTGATTTTCATATTCCACTGATGAGTCTGCCCCACTTTTTTGGCACCACCATCGACACCATTCCGTCACCCGGAGCTTACTTAAAGACCGACCCTGCACTCAGCGCTCAATGGCGCCAAAAAATCAATCCTGAATATTTCAATGTTGGGCTGGTATGGGCCGGCAGTGGATTTCACGTCTCCAATCAGCGGCGCACCGCCGGGCTCAAGGATTTTTCCTGCTTGAGCACAGCACCTAACACCCGGTTTTATAGCCTGCAAAAAGGCTCCGCTACGACCCAAATCAAGTCCTCAGAAGTTAAACTCGATCTTGTTGACCTTTCAACAGAATTGAATGACTTTGCCGACACCGCCGCCGTCATCGACAATCTTGATCTGATCATCACCGTGGATACTGCCGCCGCGCATTTAGCAGGCGCACTCGGGAAATGTACCTGGACCTTGCTTTATTTCCCACCTGAATGGCGCTGGCTGCTTGATCGCGAGGATAGCCCCTGGTATCGCTCGATGCGTCTGTTCCGCCGCGCAGCAGACGGGGACTGGAGCAACGTAACCCAACGCATTTGCGCTGAGCTTGCCAAACTCAGCGCGGACAAAAAATAATCATCAGCGCTTCATTGGATGAAAATCAGAATTCAGGACCTCCTGAAATCCATCCACCTTTATATCAAAGCTTTTGTGAAAACAGAGCATGTTCACGGACACTATCCCAGGGTAAAGATTCTCGTTATCGCGAGCGAAGTTATTCGGGTTAAATAATGGTGGCATATGCCAGTAGAGCCGGTAATCCAGCGACTGAATCAACTCAATTAGAGCCTTTGATTTATCCAGCCGGTCATTCTCGACATATAGCGCTGGTTTGTAGCGCGAGATTAATGCCTTGGCACCGCTGATCACGTCATGCTCCATGCCTTCAACATCAATCTTGAGCAGCTTTAGTTTTGGTGGCTCAAGGAAATCATCCAGCTTAACCACGCGCACTTTATCGCCATAATCGAATTTATTGACTTCGACACCACCAAAGTTGCCCTCCTGATCATAACGAATCCCTGGCAAAAGAATGGTCCCCTCCTCCAAACCAGCGGCCATTTGAAAACAATATGCGTTCTCGATGCTATTGAGCGCCATATTGGCACACAGTGTGTAATAGACGATGCGTTGTGGCTCAAACGCATAGACGCGCCCCTGATTGCCGACCATCGCTGCGAGCACCATGGTATGGGTACCAATATTGGCACCCACCTCGACGACCACATCCCCTGGCTGGCATAACTGCCGGAACAACTCGACCTCGGCCTCGGAAAATTCACCGTATTTTTCAACTGCTCTACCGATATAAATATCATTCTTATTGTAGACAATATGGCCGTACTTCCCTTTCACTACTGCGTTATAACCGGCAGTATCAATAATCTTTTGCACCATAACGCCCCGCCTTCCGCAAAAATCGTTTAATCGAAATTGTAGTGCTTTTTTACAGCCTGTTTGATATCCCAAGTACAAGCCATACCTGCCGGAAACACCACCAGATTACCCTTACCCACTCGCACTGGCGCGCCGTCTTTAGGCGTGACAATTACATCACCTTCAAGAAAATAGCAGGTTTCGGCAGAATCGTAGGTCCACGGGAATTTTGAAACCTCTTTGGTCCAGATTGGCCATTCGAGCACGCCCGCCTGTTTCAACTTTTCTGGTGATGGTTGTTTTTCGACTTTGATCTCGTTCATGGCATTCATCCTTTTAGCATACGGCTACCCACCACAGAGACACAGAGGGCACAGAGGGCACAGAGGGCACAGAGAAATTTGTTTTCCAGCAGGTCGAGCCCCAGAATCCCATTTTCAACAGCCCACCAGAGAATGACGGATTGCTTTCAAGATTAAATCTCCGTGTCCTCTGTGTCTCTGTGGTGAATAATTACTCTTTGAAATAAGTGTAGCCGCGCAGCCCGAGCGTCAGCTCTTCCAGATAGCTCTGGCGACGATCCGCGGTCAGCTTGCTTGTCTCCAGTTTGCTGCGGAAGGCATTCAACAAATCTTCCGGCTCGTAGTGCACATACCGCAGCAACTCATCCGCCGTATCGCCGCGCTCCGGATGCACCAAACGATATTTACCATCGGCGGTTAGCTCAACATCGACAGCATCAGTGTCACCAAACAGGTTATGCATATCGCCGAGAATTTCCTGATAGGCTCCGATCAACATCATACCCAGCAAATAGGATTGCCCCGGCGTGTAGTCATGCAATGGCAACGTGGTTTCCACGCCTTCGCTGTCGACATATTGATCGATGCGACCATCGGAGTCACAGGTCAAATCCTGAATCACCACCCGTCGCGAGGGCGGCTCGTCGAGCCGATGTAGCGGCATGATCGGAAAAATCTGCTTGATCGCCCACACATCCGGCAGCGATTGGAACAACGAAAAATTGCAGAAATATTTATCGGCCAGCTTCTCATTCAGTTCGTCATGCAGTTCGCGTTGCGAACGGCTGCTGATCTTGAGCAGTTCACGTACCCGCCAGCAAATCGCAAAATAAAGTTGCTCTGAACGCGCACGCTGTTCAAGCGTCAGAATGCCGTGGGTATACATGTCCTGCGCCTCGCCCAGCCAATGCACTGCGTCATGGTAAGCCTCCATCACCGAGCGCGAACTCAGGCCGTCATAGAGATACCACAGGTTCTGGATCACCATCGGCTCGTCTTCGTTCACCGGTGCAATCTTTTCCGCGCGCGGCGCACCGTCGCGGTCAATGACATTGGTGATCAGCATCGCATGATGCGCTGTCATCGCACGCCCCGATTCGGAAATGATTATCGGGTGGGGCAGATCAAGCTCGTTGCAAATTTCCCACAGTGCATGCACGACGTTGTTGGCATATTCCTGCACGCTGTAGTTCATCGAGCAATAACTGCGCGAGCGCGTGCCTTCGTAATCGATACCTAGGCCACCACCGACATCCACGCAGCGGATATTCGCGCCCAGGCGCCGCATCTCGGCATAATAACGCGCCGCTTCGCGCATGCCTTTTTGAATGTCGCGGATATTGGGAAGTTGCGAACCGAGATGGAAATGCAGCAATTGCAGCGCATCGAGCTTGCCCGCCGCGCGCAAGCGCTCGATCACGTCCAACACCTGATTCACCGCCAACCCGAATTTGGATTTCTCGCCACCGGTGTTCTGCCATTTACCAACACCAATCGACGCTAGCCGCATGCGCACGCCAATTAAAGGCTCAATTCCCAGCTTGGCCGATTCGTCCAGCACCAGATCCAGCTCGGAGAGTTTCTCAATGACGATATGCACACGATGGCCAAGCTGAATACCGATCAGCGCCAGCCGGATATATTCGCGGTCCTTATAACCATTGCACACCACCACGCCGCCGAGATTCGACAAGGCCAGCACCGCCATCAACTCTGGTTTACTACCGGCCTCGAGCCCGACGCGATCCCCGCCGTGATTGCGAATATGCTCGACCACCGTCCGCTGCTGATTGACCTTGATCGGATACACCGCCGTATAGCCGCCGCGATAGCCGTCGACTGCCATCGCCTGAGTAAAGGCGCCGCAAAGGGTATCCACCCGATCCTTGAGGATATCGGTGAAACGCACCAGCACCGGCCACGACAGCCCCATATCACGCGCCTCATGGGCCAGCTGATAAAGATCGATGCCGGGACGGCTACGGTCGCGGTTCGGGTACACCAGCAAGCGCCCGCCGGGACCGACATCAAAATAACCGCCACCCCAGTGTGAAACGTTATACGTCTCGCGTGCGGCCTCAATATCCCACTGCATAGCGCTCCTCAACCGGGCATAAACCCCGGGGTTGATATAAAATGTCGGATCGTTATTATACCCACCCGGCCGGGTTTCGGCCTGCTTTACCGCACGAGGACTCTTTCATGGCGCTGGATAACACCTGGTTCACCGAAATCCACCAAGCCGACGGCTCAGCCTTCTCGCTCAAGGTCAAGGCCAAGCTGCACGAGGAGCAAACCCCCTTCCAGCGTATCGAGATCTACGACACCGTGAACTGGGGCAAGCTGATGACCATCGACGGCTTTTATATGGTCTCCACCCGCGATAACTTTCTCTATCACGAGATGATGAGCCACCCGGCGCTGTTCACCCATCCCGATCCGAAAAAGATTCTGATCATCGGCGGCGGCGATTGCGGCACGCTGCGCGAAGTGCTCAAGCACAATGAAGTCGAGCGTGTGTGGCAAGTCGACATCGACGAGGCCGTCACCCGCCTCGCCGAGATTCATTTCCCCGAGCTGTGCGAATCCAATGGCGACCCGCGCGCCAAAGTATTGTTCGATGACGGTATCAAGTGGGTGAAAGATGCCGAAACCGCCAGCGTCGACATCATCATCGTCGACAGCACCGACCCCATCGGCCCGGCTGAAGGTTTATTCAACAAAGCCTTCTACGAGCAATGCCACCGCATCCTGCGCGGCGGCGGCCTGCTGGTACAGCAAAGCGAATCGCCGCTGTATCACTTGAAGCTGCTCAAGGAAATGCGTCACGCCATGCTCGGCGCCGGCTTCACCGCCACCAAGACGCATTACTTCCCACAACCGGTGTATCCATCCGGCTGGTGGAGCGGCACCATGGCTTGCAAAGATAATCAAATCCAGGGCTTTCGCGAACAGGATTCGCGCAACAAGCAATTCAAAACCCTTTATTACAACGTCGACATCCACCGCGCTGCGCTGGCGCAGCCGGAGTTTTGTAAAGAGGCGGGGTTGGGTTAAACATTATCGGCAAATATAATTTGTTAGTAGCTTGTCACTTTAGGGCCAGATTCGTTGTTGCACGAAGAGGGAAGAGACCTACTCCCTTCCAGCCGCCTTGAGTGGATTAGGCTCAGACTTACTGTTACTAGCAGGATTAATCCCACTACCCCAAGTGACACCAACACTGGTATCTTGACCACATCTAGCAACAACATCTTGCCACCGATGAAAACCAGCATCGCCGCCAGGCCATACTTAAGAAAGACAAAACGGTCAGCGAAATCCACCAAGAGAAAATACATCGCCCGCAGCCCAAGAATAGCAAATACATTCGAGGTCAAAACGATGAACGGATCAGTGGTCACCGCGAAGATCGCCGGGATGCTATCAACTGCAAATATCAAGTCGCTAATCTCCACCAATATCAACACCAGCATCAAGGGTGTGGCATAACGTACGCCATCATGTAAGATGAAAAATCGCTCCCCATGCAATTGGGTAGTGACAGGATAATGTTGTCTCAGCCAGTGCACTACAGGGGTCGTCTCAAGGTCCGGCCGTTCATTCGCAAACCACAACATCTTGATACCGGTAACGATCAGGAACACTCCGAAGAGGTAAAGCACCCAGTGAAACTGGACGATCAACCAGCCACCCAACAAAACCATCACAGTGCGCATAATAATGGCACCAATCACGCCATGACAGCACACGCCTTTGCAACTCGATAGGCACTGCAAAAAAACTGAATATCGTCAGCCAGACAAAAACATTGTCAATCGCTAGAGACTTTTCTATCAAATAGCCGGCAAGAAACTCTAATGCCTTTTCATTGGCAAGCTCACGCCCACTTGTGACCTCCAAGTACCACCAAAGGCCTGCGCAAAATAGCAAGGCCACTGTTACCCACACACCGGACCATACAGCCGCCTCCTTGAATGACACGCGATGCTGCCTTCCACCGCGCAGCAGCAAATCTAGCAACAACATAATAATGACAAGGGCAAAAAACCCAATCCACATCCACCACGTGCCAATGCTATCCATAATCGATCTCTCCGAGAGAGTGCTTTACCCGTGATTACTCATCTGAGGGAAAACAGCCCGGGCCGACACCCCAGGCTTCAGATTTACCTCCTCACTCAATGAATTAAGCAGCACGCTTACCAGCACTGTCTGACTGCACTTCATCGAAGAACGTAAAGATCTGCACCGGCTGGTTATAACCAGCAGCAGAGCCTGGCTTCGGTGACTGAGGCAAAAAGGCGCTACGAATCCCAACCATTTGATAAATCGGATCAAAACCTAACATTCCTGTCATGATGATCGGGATCGACACTAGGGCAGTGAAAACACCCCATTCAACTGGACCACTTCCTAACAACGTGACACTGAGCAGCGCAGCTCCAAAACCGAGTCTCCCAAACCGATCAGGCCAGCCCATATTGATACCCGCATTGGCATCGCGGTAATGATAAGTGCGTAGATCCATTGGCTGAGCCCTTAACGTTGCCGTCCGTTTACCTAACAGGGCATAAATCGGATCCCATGCGATCAGGGCTGTGATAATCAGAGGTATCGCCACCAAGGTCATAACCACATTGACTCCACGTGGCTCACCCGCCGATAATTCGATACCGATCAACAGCGCCCCTAAACCCAATCGCGCGATACGATCGAGAGATCCCACGTTAATACTGCTAGTGGTGTCATAAGTTGTGCCAGTTGCGTTCATAGCTTACCTCCTCAGTGATAAGTGGCGTTGAAATCACTTCCGTTCAATTACAGTATTGGCGAAGGCATTGATTTAGTGAAATTGATATTGTTACGATAATTCATAGATTTTTGTCTATGGATAAACCCGACCATGCTTAGATTGGCCCGTCATGTCACCCTGCGGCAACTCCAGGTGTTCGCCACTATTGCACGCCTCAACAACTTTACTCGTGCAGCAGAGGAGCTGCATCTGACCCAACCAACGGTGTCGGCCCAGATCAAATCGTTAACGGACAGCATCGGTCTACCTCTATTCGAGCAGATCGGCAAGAAAATCTACCTTACCGCCGCGGGGAAGGAACTTTACAAAACGGTTCAGGAAATCTTTCGTAACCTAGATCATGTCGAGATGAAATTGGCCGCGCTGCGTGGACTCAAGCAGGGCACCCTTAGCATTTCAGCCATTAGTACCGCCAAATATTTTGTGCCTGAAGTAATGGGCAAATTCGTCAAGCGATTCCCCGGCATCGATGTCTCTATCAGCCTCGGCAACCGGGACCATGTACTGCATCGTCTGCTAGCCAACGAAGACGACCTCTACATCCTTGGCCACAATCCACCAATCGACGATGGGATCGAAGCAATGTCCTTCACGCGAAATCCATTGTTCGTGATGGCCCACCGCAATCACCCGCTAGCCAAGCAACACAACATTCACTTGCGCGATATCGCTGCACAACCGTTTATCGCTCGTGAGCCTGGCTCCGGCATCCGTGATGCCACCGAAAAATTGTTCGCTCGACACGGATTACGTCTCAACGTACGCATGGAACTGAGCAGCAACGAGGCCATTAAGCACTCCTTGGCAGGAGAGCTTGGTCTAAGCGTTCTGTCCTTGCACAGTATTATTTGGGAAGGCAGCCGCGGGCCGCTTACAATCCTAGATGTGGAGGAGTTCCCCATCGAACGTCAATGGCATGTCGCCTTTCCACGGGGCAAGATGCTATCTGTAGTAGCCGAGGAGTTTCTGCGTTTTCTACAACAGGAGGGCAAGATACTTGAGACTATGATCGAGGCATTTCTCTCCAAGCATCAACACCACGATAAAGCCCGCTCACGTCGACCGAAAGTACGTTAGACCAATTTCGCATTTTATTGAGCGAGTCTACATCAATCACATTGCATTAAAGAAGTGACGGCTACGGTAAGACCACAAAACATAAGCAAGGCGTAACAAAACCAAAAAGTCTGCGTTGCAGACTTTTTGGTTAGCATGAAGCTACCACACCTGAGCCCCGAAGTTAATCACAAATCCCGAATTTCGCCGAAACCTCACAGGTTTGCACAACGAAAAGACAGCATGGTTTTTGTTACTAAATACCTGATTTTAGTTCTTCTGGGCTGGACAAGTGTTAATGCCCGCTAGTGCGTATGCAGGACACCAGCCGATAACTCCCGTCACCAGCGGCACAACCCCGATCCAAGCCCACACCCCCAAGGTACCGGTTGCCGCCAAACCGACCAGCACCAAACCGGCCACCACGCGCACCACTCGATCAATTGTTCCGACGTTCATTTGAGTCTCTCCTGTTCAGATACCACTATTATTATAGCCCGGGTTATTAACCACCCTTGATTTAATAATAGTGGGTACCTGCAGCAGATGTATGTAACCTAGTCGCATAAGGTTATACAAATGCAACAAGATTGATCATTGATATCAAACACGAACGGCTTCGGCAACAACGAAAATCGCCCCTACATTTAAGAGACGGCGCATATCATGAACAGATTTGGTTCAAAAAAATCGGGCGCCACCGGGGCGCCCGTAGGGAGGGAGGAGGGGGATTTTTATTATGGTTATAAGTTGTAACCACGCTCGTTGTGCGAGGACACGTCGAGACCTTCGCGTTCCGCTTCTTCTGGCACGCGCAGTCCCATGACCATGTCCACCAGTTTAAACAGCACGAAGCTGACGATGCCAGACCACAACACGGTAATGCCTACGCCCCACAACTGGCTGATGATCTGGCCAGAAGCGGAGAACTCGGCCACTTTCATAGTGCTGTAATCAAACACGCCAAGGCCGCCCAATGCTGGATTGACGAAGATGCCGGTGCCGATCGCGCCGAGAATACCGCCAACGCCGTGGACACCGAAGACATCCAGAGAGTCGTCATAGCCCAGCATTTTCTTCAAGCCGGTGACACCCCACAGACACACGACGCCAGCGGTTAAACCGAGCACGAGCGCGCCCATGGGTCCGACAAATCCGCACGCTGGCGTGATGACCACCAATCCCGCTACCGCGCCGGAAGCAGCGCCGAGCAGTGACGGCTTACCTTTTATCATCCACTCTGCCAACAGCCAGGACATGGTTGCGCAAGCGGTTGCCAGCAGCGTGTTCACCATGGCCAGTGCGGCCACGCCGTTGGCTTCAAGGTTGGAACCGACGTTGAAGCCGAACCAGCCCACCCACAGCAACGCCGCGCCGATCATGGTCATGGTCAGGTTGTGCGGCGCCATGGATTCACGACCGTAGCCGACGCGTTTGCCGATCACCAGCGCACCCACCAGCGCAGCGATACCAGCATTGATGTGCACCACGGTGCCACCGGCAAAGTCCAGCGCACCCTTGCCGAAGATAAAGCCCGCCGGGTCACCAAACGCTGAAGGACCACCCCAGAACCACACCATATGCGCAATCGGCAGATAGGAGAAGGTGAACCACAACGCGGAGAACACCAGCAGTGCAGAAAACTTGATACGTTCGGCGAAACCGCCCACGATCAATGCAACGGTAATCGCGGCAAAGGTAAGCTGGAACATGGCGAAGATGTATTCCGGAATCACCACGCCCTTGCTGAAGGTTTCCACCACCGACTCCGGCGTGACGCCACTCAGGAACATCTTGCTCAGACTGCCAACAAAATTATTCATATCACCGCCCGCTGTGAATGCCAGGCTGTAACCGTAGATCACCCATAACACTGCAATCATGGCGAAGATCACAAAGACTTGTGTCAGCACCGACAACACATTTTTCGTCCGCACCAAACCGCCGTAGAACAGCGCAAGACCGGGGATGGTCATCAGAATTACCAACACCGTGGCCACGATCATCCAGGCGGTATCGCCCTTGTCAGGAACGGGAGCAGCGGGCGCTGCTTCAGCCGGAACCGCAGAAGTCTCCACCACTGCTTGTGCAGGCTCTTGCTTCATTGTTGATGTTTCATCTGCCAGGCTCAGTGGTGAGACAAACAACATCACACTGAGCATCATCCACTTCAATATCAGTTTCATTGTTGTCCCCCTTCTTACAGCGCTTCAGGACCGGACTCGCCGGTGCGAATACGAATGGCTTGCTCAAGATTAAAAACGAAAATCTTGCCGTCGCCGATTTTGCCTGTGCCTGCCGCCTTGGTGATCGTCTCGATCACGCGCTCGAGCAGGCCATCATCGATAGCGATCTCGAGTTTGACCTTGGGCAAAAAATCGACGACATATTCCGCGCCACGATACAGCTCGGTATGCCCCTTCTGCCGCCCAAACCCCTTGACCTCGGTGACGGTGATGCCCTGCACCCCGATCTCCGACAGCGCCTCTCGTACATCGTCTAACTTGAATGGTTTAATAACTGCTGTGACTAGTTTCATAACTCGCTCCTTCCAATAACCGTGGGCCCTAATCCCGTACCAATCCAATCCAATGGTGAGGGAGATGGAGCATGAGCCGTGCCAATGTTAATTTTTATTAATTTACAATGAGTTATGATTTTCGCCCGACATGGAACGTGACCTAATGCACCAGGAAACACCCCCCTCAAGCACAAATGCACCACGCTGGTGCGCACACTTCGTCTAAAATTGACGTACACTAAACACCACATAAGGGAGGAAACAGCGATGATGGATCCGAAGATTCTCGATGAACTGGCGCGGAAACTCGCCGACAGCGTACCGGTCAACGTTAAAGACTTGCAGCAAGATCTGGAAAAGAATTTCCATGCTGTTTTGCAAGGCACCTTCAATCGCCTCAATCTGGTGACACGCGAGGAATTCGACGCCCAAATGGCACTGCTGGCCCGCACCCGTGCCAAAATTGACCAACTGCAAAAACAAGTCACAGAATTGGAAGATGCCAGCGGTCTGCGCACCAAGACCAACAACTCGAGTTATCTTCCGTAGTATTTATGTCACTCGCTGTCGTTTACAGCCGCGCCGGCTGCGGTATCGATGCGCCACTGGTCACGGTTGAAGTTCACCTTGCCAATGGCTTGCCAAGCCTGTCGATTGTTGGTTTACCCGAAACTGCCGTCAAAGAAAGCAAAGATCGCGTCCGCGGCGCACTGCTCAACACCCGCTTTGAATTTCCTATGCGCCGCATCACCATCAATCTGGCACCCGCAGATTTACCGAAAGACGGCGGCCGTTTCGATTTACCGATTGCGCTCGGCATCCTCGCGGCATCGGGCCAAATCCCCGCCGATAAATTGAGCAATTACGAATTCATTGGCGAACTTGCCCTCTCCGGCGAACTACGCCCCGTGCGCGGCGTGCTGCCTGTCGCCCGGCAAAGCCGCGATGCGAAACGCGCCCTGGTGTTGCCGCGCAGCAACGCCGCCGAAGCGACATTGGCAGGCGATTGCATCGCGCTCGGTGCCGATCATTTGTTGCAAGTCTGCGCCCACTTCACTGGCAATGGCGCATTAAACCCGGAGCCTGCGATGAGTTTGCCAGAACTACCGGAATTCATCGCCGATCTCAGCGATGTGCGCGGCCAGCCGCATGCCAAGCGCGCATTGGAGATTGCGGCGGCGGGCGGCCATAGTCTGCTGATGATCGGCCCGCCCGGTACCGGCAAGACCATGCTCGCCAGCCGTCTGCCCGGCGTATTGCCGACGATGACCGAAGAAGAAGCGTTGGAAACCGCAGCGCTGCAATCGATTAGTCTGCACGGATTTAGCACTGAAAATTGGCGATTACGCCCATTTCGTGCGCCGCACCATACCGCTTCGGCCGTTGCCCTGGTCGGCGGTGGCAGCAATCCACGCCCCGGTGAAATTTCTCTGGCGCACAATGGCGTGATGTTTCTCGATGAACTGCCGGAATTTGACCGCAGGGTGCTGGAAGTGCTGCGCGAACCGCTGGAATCCGGCAAGGTCACTATTTCGCGCGCTGCGCGCCAGGCTGAATTTCCCGCCCGCTTTCAGATGATCGCGGCGATGAATCCTTGTCCTTGCGGTTATCTTGGCGACAAGGGCGGCCGTTGCCGCTGCACTACCGAACAGGTACAACGCTATCGCGCCAAGATTTCAGGACCGATCCTCGATCGCATCGACATGCACATCGAAGTGCCGCAACTGCCGAAAGAACAACTCTACGCTGAACGCGACACCACGACCGAAACCAGCGCCCTCGTGCGCCAACGCGTCGAGGCCACCCGCCAACGCCAACTTACACGGAGTGGCAAAGCCAATCACCAACTCAGTAGCCGCGAAGTGGAAAAATACTGTCGCGTCGACGCCGCCGGGCAAAAACTACTGCAACAAGCCGTGGACCGGCTCGGCCTCTCCGCACGCGCCTATCACCGTATCCTGCGCGTCGCGCGCACCATTGCCGACATCGCCGCCAGCGACAACATCGGCATCGGCCATCTCAGCGAAGCCATCAGCTACCGGCGGCTGGACCGTAACAGCGCCCACTAGTACACACCAAAGAAGGCAGCGGATGCGTCCCCGCCAACGCCAGTATGCCTCGCACCAGCCGATAAACCCACCACACCGCCACCAACACCATGACCCCCAAACCGAAGATGTAATACGCGGTACCGATCCCCACCATCGCCAAAATCAGGGTCGCGGCGATGCTGCGCAATATCCACTCGTGATGGGTCGCCAACAGCTCCAGCTCGGAACGATCGACGGCGCTGGCCGCCGGCAGTAACCGCTTGTATCGTCTCAGCTTCCAGCCGCTGATCAGCGCCGCAACCGGCACCGTAATGATGGCCAGACAACACAAATAGCTGTACCAAATCCAGCGCCGCTCGTAACTAAGTTCTTGATCAGATAATAGGTTCACAGGATTACCTCCTTTGCGCGGCCCGATGAAAGTGCGCTGCGAGGTGCATGAACTCGGATGCGTCATCGGACGCTACAGATACACTCCAATCCATACTACTGTAATCAAGTATAGACCATGTCAGCCGCCTGTTAACCCGAACACTGTCATCACCTCCTAATTATGATAAGGTTCCGGCCAGACCCCTGAGCTATAGGAGAAATACTCACCATGAACCCAAACTCACACGAATTCCCCGGTATGGATCCCGCGGGTTTATTCCACGAAGAAACTTATACCGATCGCAAAATCGGCAGCATCCGGATGCTGACCCCAGTCACTGTCGAAGGCACTACCGATACTGCGCGTCAGCCCTTATTCCTCGGCCAAACCCAGGTCATGACCCCGGCCGGCGCCCTGCCGCTCAGTTTTGAAATCCCCGCCAAAACACTAAAAGAAGCGATGGATGAATTTGCCAAAGCGGCCGATCAGGCCCTGGAACGCACTGTAAGGGAGTTACAGGAAATGCAACGCGAAGCCGCTTCGCAAATCGTTGTGCCGGAAATGGGTGGCAGCGGATTGCTGGGGCCAGGCGGCGGCAAGTTTCGTTAGTTTACAAAACGAATATAACCGCAAAGGTCGCAAAGGCACGCGAAGTGACAAAAGTAGTTTAATCTGCTGACGATCGGTTTTTTGCCGACGTAAGGCTTCCCTCTCTCACGGATTTTTCTTTGCTAACTTTGCGACCTTCGCGGTTTATTCCTTGATTAGAGATCGTATTTTCATGCAACTCGACGATAAAAATTTCTCCGCCGAAGAAATTCGGCAAAAAACCAATCTCGAAACCGGCCGCCTGAGCTGGCCCGAATTGCAACGCCATTTCGCACGCGGCGTAGTCATTGTGGTTACGGGTAATCTGGATTTGGTGGAGGTTGCAAGATGCTTTATTCAAGACAATAAAGCATCCGTTGAGCAATGGTTGAATACCGGCGGTATCGCCCATGCTACGGATACCGACGCCCAACGCTGGCACGAAACACAAGCCGAGTTTTGGGCCGTAGTTATTGCACCGTGGGTGTTGGTGCAGGAACGGAATGCGTTGACGATACGCTAAGTAATGCTTTCTGCAGGATGCGCATGGCGCACTCTGCCTGGCGAGGACCCTCAATCTCCAATTAAAGCGATTTTGAGATAGGCGCTAGTTATGACCCTTAATTTTTTTCGCATCAAATTGCAGATCGGTCACATCTTTAGCGATCACGATCCAGTTCAACGCATCCTTAAGCACATCAGCCTTACCCAACACCACCTTGGGCTGGTTGTAACAGCGTTTGGGTAACATCCAGGTCTGGTCTTTCAGCGATGCAGGATGGTTGGCGCTAAAGCGATGTCGGCCAAGCGCGTCCTCTGTCACCTGCCATGACACCTGTGCCCGATTGTTCATAAAGTTGGCCAGGTCGGTCATGGTATACCACTTGAAGATGCCATTGTCTTGATAGGCGTCCGCGCGATCCAACAAGGCCTGAATGACCTCGGGATACCCAACTGCGCCCGGTGGATGCGCGTAGATCAGACGACTGGTATGGTTGTATACGGCGAAATCCATCAGCGCCGCATACCAACGCGTGATCTCCGCATTACCGACCCCATACTTGGAAAACTCTTCGAACGTTGCATACTGACCCAAAGGACTGACCGGAAACGCCCACATGCCCCGCTTCGTAGGTTTGCCTTCTCGATAAGCGCGGGTTGGTCCCATACCCGTATCGCCGGCAAAGTAATAACCACGGATGCCATAATCCTGTAACCAGTCCATGGCCCAGAGTGGATTATTGCCGAGCGGTGCAGAATACTCGGTGGTCTTGCGCCCGAGAACAGCATCCACCGCTTCATGATTCAACACCAGGTATTGTTTAAAGTCCGCACCGTTGTCTTCAGTGGCTTGTGATCCATAATAGTTATGAATCCAACCACCATGGCTGGCCACCTGATGACCCTTCTGATCAAGGTAGCGCACCCATGTCTGCGCCTTTAAATTATTGGGCAGATCCATGCCCAGGCCATCGCCCGCATAGTTAACATCAGGGCCCGCGGTAAAATGAATCGAGTATGGTCCACGATCCCACACGCCTTGTTTATCGAGCTGCCCAATATTCACCTCGACCGGCTTGCGGTAATCAACATGCCAGTTGAACACCAAGCCACCGATGCCTTTAGGATGATTGGCCAACCGTGGCAGGCCTAACATGGTGTTAGCAAAATAGTGCATAAAACCATGCATCAGCATGCCGTCGGTTTGCCCTTTGAGATAGCTCAGCGACAGATTGACGAACAGCACCTTGCCCGCGCCAACGCTATTCAAACCAGCCACCAAGCCATAACGAGGCGAGGACAACAGCACGTCGCCGGCATAGTGATCGCCCCGATTTCGGGTCACAAAACTCTTATAGTTGATAACTTCATTGGCATAACCACTGATTTGATGCACCTCTGTCGAGGCCGCAACCGGTATGGGTAAGGGTCGTTGTTTATCAACAACCTTGTTCGCGTCGTCATCATGGTCAAGGGTAACGATTTTCAGACCACCAGGATCGTATTCATTGGCAGGCACGTAGGTCGGCATATCTCGTACCGGCAGGCCGGCGAATGGCATGGACTTGCCCGGTGGCACTTGGAGCTGCCAGAGCATTTTTTCGACGCCCAGCACCGGCCCAAGCCCTACCAACTTGTTGATCGTGCCGGCCTCATGAAACTCTTCATAAAACAGATAATCAACCCCGGCCAGATCACCAAAGCGCGATGAATATGTGAGCGGCGATGTGATGACAGGATTACTTGGGTAGACACCCTTGGACGTCAGGGCACCGGCATCGTAAACAAGCATGAGCTTGCCTCCCTGGGAAACGTAGCTTTTCAGCGCCGCAATCAGTTCATCGCTGGCTTTCTGGTGAATCTGGTCGGGCATGACAAAGCCACTATACTTAAGCGCCCTCGTCCCCAAAGCCATAAAGTCAGAGTCATGCATGAACTCCAGCCTAACCCCTTCTTCGCTGGCGGCATCGACCCAGGTATCCGCCCGAGGATCATCCTGAGACTCAAACCCATCCGGAATCAAAACAATCAAGCTATCCACGCTGGCTGCCTCAGCATTCAGTGTGAATAGCAGCGTCGATATGAACAATACCCCGATGACAACACACAGAGCTTGCAATAACTTTTTAAACATCTCGCTTCCTTGCTTTATTAGCATTACTCGAACCAGTGCTGACGCTGTGTTCGTTAAAGGATTGGTCGTCAATGACTCAATTCCATTGCATGCACCGATAGCATCCATGCCTCGGCCATCCTCCTCTTTCAAATCATAGGATAACCCTTCAATGCAGCTTGGCGACAAAAATTTCTCCACCAACGAAATTCGGCAGGCTCAGGATACGAATTTTGTAGACCTTATCTGAAGGGGTGAGATTGATATGATTTCAACTGATAGACAACGTCTGACGTTTTGGAGCGAGCGGTTTTTCAAACGCAAAACGAGAGCTTGGCTCACCCGGTGCAATAGACAGCACATTACACCGCGCACTTCCCAGCAGCTTGTTGAAAAAACGCTGAGGGGCGCTAAACGTAAAAATCAAATTCAGAACCCAGTAGCATTTTCAGCTTGGCGATAATTTGTTCCTGCTCACCGGGCGCATATTCCTTTGGGGGCGCTTTGCCCCACACCGGCGCCGGCCAGGCGGTGTCGTTGCGATAACGGACGATGTGATGGACATGCAGTTGCGGGACGACATTGCCCAAAGCGGCGATGTTGATCTTGTCGGCCTCGAAGGCGTTGGAGATAACTTCGGCGAGATAAGAAGATTCGTGCAGCAACTGCATTTGGTCTGCCTGACTTAATTGGTAGATCTCACTGATACCTTCCCGATCCGGGACCAGGATAAACCAAGGGTAGTTGGCATCCAGCATCAGCAGCAATCGGCATAACTCAAAACGGCCGATACAAATACTATCCTTTTGAAGCTGGGGATGAAGCTCAGCCACGATTTAGTTCTTTCATTAATAATGTGGATTCTTAATCTACCGGAATTCAGGTTGGGCAGCAATTGATTTACATAAAACTAATTCACCATCGCCCCTTCCGTTTGTTGATCCTTAGATCTATCTTTAGTAAGCACTCGCTGGATTGTGCGGGCGATGCTACAAACCTTAATCAACCCGGAGGGTACCCATGAACGAACATAAGGACAGACTGTGTCGTGCTGCAGTTGGAACGTTAGCGCTGATATTCAGCTTGAGCGCGGGTGCGGTGGAGTTTGTTTACGATACCACCTTCAAACAAAGCAACGGGATCATCACCGCGGAATTTCCATTGGCGTTTTCCAATGTCAGTGTTAATAACATTACGAGTTATCAAATCTATAGGTTAAACGGCACTACCCAAACCGATGTCACTACGCTGGGCTGTGCGACCACCTCAACGTCAACCCCTACCTTCAGCTTTATTGCCTCGGCTCCCGGCACCAACACTACCTTCACTGCGACCTGCGGCAATAATATTCCGGTAGGTGCCCAAGCGCGGCTTTCGGTCTCAGTGAATCAAACCCAACCCCTGGTACTGGTGGCGGGACCACGCATCGTTGGCGTCAACGCGGTTACCAAACTGAGCTGGTCACACAGCGGTGATTTCTTCCAATGTCAGCCGTTCACGTTCAACGGCCAAAATTCGGCCTGGTCACCGGCGAACTTCGCGCTGACAAGCCAACTTTCGTCACCACAGGGCAGCACCAACTTGATTGCCTCGAGCTTTCCACGCACGGTGTCGTTTGCCTTGCAATGCATTCCGTCCACCTTTTTCGGCATGCCGCCATTGGCGTCGGTCAATGTAACTGTACAATAAATAGCTATGGGCGAGTTTGAAACTCGCCCCTCCGCTCCTTTTTTATTCTGTGGCGGCTTGGAAATGCTCTACCCACCAATCGGTGGCCTGCGATTCAGCCTCGATGATTTGTACTGGCGTCATCTTCTCCGCCAATGCCCGGCGCGGGTCACCTGCGGCCAAGTCACCATCACCGACCATTTCCCAAACACCGGCGATGCTGTACCACATGTAAGCCTTCACATAATCTTTATTCACGCCGAGGCCATTCTCATAGAGATAACCCAAGCGCCATTGTGAGGGGCCATGTTTCTGCGCCGCAGCCGCACTGTACCAGGTAGCGGCCAGCGAATAATTTTGCGCGATGCCTTGGCCGGTTTCATACATCTCTGCCACACTAGCCTGGGCATTGGCATCGCCCCAGGAGGCGGCCTTGGCTAGCCATTTGGCGGCCAAGGTATAGTCTTTTTTGCCACCCACGCCTAAACGGTAAATCCGTCCCAGTCGCGCTTGTGCCACGGGATGATCATGCTCGGCAGCCTGGGTATACCATTGAATCGCCTTAGCCATATCGCTCTTGCCGAGCAATTTGCCATCTTCATAAAGGAAACCGAGCGCCACTTGTGCGGCGGCATCATTTTGCTTGGCGGCTTCCTGCAACCACCGCTCGGCCTGCTCGCCAGCGGCCGGCCCATGCTTGCCAAAGAGGTAATCAAGCCCCAGATCACGCTTGGCTTCCAGATTACTGCCAGCGGCCCGGGCTTGAAGATCTTGGCGCGCCTTTGACACTGCGGGACCTTGTTGCGCAATGGCCACGCCCCCGCTAACGCCTAACCACAACGAAACTGCAACCACCATCGGCCTGCATAACATCATTGGTTTACTCTCATTGTAGGGATTAAAGTGACTAGATTCGCCGAGCCCGCCGCCGCCGTCAAGGTCCAGCCGCCACCGTTACCAATACGTGCCCGCCAATGGACTCACACCAAACAGATGCTCATGTCCATGCAGGACTCCGACGTACACCAGGAGGGCAGCCAGCAGCCGCCAGAAGCCTATTTCAGCCAGCGTCAGATGATTACGTCCGCGCAAGATCGCAAGCAGGGGCAAGACGGAGGTCTGTGCCGAGAAGCGACCCCAGGCTTCACCATGAATCTCGCGTTGGCGGCGTTCAATACCGCGCACTTCGCCGATCGCCAATGCTACAAACCCGCCGAAGAATATCAGGGACGCTAAATCGCCATTAAACAGCAGATGCACCGTGGCCCAAATCGCAACTCCCGTCAGCAATGGATAACGTGTGATGCGATAAATCCCGCGCGCACCATCCAACTCCGCGGATGACGGCCGCCGCCGCATGGCCACTGGCGATGTTGAAATCAATCCCAATACCGCAAAAAAGATCGCCAGCAGCACCCCGACTAAGGCAAGACCTCGAAAACGATATACCTGTCCCCAGAGCTCTTGATACGGCGCATGACGATACGCCCATACCATCCACACCAGGCCCAGCAATGCGCTGACACCAAACAATCCAAAATAAGCCTTTTCACCAATGCCTTTTATTATTTGCTGCCGCATCGGGCTTGCCGCGATAAAGACATGAATCCCCACAAAAAACAGCACTGCCAACATCAATTGCGTCATAGCGATTCCTATTATTTAGGGCGCTTCTATATCGCTCCACCCGAGTTTATCAATTATGTCACGAAAATCACGCGCCAGCGGGGCGGTGATTACCAGCGCTTCGCCATGCACTGGATGCTGAAATAGTATCTGCATCGCCGCCAGCAACAAGCGCTGGCAATTAAATTGCTGGCGAAAAAAATCGTTCTGACGGCCATCGCCGTGCGTAGTATCGCCGACGATGGGATGAAAGATATGCCTCATATGGCGACGGATTTGATGCTTGCGCCCGGTTTTTGGTTCAATACTAAGCAAAGAATAACGCGCCGTTGTGTAGCGGCCCACGGGCAAGGGTAACTCTACGGTTGCCAGCCGCCGATACGCGGTGATGGCAGGTTGCGGCGCTTTATCCTGGCGCGCCCTGCGATCAGCGATGGCATCCAGCTCTTCCAGCAACGGATAATCAATCACATCCTGTTCATCGGCGTAGCCGCGCACCACTGCCAAATAGTGCTTCTGCACACCGCCAGTGACGAGAATCTCGCCCATGCGTCGCGCCACATCGGCATTCAATGCAAACAACAACACGCCTGATGTCGGTTTGTCCAGGCGATGTACTGGATATACACGCTGGCCAATCAAGTCACGCACCAACTGCACGGCAAACTGGGTTTCATGACGATCTATCATCGAACGATGCACCAGCAATCCGGCTGGCTTATGAACCGCGATCAAATCCGGATCTTGATACAGAATGCTGTCGTGATCGATCATGGCTATGCTGCCAGCCGTGCCGAGAGCAGAATATTTCGGGGCGTGGTTGTGCGCTGACAAAACTGACCAATACGCACCCTGTAGCCGTGCGATTCCATAAAACTGGCCATATCCAGCACCAACCACAACTCCAGCACACGGCGAAAACTTTGGCGCACCAAACTTAAGCGCATGACGTCATGCTGCCGCTGCCAGCCTATCGCTTCATAATGTGCAGCATCTGCATCCGTATATACTTGTTCGCGCTGCGCCAGCAGGCGACAGAATTCATTAAACTCAAGCCTTAACCAGGATTTATCGATTGGCGCGATGGGATGATAATGATCATCACCCGTCACATCGCGCCGCCAGCGATCAAACCCCAGCTTCCAGGCCATTTCCTGGTCCCGCCATTGCACCTCGCGCACGCTGGAGGTTGCTGTCTCAGTGACGGCCAGGCGCAAATCGTCACGCCGCAACTGTAACTGCAAGCCCTCGGTAAAGGGCTGATAGTGGTTGGTGGCCGCAAAATAATAACAGCACGGCGCCAAATCCAGGGCTGGCACCTGCGCCGCAACCGCTTGCCGCACCAAGGTACGGTGCAGCTCACCACAGGCGTGCAATGCGACGACATGTTTTTTATTTAATACGTGAGATTGCGACTCTGCCAGCACATCCGCGACGACAAACTGCTGTGCAATATGCGCACGCTGCGCCAGACATTCACCTTCAGCACACAATTCTTTATTCTTCTCCAGTGTCATCACCGGCACTTGCCACTGTTGCGCCAGCAAACGCCCAAGATGGCCTTTGCCGCCGCACCACTCCAGCAACGGCTGCTTCACCATCCCTACCGTCGCGGCGAATGCCGTGATTTGCGCCCATTTTCGCCCCGGAATTTGCCAGATAAAATGCGGCCCACTGTCGGCAAGCGGATGCTGTTCCAGATCAGACAATGCGCGCCATTCCAACAGCGCACGCAACTCAGGCACATGCTGCCCCAGCAGTGCTAATAGCGGTGCATCATCGTGGGAATAATGTGCCAGATCGTTATCTGTGAGGCTGAGTAATGCAGTGCTGAGTGCGGGCAATTGCAAACCCCAAGCGGGTTGCTGCTCTTTAAAGGGTTGCGGGCGCCACAACCATTCGTGCGCCCGCAAAAAAATATCTAGCTGGAAAAGGGAAGTTTCGAACTGTGGTTCATTCCTGATCACACGGGACTAAATACTACCCAACCGCTGTAACCCAGCAATAGCACCAATATTCCAAACACGATGCGGTAATAGGCAAAGGGTGCGAAGCTATGCCGCCCCACATAGGAAAGGAAACGTTTGACCACGAACAAAGCACTGATAAAGGCTGCAATAAAGCCCAGTGCCAACAGACCGAAATCGTTGATGTCGAACAGATCACGGCTCTTATACAAATCATAACTGGTCGCTGTCAGCATGGTGGGAATGGCCAGAAAGAATGAAAACTCGGTCGCCGCCGAACGCGACAATCCACTCAACAAACCACCCATGATGGTAGCGCCCGCACGTGACACCCCGGGGAACAAGGCAAAACTCTGGAAGAGACCTACCTTGAGGGCATCCTGCCAACTCATTTGATCAACGGCTTCAATTTTGGTGACGTGCTTACGCCGCTCAACCCAGAGAATAATAAATCCACCCACCACCAGTGCCGCTGCGACGGTATAGGGATTAAACAAATAGGCCTTGATCGTTTTATGAAACAACAAGCCGAGTACTGCGGCTGGCATGAATGCGATACCCAGATTTATCACAAATCGGTTGGCGCCGGGATCACGACCAATCCCTGCAACAGTACTCATGACACGCTGGCGGTAATGCCAGATGATCGCCAGGATGGCGCCCAGCTGGATAAAAATCTCGAAGGTCTTGGATTTTTCACCGGTGAAGCCCAGCAAGTCACCCGCGATAATAAGGTGTCCAGTGCTTGAGACGGGCAAAAATTCAGTCGCGCCCTCCAGTAAACCCAGCAATAGGGCCTTAAAATAAAGAATCATATCCATCGTTTCAGCCTAACGCCAAATAGAGATAGGTCAAATACAGTGCGCCATTGACCAACAAATGCCAGACGCGCAGCGCCCCTCTATAAATCATGAGCCTGATCCACAAGGCAGCCACCAAGGTAATGATGATGCCAAATAAAACTTCGGGGCGCGGTTCCCACGGCGTGAGTGAAATCCCGATCGCGGGCAACAACGTACCCTGAAACACCATTGCCCCTGTGATATTGCCGAAGGCCAGCGTATCTTTGCCTTGGCGTATCCAGAGAATACTGTTCACTTTCTCCGGCAACTCGGTGGCGATGGGGACGATCAACAACGACAACACCAACGCCGAGATACCAATGATTTTTGAAAGATCGTCAACGCCGGAAATGAATCCCTTGGCACCCGCCACCAGCAGACCCAACCCCAGCCCCAGCTGAAACAGGATGACAAACATATTTTCTGGCAGCCCCACTCGCGACAGAAACATCGGCTTGTCCGCCTCGGTACCGTGACCATCTTCCACCAACTTGGCGGAGGCGCGCAGGGTCAGCATGACGTAAATGAAATACAGCAGCACCAGCGAGAAACCGATCATGGCCCGGATATTGGCCATGTCATGCGGCACAAAAAGCGCAATTGCCGCGATCGTAAATGCGATCAGGAAAAAATTCATGTCCCGTGTGAAGCCACTACGCTCCGCCTTAAACTCACCCTGTGGACCGCGCGACTTCCAGCATACAAAAGCGAGCAGGGACAAAGACAGCGTCGACAACATCAACGGCGCACCCAGAATCGCACCGACACCAATTTCTTCATTGACATGGGTATCTGCAGTCCCGGCAAAAATTGCCAGCAAGGGGACCAGGGTTTCCGGTAGTGCCGTGCCGACGGCGGCAAAGATGGAACCGGTCACCCCCTCGGAGATTTTGAGCCGTTCGCCGAGATGCTCGAGGGCATTGGTAAACACTTCGGCCGCTATCAGGATGACAAGGAGGGAAACAATAAGAATGATGACACTGGTCATTTAGGGATGTCTCAATAAATTCAATGCCGAATTGTATGTCAGTTGCCGCCTCGCGTCACCCGGCGTAGCCCAGCGCGGCCGAAACGCGTAGCCCGGCCTGTTTCACCCAGTCCACCCATTCCTGGCGCCAGCGCTCGATTGGCGCCGAGATCGAGAGTCCGGCCACCACTACACCGCTGCTATCGCGAATCACCACCCCGATGCAGCCGACGCCCAGCTCGGCCTCCTCGTTATCGAAGGCATAGCCGTCGCCGATGGCGCGCCGGGCCTCCTGCGCCAGGCTGTCGGCATCGGTGACGGTATTGGCGGTATAGCGCGGCAAACCGGTGCGTTGTGCATAATCGCGCACCGCCGCCTCACCCTGATCGCCCAGCATCAACTTGCCGACCGCGGTGACGTGCAGCGGGGCGCGGCTGCCGATGACCTGCTCGGCCCGCACCGCCCGCTTCGCCGTCATGCGCTCGACATAGACGACCTCGTCACCCTCGCGCACAGTCAGATTCACCGTCTCACCCACCTGGTCGCGCAGCCATTCCATCACCGGCCGCGCCTCGCCGCGCAGGTCAAGCCGCGAACGGACGCGATCCCCCCAACGCAACAGCCGGGCGCCGAGCCGGTAGTGGCCGGCCGGATCGCGATCGACCAGACCATGCCCGCCGAGCGAGGCCAGGATCCGGAAGGCGGTCGAGGGGTGGAGCCCGGTATCGGCCGCAATCAATTTCAGACTGAGGGGCTGATCGTGGCCCGCCAGTGTGTCGAGGATGGCAGCTGCCCGATCAATGACTTGGATTGGGGTAGTGATTTTGTCCATATTTCACATTATGAAAACGATTGTGTATTGTGAAATATTAGTCGATCGACTAATTTAATACAAGCCATCGATTATTCCGGGCGCTGGGTTTAGCGCCCCCTATTTGCCAGGAGACCCCCATGTCCGCGATCCCGAAAGCCAAGACCGACGCCATCCCCGCCTTTTGCGCAGGCATCCAGCACTTCGGCGACACCTGGCCCGGCTTTGATCGTTACGCCAGCCAGGCGGCGATCGGCGCGGGTCAGGCCGCGATCACCAAGACGGACGACCAAGCCGTCTACCAGACGCTACTGGCTGCCGACGCTCTGCGCTACCTCACGCTGCAAGTGACCGGCGCCAAAGGCTCCGGTCATCCCGGCG
Source organism: Gammaproteobacteria bacterium (assembly GCA_016200485.1). Taxonomy (NCBI): domain Bacteria; kingdom Pseudomonadati; phylum Pseudomonadota; class Gammaproteobacteria; species Gammaproteobacteria bacterium. The sequence goes on from JACQEP010000016.1 coordinate 90,964, forward strand.
GTTTTGCCTCCAGCGCCGAGGCCCATGCGGCGTTGATCATGCTCGGCCACACCAACATTGTTACCGAGGTTGGCCACCATGCGCCCGGCTTTTATTCTTCGATGTTTCTCGACGGTTCGCTGGAGGAGATGGGCATCAAGACCATGACCGACATGATGGCCCGTTTCCGCGAGAAGCACGGGCTGCTCGGCCATCTTTCGGGGGCGATCCCGGGGCTGTTGGCGCCGGCGGGTCCACTGGGGCAGGGCCAGCATTTCGCCATGGCGGGCGCGTTGTTGCATCCGGACAAATTGTTCCCGGTGACCATCGGCGACGGCGGCATGGGCGAGCCCTATGTCCTCAACAGCATGATGCACTTCCACACCGCTTATCCCAAAGTCACCAACTTCCTGCCGGTGCTGATCTGGAACGGTTATTCGCAGGAACACCACTCGATGGTATCGCGCATGACCAATGACGACATGGTCGCTTACTGGAAGGGGCATGGCTTTGACAACGTGATGCTGGTCAACGCCAAAGATTATGACGACAGCAATCAAAGCAGCGCCTATGCCGACAGCACCTATTTCGCTTTTGAAAAACGTCTGGCCTTTACCAAAGCGGTGCTGCAAGGCGTCGAGCTGGCGGCCAAATCGGCGCTCGGCGGCAAATTGACGGTGTTCATCATCAAACAGATGAAGGGCGCGGGCGTGCATGCCGTTGGCGCCAAGTCGCACAACTTGTATCCAAAGGATACGCTCGACCAGCCGCATATTATCGATGGACTGAAGCGCCGCGCCTTGACGCCTGCGGCGTGGCAAATCGTGCGCGACAATTTCAGCCGCGCCGGTGGCGGCCCGGCCGTGAAAACCGTGGTCACCGAATTCGAATTGGACATTGCGCCGCTGCCGAAGCTGGAAATGCAGGAGTTCAACAAGGGTGAACAGGCTGTTCCTGCCACGGCCATGGGCGCGCTGGTGGCGCAGATTGGCAAGGCCGATTCGCGTTTCGTCGTCACCAATGCCGACGGCAACGAAGCCTCGGCCATGAAGAACATTAATGATGCGCTGAAGATTCGTCATCCGACGGCCGATCCGCTCTACAATCAGGAACCGAATGGCCAGGTCTATGAACCGTTAAACGAAGACGCCTGTGCCGGTCTGGCCGCTGGTTTGGCATTATTCGGTTCGCGTGCGCTGTGGTTGTCTTATGAATCGTTCGCCATCAATGGCTGGCCGGTCATTCAGACCGTCACTCAGGCGATGGCAGAACTGCGCCGTAAAACGCCGTCAATCGTCACTATGTTTACCGCGGGCGCACTGGAACAGGGCCGCAACGGTTGGACGCATCAACGGCCGGAGATCGAAAATTATTTCGCCGCCATGATGCGCAACGGCAACGTCTATCCTTTGTTCCCCTGCGACGCCAACGCCATGCAAGTGGCTTATGAATACGCCACCAACAGCGTCAACAAGGGCATGGTGCTGATCGCCTCCAAGAGCCCGCTGCCGGTGTACATGAGCTTGAGTGAAGCACGTCACGCCGTCGCGGAAGGCGCGGCCACGATCCATGAAAGCAAGTCCGGCACCAAGGGTACAGTGGTGTTCGCTGTCACCGGCGACATGGTTATGCTGCCGGTGTTTGCAGCCAAGGACCAACTGGAAGCAGACGGTTATCGTGTGCGCATCGTGGCGGTGATCAATCCGCGCCGCCTCTATCGGCCGACGGATGTTGCCTGGGACACGGTTTCGGAACCGGATAATAAATTCATGGCTGACGATCGCTTCAACGCGCTGTTCGATGGCGACACTCTGCTGGCGGTCAGCGGCGGCCCCAGTGCATCGCTGGAACCGGTACTGCTGCGCACTCGCGCGCCGAGGCGTGACGTGTTTTGCTGGAAACGTGGCGAAACCACGGCCTCGCCGGCGGAGATCATGGCATTCAACGGCATCACTGCCGAAGCGATGATTAAACGAGTACAGTAATTGAGCTGATCACTGGCGGGTTATCGTGCGATAACCCGCCGCTATTGGAGCGCGAAGATGGCTACTACCAAAATCGTTGTCTTGGACGACGACCCGACTGGCTCCCAGACGGTACACAGCTGCCTCCTGCTGACCCGCTGGGATACCGGCACGCTGACAGCGGCGCTGCAGGACGCGGCGCCACTGTTCTTCGTGTTGACCAACACCCGCGGCATGGCGGCGAATCGCGCTGCTGCGGTTACGCGCGAGATATGCATTAATCTGCGCCTTGCGTTGGCGGCGCTGAAACAAGCGGGCACAGAAATCAATCCGATTCTGGTGAGCCGTTCCGACTCCACCCTGCGCGGCCACTATCCGGTGGAAACCGATGTCATTGCCGAGGAACTGGGTCCGTTCGATGCGCATTTCCTGGTGCCCGCATTTTTTGAAGGTGGCCGCATTACCCGTGGCGGCGTTCACTATCTGCTTGTTGATGGAAAACCGATACCGGTCCATGAAACGGAATTTGCCAAGGACTCGGTGTTTGGCTACAGCACTAGTTACCTGCCGGATTACGTTGCCGAAAAAACCGGTGGCCGGATTCAGGCCGATCAAGTCGAGCGCTTTCTGCTGAACGACATCCAAGGCAACATTCCTTCGCGCCTCCGCCGACTTGAAGGCAATACCTGCTGCGTCGTGGACGGTGAAAAACAAAGCGACCTCGACCGATTCGCGACGCATATCCAGACTGCCGCCACCGACGGTCAGCGTTTTTTATTTCGCAGCGCCGCCAGCCTGCTGACCTCGCTCGCCAAGCTGCCGCCACCATCGATCACTGCCGAACAAATGGCATCCTGTGTCCGTGATGGACAGGCCGGGGCAATTATCGTCGGCTCGCATGTCAAAAAAACCACCGCACAATTAAATATGCTGTTGCAGCAGCCGGGAACCGTCGCTATCGAAGTGGATGTCGACCGGATTGCCCGAGACCGTGACAAATTGCTCCAAGAAACACTCGTCGCAGTTTCAACCGCGCACAATGAGGCACGAACGCCTGTGGTTTTCACTAGTCGCACCGAAAAGGCTTTTGCCGATCAGCAGGCGCGACTCGCCTTCGGCGAACAGGTGTCGGCATTGCTCATGGACATAGTACGTAACTTGCCCCCAACGATTGGTTTTTTGATCAGCAAGGGCGGCATAACTTCTAACGACGTGTTAACTAACGGCCTGGCGTTGTCCACTTCACGCGTACTGGGGCAGATTCTGGCGGGCTGCTCGGTCATCCGTTGCCCACAGGGTCATCCTCGCTTTCCGAATTTGCCGGTGGTCATCTTTCCCGGCAATGTTGGTGACGACAATGCATTGGCCACGGTCTATCAGCGCCTGACCATCCCCGCTGAAACAATCACGCCACGCGTCAGCCCCTGGCTCTATAAAAATGCAAAGCGCCATTGATGGTTAACAGGCTGTGAATTAGCATGCAGGGGCGATTCATGAATCGCCCCTGCTCTCTAACGGAGAGCGCGTTTTTCAGCGGCCAGTTAAAAAATTGAGTATTGAATTATGGACAAGGAAAGGCCCGTCACACTGCGCCTCAACAAGGCTGAACTCGTCGCCGCGCTGCGCGGCATTTTGCCCGCGGACAGCATCTTGTATCAGGAAGAAGACCTGCGGCCATATGAATGCGATGGCCTCTCCGCCTATCGCCGTTTGCCATTGATTGTCGTCTTGCCAGACACCGTAGAGCAAGTTCAAAAGATAGTGCAGTTGTGTTATGAAAATGATGTGCCGGTCGTCGCGCGCGGCGCCGGCACCGGGCTTTCCGGCGGCGCGTTACCCCACAGCGAGGGTGTTCTGCTCAGTCTGGCGAAACTGAAATCGATTCTTAATCTTGATCCGCTGGCACGCACGGCACGGGTACAGCCCGGCGTGCGCAACCTGACCATTTCGCAAGCGGCGGCAGCGCATGGTTTGTACTATGCGCCTGATCCTTCATCACAGATTGCCTGCACCATCGGCGGCAATGTCGCCGAAAATTCGGGCGGTGTTCATTGTCTGAAGTATGGATTAACCGTTCACAACATCTTGCAGGTTAACCTCGTCACCATTGAAGGCGAACTGCTAACCATCGGCAGCGAGGCGCTCGATGCCCCCGGCTACGACCTGCTGGCCTTGATTACTGGTTCCGAAGGCATGCTGGGCGTGATTGTCGAAGTAACCGTTCGATTGCTTCCGCAACCGGAACGGGCGCAAGTCGTGCTCGCCGCCTTTGACGACATCGAAAAGGCGGGCACCGCTGTCGGCGCCGTCATCGCCGCGGGCATTATCCCTGCCGGTCTGGAAATGATGGACAAGCTCGCAATCAATGCCGCCGAGGATTTCGTTCATGCCGGTTATCCGCGCGGCGCCGAAGCCATTTTGTTGTGCGAACTGGACGGTACCAACGAGGAAGTCTCCGAACAGGTCATGCGGGTGCGTGAGCTCATGAACGAATGCGGCGCCAGTGAAGTGCGCACCGCCAGGGACGAGGCCGAACGGACCATATTCTGGAAAGGCCGCAAGGCGGCTTTCCCCGCCGTCGGCCGCATTTCTCCGGATTATTACTGCATGGATGGCACCATCCCGCGCCAGCGGCTGCCTGAAGTGCTGCGCCGCATCCGCGAACTTTCTGATCACTACGGCCTTCCGGTGGCGAATGTCTTTCATGCAGGCGACGGCAATCTTCATCCACTGATTCTTTATGATGCCAATAATCCCGGCGAGTTTGAGCGCGCTGAGGTTTTCGGTGGCAAGATTCTGGAAGCCTGTGTCGAGGTTGGCGGCACGATCACCGGCGAGCACGGTGTCGGCATGGAAAAAATCGATCAGATGTGCGTGCAATTCAACAGCGCCGAACTGACGCAGTTTCACGCCATCAAGCACGCCTTTGACGGCAAGGCATTGCTCAACCCGGGCAAGGCGATACCGACATTGCACCGCTGCGCCGAATTTGGCGCCATGCATGTGCACCGTGGCCAACTGGCGTTTCCGGAACTGGACCGGTTTTAGCGCGGCATGACAGACATCGCTGACAGACTGCAACAACACGTCGCCGCCGCTATTGGCGACAGAACTCCGCTGCATATTATCGGAGGTGGCAGCAAACAATTCCTCGGCCGCCACGTTGACGGCCAGGCACTGCCGGTCAGCGGCCATCGCGGCATCGTCAGCCATGAACCCACCGAACTGGTGATCACCGCGCGTGCCGGCACACCCTTGCATGAAATTAATGACGCGCTGACCGAACAGCGGCAAATGCTGCCTTTCGAGCCACCGCGATTTGGCGATAGCGCGACGCTTGGCGGCACCATCGCCTGCGGCCTCTCCGGCCCGCGCCGCCCGTATGCCGGCGCCGCCCGCGACTTTGTACTCGGCTGCCGCATGATTAATGGCAAAGGCGAGATACTGCATTTCGGCGGCGAAGTGATGAAAAATGTCGCCGGCTACGATGCGGCTCGTCTGATGGCAGGCGCATTCGGCACACTTGGCGTGCTGCTCGACATCAGCTTGAAAGTACTGCCACGCCCCGAAGCCGAGATCACACTGATACAAGAATGCACCGCCACCGAAGCCATCGTATTGATGAACACCTATGCCGGAAGGCCGCTGCCGTTGTCTGCCACTTGTTTTAATGAGGGACGGCTTTATGTGCGTCTTTCAGGGACTCATAGCGCCGTCAATCCCAGCATCGACAAGCTCGGCGGAGAAACGCTGGCCGACAGCGCAACGTTTTGGCGCGATCTCCGTGAACAAACACTACCGTTCTTCGCTGGCAGTGCGCGACTGTGGCGCGTGTCTGTGCCATCTTCTTCACCACCATTGGCACTTCCGGGCCACTGGTTGCTGGAATGGGGCGGAGCGCAACGCTGGCTGATCAGTGACGCCGATCCGGAAAATGTGCGCCAATACGCCACCAACGTCGGCGGCCACGCGACACTATTTCGCAACGGCAATCGTCGTTCCGAGATATTTCAGCCGCTGGCGCCCGGCCTGCTTCGTTTGCACCACAAGTTGAAGCAGGCCTTCGATCCGCTCGGGCTGTTCAATCCCGGCCGCATGTACCCAGGGCTGTAACACATCATGCAAACGTCACTGACCGAACAATTCAAAGCCACCGCCGAAGGACAGGAAGCGGAATCAATCTTACGTGCATGCGTGCATTGCGGATTTTGTACTGCGACATGCCCGACTTACCAATTGCTCGGCGATGAACTCGATGGGCCAAGAGGCCGTATTTATTTGATCAAGCAAGTGCTGGAGGGCAAGGAAATTAGCGCCAAGACGCAAACTCATCTTGATCGCTGCCTGACCTGTCGCTCCTGTGAAACGACCTGCCCATCGGGGGTGCGTTACGGACGTCTGATCGACATTGGCCGTCACGTTGTCGAACAGCAAGTACCGCGGCCACTGGCGGAGCGAGTCCTGCGCCGCACCTTGCGCACATTGATACCTTTCCGCCAACGCTTTGGGACATTGGTAAAACTGGGTCAAACCTTTTCCCCACTGCTGCCGCAGCGCCTGCGCCAGAAAATTCCGGCAATGCCGACTGCCACCGCATGGCCGATGACGACGCATGCCCGCAAGATGCTGGTGCTCGACGGTTGTGTGCAACCCATCACCGCGCCCAACACCAATGCCGCGGCCGCGCGCGTGCTCGACCGGCTTGGCATTCAGTTGATTCGCGCCGCCGGGGCGGGCTGCTGCGGTGCGCTCAGCCAGCATTTGTCGGCACCCGAAGAGGCGAGCGGCTTCATGCGCCGCAACATCGATGCCTGGTGGCCACATGTCGAGACAGGCGTTGAAGCACTGGTGATGACCGCCAGCGGTTGCGGCACCCTGGTCAAGGATTACGGCGAAATACTCAAATACGATGTAAACTACGCCGCCAAGGCGGCGCGAATCTCCAGCCTGACCAAAGACATCAGCGAAGTACTCGCCGTGGAAGATTTATCACGGCTGCAAAAGAACCTGGACGCAACCAGGATCGCCTACCATGCGCCCTGCACCCTGCAACATGGACAAAAGATCAATGGCATCGTTGAAAAGATACTGAGCATAGCGGGTTATGAACTAACGCCGGCGGCCGATAGCCATCTCTGTTGTGGTTCCGCCGGAACCTATTCGATTTTGCAACCTCAGCTATCACAACGACTGCTCGACAACAAACTTCAGTCGCTGGACGCAGGCAAACCTGACTGTATCGCCACCGCCAATATCGGCTGCCAGATGCACCTGGCCAGCAAATCCACCGTGCCCGTCAAACACTGGATTGAGTTGCTTGATGCACCACGTTAGTCTGGTGGCGACACGATTGCGGCGTCATAGTCAAAACGGCGGCTGATCGCACCGCTGAACTGAAATACATCCAGCAATCGCTCATACGCTGCCCTATTGATTACCGGATCGGCCATCCAACAGCCCAATTGCTGATAAGCAGCAATGGTCGCTGTTAACACCGCGTGATCGATGTCCGGGAAAAATCCGGCTTCGGCCTCGCACGCGGCGATTTCTACCGCTGGCGCGCTAATCACATAGGCCTGTGCACGACGATAAGCACGCATGAAGGCATGGGCCTTGTCGGTCTGCAACCAATCGCGTCTGGCGCAGAGACTACTGAACGCCACCGGCCCCACGACATCACCGACCGCAGCGACTACATGGCCGATACCTTCATGTTGCAACTGCTGCGGCACCGGCCCCTGCATGTGGACATAGTCGGCCTTGCCGTCGCGGAAGGCGCGTTCAATCGCTGTTACATCACCGGCATCAATGGCCTCGATGCTGGAGAATTCAACACCCCGCTGCTGCAGCGCATACTTGAACATCGCCAATGGCTGGAAAAAATGATCCACCAATACCCGTTTGCCTCGCAACTTATCCCAGGTGAACTTCGTATTCGGCTGACGCCCCGCAATAAAAAAGCCGTCTCGTTCATTGATCTGGGCGAAGTGTACGATCTCAAGCAGCACGCCGCGCTCAAGATCGGCAAAGCTGGTCGCCACCGCCGATTGCGCTAAATCGCAACTCCCGTCCATCAAGCTCGCCGGCACCGTACGCGAGGGGGTCGCGACGGTGTATCTCGGTTCCAGTCCTTCGGCGGCGAGAAATCCGCCGGCAATGGTCAGCAGTAGCGGACTATAAAACGCCGAGTGACGTAAGGCCATGATATTTATCTGCGACATAAGGATATCCTAATCAGGGAATTTACACTGAATACCACCCCCCCCTTTACTAAAGCAATAAAGTGTAAGATAAATAGTATCGATAACTTATTAACCCGGTATCTAAATACATTCAAATTCAATCCCCTCCCCCTTGCAAGGGGGAGGGCAAGGGAGGGGGTAGAAGGTTGGACATTTTCAAGCACGTCACCCCCATCCCAACCTTCCCCCTGCAAGGGGGAAGGAGTGTCAATGCGCTACTATTTACGTGCCGGATCAATAGCTATGGAGGTCGCCCATGACGAAAACTGCTAATCCTCAGGAAGTCCGCTCTTCCACCCTGGGAGACGAACTCGATAAAAACGAGGCCGTCGAACTGGCCAAGATCATGGGCGTGCGCCAGATCAAGGACGGCGAACTGCTGATCGCCGAAGGCGGTGCCGCCAATACTTTATTCTTGCTTGCCGAAGGCAAATTAGGTGTCTTTAGCATCATCGATGGCGAGGAAGTTGCGGTCTATACCATGAGCAAAGGCGAATGCGCCGGCACTCGCGCCTTCGTCGACCGCACCCCGCGCAAAGCAACCCTGCGCGCGATTGGCAATGCGACGGTTTACACCCTGGACCCGGCCACATTTGAAACATTGCTGGATTCACAGCCACGCGTGGTCTACAAAGTCATGCGCGCACTGTTCCGCATCACCCACGCCAATTTGATGCGCATGAACCAGGAAAGCCAGCAGCTCGCCAATTACATCAACAAGACACACGGCCGTTATTGAAAGAAGCCTATCACGCGGATGGGCTACTGCTACTCTAACAAGCGACTACTAGGCTAACGGCTCCACGCTATATTTCACGTATAACCGATGCTCCGCTCCCGGCGCCAGGGTAATCACATCATCTGCGGCATTGGTACTTTCGACACAGAGCATATTCAGATATCCGCTTGCACCAAGATCACCCATTTGATTCGCTTTTTCGAGCCACGGATTCCAGACCACCGTCGAATGACTGCCACGTTTTGCAATCCGGATCACGCGCCGATATTCCTGATCTTCGATCAAGCAATCCGCCGTTGAATCCAGATAAATGCGATCCACTTCAGAACCGATGGTGACCGCCCCACTTTGTTGCTTGCGCTGAAAATTTTCGACCTTATCCAGATACGGGCAGTCATCGAGCCCCTGCACCTTTACTTTGCGTACATCACCCACTTCAAAATAGGTATGTAATGCCTCGCCAATCACTACTGGCATCTTGTCTTCATTACGCGTCAGCAGCACCATTTCCAATGCCGCGCCGATCGTAATATGACACTCAACCGGCGTTTCATGTGGCCACAAGGCACGCGTTGCATCACTGGTCATCAGCCGGAAAATCAAACGTGTGCTGCTCTCCGAAAGCGCCTTGGTTTCAATCACCTCCCACGGCACCGTGCGGGCATAACCATGCGCCGGATAACTGCTCTCACGCGGATGCGCCCCAAACCAGGGCCAGCAGATAGGCACCCCGCCACGCACCGACTTCCCCGGCGCAAACTTCGCGGCCTTTGACAGCCAAATCACCGGCGGCTGGCCGTGCAATACCCAGGTCAGTAAATGAGCACCCTGCAGCGCAATCGTCGCTGACGATTTGGCGTTGGTCACCTCCGCCACGACCAGACCACCCGCCCCCTCCTTAAAAATCACTTGTTCTGCAATCCCATAACGTGCATTCAGCTGCGCTACCGAGGGCATATTCATATACCTTCTCCTCAAATCAAACCCTGATTATTATGCCAATGAATCATCAACCGATGGCGCCAGCATAATATGAACGGTCATGGCACACCAGTCCACGCATAGATCAACCCCTTTCCAGAACACATATGCTGTTTTATCCTTGAGTCCCCCGACACGGATGCCGCTGCCCGTATGAAACAGGATCACACCATCGCCTTTTCACAAGCCATGAATCATCAGAGCGATGGCCGGCTGAATGAAGCTGTTGATATCTATCGCTCTATTCTCTCCCAAACTCCAGATCACATCCCGAGTCTGGAGCAACTCGGTTTGCTGCATATGCAGCGAAAACAATATTTCGAGGCGGAATCGCTGCTTGGCCGTGCGTCAAGCCTGGATCCCCGCAACCAAAACCTCTGTCTGAATTACGCCCTTTGCAAATTGAATCTCGGCAACCCGACGGAAGCCATCGCCATTATCGAGCGAGTAATTGTCATCAATCCCGACAATAACGCGGCCAACCTCCTATTATCCAGCATATTACTTCCCGGACCACACTATCTTGAATGCCTGGATATCTTCCATCGCTGGCTAAAACCAGCGGTATATCTTGAAATCGGGGTGGAAACTGGCCGCTCCATGTCATTGGCCAAACCTCCATCGCAATGCATTGGCATTGATCCCGCTCCGCAAATCATCCACCCCTTCGCCGCACTGACACGAATATTTACCCAAACCAGTGACGATTTTTTTGCCCGTGATGATGTCCTGCAGATTTTTGATCACAACAAGATCGCAATGGCCTTTATCGATGGCCTGCATGTCTTCGAGGCTGTACTCCGTGATTTCATAAACGTGGAGAACCTAGCCACAAGAAATTCGGTGATACTGATTCATGACTGCATACCATTGAACGAGATCACCTCCGAACGGGAACGGAAGACCCAGTTCTGGAGCGGGGACACCTGGAAAATCGTTCCTTGCCTGAAGAAATATCGGCCCGACCTTGCCATCTTCACCTTTCCTGCCCCGCCTACCGGCTTGTGCATCGTCACCAACCTCAACCCAGACTCACAGGTTCTAGCCGGCCATTATGCAGCGATAATAAATGAGTATGTTGGCATGAAATACGAACAAATTCGCTCTGACAAAACTACCCTACTGAATATTGTTGACGTCAACCTGCCGACCATCATACAAACGGTCCGGAATTGCTGGCAGGAAACCCATTGATTGCACCCATTCCGGGAATCGGGCTATTCTTCACTGTAATCACATTCGCTGACCGGACCTGTCACACATGGCCAGATTTCACATCGCACACATGATTCCTCACCCGCGAGCACACGGTCTTTACGGTTACAAGGAAATCATCGAGACCATTTCCTGGGGACTGGAGCAATTGGGACACGAGGTCACTTACGCCGTGAACAATTTCGCCAGCGATGTCACCAACATCGTATTTGGCGCTCAGGTAACTTCCATCGACGTACTCAAGACTCTGCCGGAACACACCATCATTTACAACTTCGAGCAAATGCGCGGCTTGAGCCCGAACGAAATTAAACCCGAGGTCAAATATTGCGCCTCGCATTTCAATATCTGGGACTACAGCGCCTCTAACACAGACACCTGGCGCGCCCTTGGCGGCCAGCGTGTCCGCGTCGTTCCCGTAGGTTATGCGCCAATTCTCAGCAGAATCCCAAAACATAAAACCCAGGACATCGATGTACTGATTTACGGTCTGACCGGCCAGAAACGACTTGGCGCCTTTCATGCCCTCGCGCAATCCGGGCTAATCGCGTTATTCGTCTGCGGTCTCTACGGCCCAGCCAGAGACGGCCTGATATCCCGTTCGAAAATCGTCTTGAACATCAACCTCTACCAACATTCAAAGATTTTTGAAATCGTGCGCGTTTCCTACCTGCTCGCCAATCGAAAGGCCGTTCTGTCGGACCTTGACCCTGATACCTACATTGAGAATGACATCAAGAATGGCATCAAATTTTTCACGCCGCAGACCCTGGTGGATGACTGCTACTCACTGCTCGAAAACGAAAGCGATCGCGCCCGTCTTGAAGAAGCCGGCTTTCAGGCGATATCAAAACGTGATATCAGAGATATATTGCACCAGGCGCTGGAATAACAAGAATGGTCCCATAAATACCTATTTGACGGTAATGGACCCATTCAGTATCCCCGATATGGCGAACAACTTCATGGTCTCCTGCGTCGCCCCTTGAGGGTTGATCAACTCCTCACGACCAAACAAACGGCCGTTATAAAAGCCGCCCACCTTGCTCAACATCCTGTCCTGAAATTCATGAACATGCCCGGCGTCTTTGATAAACACCGCCACATAATCGTTCCAGACGTCCTGATTTTGCATTGACGTGTACGCTTCCAGAAGCGCGGGATTGAACCCGGAACGTTTCCCCCACGTCACCAACGCATTGCCACTGTCGGGATAAAACCGCCAGCAATCGACCGGGTATCGATGGTAATGGCCATTTGACGGGACATTCAGATAAAAGAGGCCATTGGGCTTGAGGATGCGCAAGATCTCGTTAAACAACAGCCAGAACATTTCCGAATGTTCGAAGCACGATGAACTGACGACAACATCAACCGAGTCAGCATAAAAAGGAAGGCTATAAGGGTCAGTGAGAACCACATCGACTCCATTGCCCACAACAAAATCAACCCCGATATATTTTACATTTTTAGGGCAGACATCGCGCAATGAACCATTCACATTCTGCGAGCCAATCTCGACAACGTCATAACTGTCGGCACAATTGCCATATGTGTCAAAGAACAATTTTCCATTCACCATTGCCGATGGATGCATTTGTCATTCCCCAAGATATTGTTATCCGCAGATAAGCATAGAAAGCACAACGAGAGGACGCAAAAGGAATCGTGACAAACGCTTTGCCATCCTAAAAATTCAATGCCACTCTTTCACTGCTGATATTATGCCCGACGATCGAAGTTTCCTCTGATCCCACCTCATTGAAGATCGTGAGCGTTTCTTGCACCACACCGGCCTGATCATATTCGGCCTGAATATCAAAAATATAGTAACGCCCGCGCAAAACAGTATTAACTTCATTTCGCTTGATGTGATAGCTCTTGAGCTGGCCAAGCGTTTTATGCTGCTGCTCGACATAGGATTTTCGCTCGTCCAACGCGCGCTTGGAAGAATATAACCCCAATACCTTGTTATCATCTTTGCTGAGTTGCGCCTGATAAAACTCCTCAACGACTTTCTGCGCAACATTGGCATCGGGATTACCTGACCCACAGGCCGCTAGCAACGCTGCAAGAGTGCCCGCCAAGCTGATACGCCAGAACGCATTCCATTTTGGGGTAATCTCGATATTTATTAAGTTAAAACGCATATCCATTCCCTATTAAAAAGACCTTGCGCTGCTACGCAACGATTAGTTTACAGACCACATGCACAAGAAATCATACAACAATATGCCCTATTTCTCTGCCAATAATTGACGTAAAGGGCCAATATAGGCTTCATAATGCCGCCACCGCTCTTTAGAACGATCGTAGACAGGCCGGGAGGCTTGGCCATAGCTGGCGGTAGCAATGGCGCGCTTGGATTCATAAAAGTTCAAGCAGGCATCATCCCAGGGTAAACCGATAAATTCGACCATCTTTCGGCTTACGCCTTCGGGATCATCCACCAGCGACTCATATTCAACGTCTAATATTTTTATATTGACTACTTCGCGCCAATGCCGCATCAGCCGTTGATATTGCCGATAATAATCGGCAAGTGCGGTCAAGTCATAGCTATAGGCATGACCATAATTAAAACGTTGAAAGAAATTGGACAGGCAGGTATCGACCGGATTCCTCTGACAATGAATAACTCTAGCCTTAGGAAATATTAACGATATCGCGCCCAGATACAAAAAATTTTCGGGCATCTTATCAATCACTCGAATAGCATCTTGGCTAATACTCTGGAGGCGACTCAAATATTCGCTCGCTGCAAAATCCAAAACATCAACACCCAAGTCCAGCGGGCTGGAAACAATCGAGGCGCCGCCATAAAGCCGGCATCGGATATTGGATTTTATATTATCGATGTCATACAGTTCCCCGCCACCCACGACATCAGGGTGCCCCGCGAGAATTTGCTCAACCAGCGTCGTGCCCGATCTCGGCATACCTACAACAAAAACGGGCCGCTCGCTATTACTATGCGATCGCTTCGCTTGCCGCATGGCGACATGATTGTAACGTTGAATGATATTGTTCGTGATTTTTTCTACAGGCTCTACCTTAACATGTGGCGCCATGAGTTCATTCGCCAACCGGAAGCAGTCAAATGCTCGATCATAGTTATCACGCGAGTCATAAAGGTGTCCCAATTCAAAGAGTATTGTTGCTCGCTCATAGAACACACGCCCCGCATCTGCGGCAAGCGCCTCTAGCCGTTCTATTGCCTCAGCAATACGGTCATCGCCCTTCCCGGTTCTTGCATATGCAACCGCAACCCCAATATGCCATTTTGTATTTTTAAATATTGGCTCTATGGACTCAAAGGCATCTTTTTCACGCCGCAAATGCAGTAATGCCTCTGACTTGCCAACCGCGGCATCGACATTGTCTGGCTCATGCTCCATGACATACGAAAAATGTTCGAGCGCCTTGTCTGGCATGGCACTGTCGATACACGCAAACCCAAGCTTAAGCCGAACATCGTGATCACCCGGATTATGCTGCAGGTAAAAAGCATAAGCCTTGGCCGCCTCTGCCGGGACGCCTAGCGAGCGCATAAAATCGCCCAGATACCTTGCCAACTCGATATTACGGCTACCCGCCAGCAATGCATCATTATAAAACGTGGCGGCCTCGCGAATTAGCTTGAGGGCGTGCGCTACACGGCCAGCAGACTCCAGAGCCTCGACTTTTTTTGGCTGCAAGACACATGCTTGACGATAGGCATCTAAAGCAGCTTCGTTTTTTTGCTGATGCTCTAGCACTTGGCCTAGCGCCAACCAGGCATCAAACATATTGCCGTCAATTTCAACTGCGTGATGCAGAGATTTCTCGGCCTCCACTACCGCACCCAAACGCCCTTCAACAACGCCCAGCATGAACCAGCCTTCGGCGTCGCGCGGTGAATAAGCGGTAATTTGTCGATAGAGAGCTACCGCTTCCTCTAAACGATTTTCAGATAGTGCCGCCAGCGCTTTCTTCTTTTTCGCTTTGGCGAATGCGTCTGGCTTGCCTTTCATCTTAACGAGCTTTTTTAGCTTGGACGGACCGGACGGGGCTGGCGATTTTCATCGACCGCCACGAAGGTCAATGTGGCCTGTGTCACTTTGATGGGAGCTTCAATACGATTACGTTCGGCAAATACTTCTACTTCTATTGTCAACGAAGTATTGCCGATGCGCACTACCTCGGCATAACAGGAAACAAGATCGCCCACAAACACCGGATGATGAAACTCAAAGGAATTCACGGCTACCGTCACCACGCGCCCCCCCGCGCACCGATAGGCCACCACACTGGCTGCAATATCGACCTGGGACATAATCCAGCCGCCAAAAATATCGCCCGTGGCATTGGCGTCCTTGGGCATGGCAACCACGCGTATCGACGGTGACTTTTGGCCGGGGTCCGTCATTAACGATGACCTTCGTACAGTTTATCAATCTCGGCCTGATAGCGGCCAATGATTTGGCTGCGACGCGCCTTGAGCGTTGGCGTCAATAACTCATTCTCCACAGTCCACGGCTCGGAGAGCACCGCAATACGACGAATTTGCGCATAGCCGGGGAATGCGGCCAGACGTTGCATTATTCGTGGCATGATCTTGGCATCGATATCGGCAGTGGAAAGCGGGTAGCTTAGTTCGGCCCTCACCATCTCATCCGCATTCAGCACCAGCAATGCGCTCAGATACGGTCGATCATCCCCCAACACCAACACCTGCTCAAAAAGCGAATCTTCGACAACAGCTGCCTCCATATCCGCTGGCGAGACTTTTTCACCATTGGCCAACACGATAATGTCTTTTAGACGACCGGTAATAACGATGTGATTCCGATCATCAATACGGGCCTTATCACCGGTATGTAGCCAGCCATCCTTTTCAATGACCTCTGCGGTCGCTTCAGGCGCATTCCAATAGCCCTTCATCACACCTGGACTTCTTACCAGAAGCTCATCATCGGCGCCAATCTTGACTTCAACATCCGGCAGCGGCGGGCCAATACTGACAGGATCATTATCATTGACCCGGTTTGCCGCCACCACAGGACTCAGCTCAGTCATGCCATAACCCTGTAGCAGATCCAACCCAAGCCCAATAAATGTCTTGCCTACATTGAAAGGCATGGGCGCGCCGCCACAAACTGCAACCCGCAAATGACCACCCAACTTCGCCATCACCTTGCGGCCAACGATAGCCTTGAGCAATGGCCAAAGCAGCAACTGCAAATTCCAACTACCAACGCCTTGTTTGTAACAGAACCGTTTCCAACCTGTATCGACTGCCAATTCAAATAAATTACGCTTGACCGGGCTTGTTAATTGTTCGCGAATGCGGTTATAGCTACGCTCGTAAATGCGCGGCACGGAGATCAGAATTGTTGGCTTAATAGTGAGCAAATCTTCAGCCAATTGTGGAATCGAGCGCGCATAGGCCACTACCGATCCCGCCATCATTGGCAAATAGTAGCCAATGGTACGCTCAAAGGTATGCGATAACGGCAGGAATGAGAGAAACACATCCTCAGGGAAGGCCGTAACCACTGCTAACGATGCTTTCGCATTCCATAGAATATTATGATGCGACAACATCACGCCCTTTGGCTTTCCTGTCGTGCCAGAGGTATAAATAATAGTCGCCAGGGCATGAGGATCTTCAACCGTGATTTTGAAACGCTCAGACGCCGCCCTCACTATCTCGCTCATATTAATCACTGCCGGATCGGCGACACGCTCCAGGCTCCAGACATACATGCCCTCACGCGCCTTGCAATGTGCGCGCATGGTTTGCCACTGCGCATTATTTTCGATGAGGAGTAACTTAACGTCGGCATCATTCAGTATGTAGGCCACGCTCTCAGGCCGATCGTTGACATAGAGCGGCACCACCACCAATCCCAACGCTAATGCCGCCTGCTCAAACACGACCCACTCGCGGCAATTACGCAGCATCACTGCCACACGCGAGCCCGGCGGCAGTCGCAAGCGACGCATTGCCGTTTGCCAGCGGCCGGCCAGATCAATCATCTGCGCCCAGGTACTATCCTGCCAACGCTTGTCGATAGTGGAATAATAACGATAAGCGACCATGTGCCGGGAACGCTGCACCCGCGCCAGAAATAATCCTGGCAATGTGCATGCCTCTTCCGGCTCAATGATGTCGGCTTTGCCTTGCATCGCTATACCTTATCACACAGTAAAATGAGTATATAACAAAAAAGAAGGCTCACTAGAGCCCACTTTTCTTCGATCTTAACAATTGACATACCTAACCCCAGCCAGGATCGGGACGAAACCGCCGCCCATGACGTTGCTCGAGTCCGCGCAAGCATCCCTTCAATTCGCCTACGCCCTTGTGCTCGACATAATTCATAGGTCCACCCCGGAATGGCGCGAAGCCGGTGCCAAAAATAACCCCGGCATCGAGCAGATCCTTATCTTCGACGATGCCTTCGCGCAGACAAGCCATTGCCTCATTGATAAAGCGCATCATCATCCGATCAGTCACATCGGCCGGTAGATGCGCGCCTTTATCCACGGCTTGCGCCTGTTTTTTGCCATTGATATAGCGGTAAAAACCTTCACCGCTCTTACGGCCAAGACGACCGACATCGACCATCTGCTGCAAACGGCCCGGCACTGGCAATTGCAACTGTTCACCGAGAATTTTTGCCACAGAGAGGCAAATATCCAGCCCCACGGTATCGGCGAGTTCGATCGGCCCCATCGGCATACCAAAATCCAGGGCGGCCTGATCGATCAGCGGCGCCGAAATCCCTTCCTCCACCAGCGTCACGGCCTCAAGCAAATACGGCATCAGCACCCGATTCACCAAAAAGCCGGGCGCACTCTTCACCGGCAATGGCAGACGATCGATATGGCGGCAGAACGCTGTTGCCTGCCGCACTACCTGTGGATCGGTGTGCTCACTCTTCACGATCTCCACCAGCTGCATCTTGGCCACCGGGTTAAAGAAATGCAGGCCGACCAGACGCTCCGGCCTGGCCAGCACCAGACTCAAAACTTCCAGCGGGATACTCGAGGTATTGGTCGCCAGCAGTGCGCCGGACTTGAGTTGCGGCTCGACCATGCGATATAACGACTGCTTCGCCTCGACGTTTTCAAAAATCGCCTCAATCACCACATCGGCCTTAGGAATACCAACACCCTTAATGTCAGGGATAAGACGATCCAGTGCTGCCTGTATCGCACGCGGTTGCTTCAATCGCTTTTTATACAGATCATATGCACGCTTGACGACACGGCCTATCGTTTCCGGATTGCGATCCTGAATCGTGACTTTGAAGCCACGCATTGCACACCACGCCGCGATATCACCGCCCATCACGCCGCCGCCAATGACATGCACATGCTTCGGTGCGATATCGCTCTTTCTACCGAGCGATTTCAGTCGCTCTTGCAAGAAAAAGACACGGATCAGATTCTGCGCCGTATCGCCCATTACCAGCCGCGCCACCGATGCCGCTTCTTCCTTCATCATGCGCCGTGGATTGCCCATGTACTGCGCCCAGAGATCGATCACGGCATAGGGCGCGGGATAATGATCCTTGCGTGCGCGTTGCGCCACCTGCTTGCGCAAATAGCGCGCCAGCAATGGCCGCACCAAATCATGATTGGTCAGCGCCTTCCAACCGGTGGCTTTTTTCTGTTGCGGCGATTTCAGCACCAAATGTTTCGCCGCATCCCGCAACCGGCGTTGCGGCACGGCATAATCCACCAACCCCATCCGCTGCGCCGCCTTGGCATTTACGCTGCGGCCGCTGAGCATCATATCCATCGCCGCCGGCGCACCGACTAATGGCGGCAGACGCACCGTGCCGCCAAATCCTGGATGAATCCCGAGATTGACTTCCGGCAATCCAAGCTTGGTGCCCGGATCATCATCGGCAACACGATAACGGCACGCCAATGCCAACTCCATACCACCGCCCAGACAAAATCCATGAATCAGTGCCACGGTAGGCATATCCAATGCTTCCAGGCGATCCAGCACCGCCTGACCGCGCCCAATCAAGGCTTCGGCATCCTGCTGCCCATTCAGGGTCGTGAATTCATTAATGTCTGCACCCGCGATAAAGCCACTGGCTTTTGCCGACAAAATCACCAGTCCTTGTGGACGCTCTTGTTCGATGGCGCTAATAATTGCATCCAATTCCATCAATACGTCAGCTGAGAGCACGTTGGTCGTGGCATTCGCTTTATCGGCATACAGCCATATCGTGTCGTGATCGTCACGTTCCAGACGCCAGTTTTTGTACGTTTGCTCAGTCATGGCTATCACCCCGCATCCCTTTCAACCACCATCGCGCCACCCTGGCCGCCGCCAATACAAAGACTCGCCATCCCGCGTTTTGTATTCGTTCGTTTCAACACATGCAACAAGTGCAGCACAATACGTGCACCGCTGGCACCGACCGGATGACCGATACTGACGCCACCGCCATCGACATTCAGCCGCTCATTACTGACTTCACCCAGCGGCCCACTGAGCCCTAATTCATTGCGGCAATAATCAGCATCTTTCCAGGCCTCGACACACGCCAACACCTGCGCCGCAAAGGCTTCATTGATTTCCCAATAATCGATATCGCTGATTTGCCAGCCATGACGTTGCATGATCGGCGTCATCGCATGCACTGGCCCCAATCCCATTTGACTGGGTTCTAATCCGGCCCACTCGCTATCGACAATCCTCCCCATCACCGGCAATTGATGTTGGCGCACTGCATCTTCGCTGGCCAGAATCAACATCGCCGCACCATCGGTGACCTGCGCCGAATTTCCCGCCGTGACGCGACCAAAGTGCCGATCGAACACGGGCTTTAATGCCCCCAGTTTGGCCACATCCGAATCGCGGCGCAAACCATCATCATGCTGATAACACTTCCCTTTGCTATCGTAAATGGCTTCAATCTCATCAATGAGCAGATTTTCATCTTGTGCCCGCGCCAGACGCTTCTGACTTTGACAGGCGAACTCATCCATGCGCTTGCGGCTGATATTAAAGCGATGAGCGAGAATCTCTGCGGTCTGCCCCATCGACAAGCCAACGATCGGATCCGTCAGCCCACGCAACAAACCGATCACTGGCTTGAGATATTTTGGCTTCAATTTTTTCAAGGTTTGCAGTTTTTGCCCAAAACTCTTGGCGCCATTCCAGGCCGACAGCCAATGCACCATCTCCAGACTCAACAGGATCGGCGCATGACTCATGGATTCAACGCCACCCGCCAGCACCAGATCGGAACGACCACAGGCAATATTGGTGTAGGCACAATCCAGCGCCTGCATGCCGGAGGCGCAATTACGTTGCACCGTCCACGCGGGTATGCGCTTGTCGCACCCCAAGCGCAAGGCCATGACGCGCGCGATATTCGCCTCATCCGGCCCGGGCATCACGCAGCCCAGAATCACTTCGTCCAACGCTTCCACTGAAAATGATTGGCGCACCAACAAGGCACGGCCCGCGGCCACCGCCAGATCGCCCGCCGCAAACGATCCCGGCTTACCCGCCGCCCTGAGAAAAGGCGTGCGCGCGCCATCGACCACATACACTGTCCGATTCATTCCGCTGCGTGAATGCGCCATATCAAGACTCCCTGCTCTGCTTCGAACTCCAATAATCCGGACGGAAATCATCGACCGTAATCACATCGCGACGCGCTGCAATTGCCGCCCTGAGAGTATCGGCTTCCTGCCGATTGATGATCCCCGCCTCCAGACCGCGCGCCAGCGTTTCACCATCGCCGATTTTGGGCAGACGCTTGCTTTGCACCGCCTCGCGCAATTTGCGTTCCACGACCTCGGCCGCCACCACCTTGTCCAGCGCCGACTCGATGCGACCCAATGCATCCTGTTCGCTACCGGGGACAAAAATACCTGCGGTCAGCCGGTCACGAACGGGCGACGGCGACAAAATCAGACCTGCAACTGTATGGCCCAGCCCATCACTCGGCAGCCGACAACTGCGCCCAAACGGCATCATAATTTTCTTCAATAACCAGCCCACCGACCGCAGTGGCAAATTGCTCGCCAAGCCGATCAGATGTTCTTCCGCCTGATACAACGCGTCATCACAGGCCCAACGCAACAATGACAAATCTTCTGCGGGCCGCTGGTTATCGTGATAAAACTTCAATGTCGCCGAGACCAGATACAACTGACTTAACACGTCCGCCAGACGGCCTGATAATTTCTCACGTCTCTTGAGCGAACCACCCAACGTCAGCATCGCCACATCCGCAGCCAATGCAAAACAGGCGCTCATGCGTGTCACTTGCCGGTAATAACGGCGCTCAGGGCCGTCGACTGGCACCGATACAAATCGCGCACCGGTCAAACCCATCCATAATGCCCGGGCGGCATTACTCATCACAAAACCAACGTGAGCCCATATCGCACGATCGAATTCCCGCAGAGCACTCCCATGATCGGGATTCATCACCGCCTGCATTTCACGCAACACATAGGGATGGCAACGAATCGCACCCTGACCAAAGATGATCATGGTCCGAGTCAATATATTCGCCCCCTCGACCGTAATACTGATCGGAATCGATTGATAAATACGACCGATAAAATTGCGTGGCCCCATGCAGATTGCACTGCCCCCCTGCACATCCATGCCATCGTTCACCACCTTGCGCATTCGTTCGGTCATCGTGTATTTGACGATGGCAGAGATCACCGATGGCTTTTGACCTTGATCCACCGCACCCGCCGTCATGGTCCGCGCCGCATCCATCATGTAGGTATACGCCGCAATCCGCGCCAGCGGCTCCTCGACGCCTTCGAAGCGGCCAATCGGTGTTTTAAATTGCTTGCGGATGCGCGCGTAACCACCCGTTGCCCGACTCACCAATTTGCCCGCGCCCGCAGACAACGCTGGCAGAGAAATCGAACGCCCAGCCGCCAAACACTCCATCAACATGCGCCAGCCCTGACCGACGCGCGCCGCACCACCGATCACCCATTCCATCGGGATAAAGACATCCTTGCCCCAATTCGGCCCATTCATGAATGCCTGATTCAACGGCGCATGGCGATTTCCAATATTAACGCCCGGCGTGTTGGTAGGAATCAGCGCGCAGGTAATGCCAATATCTTCCACCTTACCCAACAAACGATCAGGATCGTAAAGCCGGAATGCCAAACCCAATACCGTCGCCACCGGGCCTAGCGTGATGTAACGCTTTTCCCAGGTCACGCGAATACCCAGCACCTCACGCCCCTCAAATATTCCTTTGCAAACGATGCCGCGATCTGGAATCGAAGCCGCATCGCTGCCTGCTTCCGGTCCCGTTAGCGCAAAACATGGCACTTCTTCACCGCGTGCCAGCCGTGGCAGATAGTGGTTTTTTTGTTCCTCGGTACCATAATGCAACAACAATTCCGCCGGCCCGAGCGAATTCGGCACCATCACTGTCACCGCCGCCGATACCGAACGGCTGGCGACTTTCATCACCACGCCTGAATGCGCGAGCGCTGAGAATTCCTTACCGCCGTAGCGCTTGGGAATGATCATCCCAAAGAAACCTTGCTCGCGGATGAATTTCCAAACATGCGGCGGCAAGTCACGCCGCTCTTCAGTGATGTGCCAGTCATCGAGCATCTTGCATAGCTCTTCCACCGGCCCGTTGATAAAGTCGAGCTCTTCCTGACTCAGACGTGGCTCAGGCGTTGCGTGCAATTTTTTCCAATTGGGATTGCCGCTGAATAAATCACCATCCCACCATACTGTCCCCGCCTCCAGCGCCTCGCGCTCGGTTTGCGACGTCGGCGGCAATGCCTTGCGCATCATCGGCAACAACCAGGAAGAAAACAGCGGCCGCCGCAAAGCAGGCCATCCGAAAGGCAATGCCGCAATAAATACCAACCACAGCAATACCTTGATACCACCTGCAACCTGATCAATGCTCGTAATGCCAACCAGCACCAGTGCGACGGCGATTATCCACTGCCATGCCGCACACCGGAGATAGGCCACACACCAAACGACCATTATCAGGATAAGACATGCAAAGATCGTGATCATATTTTGCTTCCCTAGCTTGTTAGCCCAATCGATTCCTTACACATTATTCACATCAATCGTAACTCTATTTTCCAGTCACATTGATCTGATTCTCTATGCCCGTCAATTTTGACTCCGGCAAATAACACTCACCCTCACCGTTACACACTACACCATCCTGATCCCAGGGCAAGCGCCGGTAAAAAGATAAATCGTCTGCACCGAGCAACGGATATTTGATGATTTCGAAATAGGGAGAATAATCAAAATCGCGCGCCACATAGAGCCGAGTATTGCGCTTAAATAATCTCAGTTGTCCATCAGGCATGCGGTGTATCACCGGCAGAATAGGAAATTGCACCGCATTAAACGCTTCGGCAATCATGGTTGAGCACACAATCTTGGTATGTTTCCCTGCTGCGTACTCAAAAAGTGTTGAGCGCCAGCGCCGTGGCACAACGGCAAATGGAATCATCAAGCGTGCCAGATCGATCAATTGCCGAATGTCATACTCAACACCAAGATGCCCGATCGCCTCCGCAATCACTCGCTTTGCATCCGGGGCATTCAGCCCGCGCGGGCGGCAGATGCGCAAGTGATCCGTCGTATATTTGCTCAACGGCTTGATCACCGTTCCTTCACCCAGCAGCGCCTCAATCACCAACTGTTCATTGGGATCACCCCGATAATGACGCTGCACCAATCCCTGTAATTCTGCATCCTCGATATCACGCATCCGGCCTATATATAAAGCCACATGCGTCCACGGGCTGCTGGTAATGGTCTTGATAATGCCGCCAACCCGGGTTCGTCCCTCTACCAGCAACACATCGCACGACCGAATCTCAAAACTCAAGCGCTCAAAATCGCAGGGCGGTATCGTGCTGGGCTCGGCCTCGTGGTTCAACCAGGCAACAAATCGTTTGGCCATCCAGCCACCAATACTCATCTAACCACTCCTTGAAATACTGTCATACGGCACTTTATGCCACCCCGCCCTGATACTTTTATCGGAAGTTATTGGTTTTTCTAGAGTTCCCATGAAGAAACCAGGCTCTTCGAACAATATTAGATCAACGCTGAATTGCTAAACATCAAACATTCCGGTGCATCCGCCACCGCCTATCAGCACAAGCATAACCTTCTGATTAATTTAAATAAACGACCCCGCGGCAAGCTACGGGGAATGGCAGCCACAGAGATTCACCAAAACCCATAAATCCAGCCCCGCAGCAGCCGATACCCGTTCACCTTGGAGTGCTTTGCCAGGCAATCACAGCCTTCAGCATTTAATGTGACTGGAGCTGAGGGGACCGCCGTTTCGACGTAGGAAATTAAGCAGTTTAATCTTGTTTTAGAGCGGCGAGCACAATGAATTTTAATCATCGGCAACAGCAACGTTCCTCATTAAAAAAACACAGCCCCCGCGCCAGATTTCATGTCAAGATCTACAATTGGCAATATATTCTTCTGGGCGAGGTTCACGATGTCTCTGTCACTGGCGCCGGCATTAAAATTCCTTCGGCCATCTGGAATAAATCGCAGTTCACTACCTATGGGGCGATTCGTGAATCGCGCCTACGCATCATCATTACCGTCAAGAAACGCCATGATTTCATCGCGGCGCTTGATCGTATCGTTAAATCCCAACGCGATCAAATCGCGGCAATAGGCCTTATCGAATAACAAATAGCTCAGCAAGCTATTACCGTCACGATCCATCGCCCCCACGCCGCCCAGGAAAAAACGCAATGTCCGCGGCAAGCGATAGGCATGGTCGCGGGCAATTTTTGAAATGTCGCGGCTGGGCGACACCACCAACGCCTTAACCGGCCGCAACTCTACGGTTCCGTTATCAAAATAATGCTTGGGTATCAGTGACAATGTACGATTAATGCGCTGCAACCGTTCAAGATCCATTTCCATTGAATCCAGAAAAATACTATTCAGCACATGTCCCGCAATCCGCGCCACGGAAGGATAAGTAGTCGTCTTTCGGCGCATAAATTCGTTATCGTTCTCGCTGCGCACCCCGACCACCAGCACCCGCTCGGCCCCCAAATGCAATGCCGGACTGATCGGCGCCAGTTGCCGCATTGAACCATCGCCAAAGTATTCCCGATTCAGCCTGACGGCCTCGAATATGAAAGGGATGGCCGAAGAGGCCATTAGATGATCAATCGTGATTTCCGTCGGACACCCCACGCGGACAACACGGCTCCAGGGTTTGATTTCATGCTTGCTTTGATAAAACGTGACCGACTGTCCCGAGGTATAACCGGAGGCGGTTATCGACAACGCATCGATGGTGCCTGCTTCAATTGCGTTTTTGATCAAATCACATGGCATATAGCGTTGCAGCAAATGCCGTAACGGCTGGCGATTGAATAAAGCCGCTGGATTGTTCTGCCCCAAACCACCCAACATCAACGCTAATAACCAATGGGCACCACTTTTGGCCAAACCCAGCGCATCGCTGCGTATCACCTGTTCAATGGTAAAGTTGCTCCAGACCCATACCAGTCGCGTCACCGCATCCTGAAAGTCCTGGGAATAAATCGATAATGCCGTGGCATTAATCGCCCCCGCCGAACTTCCACACAAAATAGGAAAAGGATTTCTGGTTTCCGGGGCGCGCATCCGAGCAATTGCCTTGAGCACACCCACTTGATATGCGGCACGTGCTCCACCACCGGCCAGAATCAGGCCAGTCTTTGGCAGTTGTTGTTGATTACCCTTGAACTCCGTCATTGCCCTGCTCATCCATCTGCGGCAAACCGGCCATGACCGGCCCCTAAAGGGTTAACGGCACTCGGAACACTTTAATAAGTATTTGTTATCAGAGAAATAACCACTTAATCGCAGGAAATGTGTGTGCGCTGTGAACGTCGTTCTTCGAGATCAATAACCTTGGCCGCAGCACGATCATCTCGTTCAACGCGGCCATTGAGGGCATCCACCAGGCCATCCTTGCCATACACGGCATTCATCATCATTCCGGAAATCCGCATGCAGGCCGACAAGGGATTGGAGGAGCGCTGACGTTCGGCATCGATGCGCCACTGCAAACGCTGTAACCGGCGACGATAATGATCCGGCGCAGCAGCGATAATCATGCCGAGCAGATGTTGGCGCTTGGCCTCAAACGCCTCCGGGTCACTTTCCGCCAAACTCTTCCAGTCTTCGAACTCAAATTCCTCGGGCTTAGCCATGGGGCTGCCTCCTGGTATTACCGATAGCCATCGCTATGTTCTACTTATGGCTTAATTATACCAGAAAAACCCCTTATAAACACCCTACAATTATTTTATTTATCTATATAACTTATTGATTTAACTATAATTAATGGCCTTAAGGGTGGTCTTGGCCAAGGCCGCCACCACAAAATCAATCTGTTCCCGGGTGATCACCAACGGCGGGGCAAAGCGAACCACAGTTTCATGCGTCTCCTTGCTCAGGACCCCCTGCCCCATCAAACGTTCACAAATGGTTCGCGCTGCGATCTTCGCGGGATCGAATTCAACCCCGATCAACAACCCACGCCCACGCACTGCGCGTATCAACGGTGTCTTTAATGCTCGCAAGGCTTGTTGAAAATAATCACCCAGTTCCGCTGCCCGCGCAATCAATCCTTCTTCAACCAACACATTCAGCGCTTCCAGCCCCACACTGGCCGCGAGCGGATTACCGCCAAAGGTACTGCCGTGATCGCCCGGATGAAATACCGCCATCACGTCTTCGCGCGCGAGGAACATCGACACCGGCAACAGGCCGCCGCCTAACGCCTTGCCCAGAATCAAGCCATCGGGTTTCACACCATCGTGTTCACACGCCAACAGTTTTCCGGTACGGCCCAGGCCAGTTTGAATCTCGTCACAAATCAGCAATACATTATTGCGTTTGCAGATCTCGGCACACCGCGCGAGATAGCCTTGTGGTGGCACAATAATCCCGCCTTCACCTTGAATCGGCTCCACCAAAAAGGCGGCGGTATTCGGCGTGATCGCTTGTTCCAATGTCGCCGCATCGCCAAACGGAATTTCTTTGAATCCCGGCGCGAACGGGCCAAAACCATCGCGATATTGTGCCTCGGAAGAAAATCCCACAATCGCAATTGTGCGGCCATGAAAATTGCCATGACAAACGATGATCTCTGCGCGATCGGCCGCCACGCCCTTAACCTGATACGCCCACTTGCGCGCCGCCTTGAGTGCGGTCTCGACTGCTTCCGCGCCACTATTCATCGGCAAGGCGCGATCCTGAGCTGTGAGCTCGCACGCCCGCTGTAAAAAAGGCGCCAGTCGATCGCTATAAAATGCACGCGATGCCACTGCCAGGGTTTGCGCTTGCTTGATCAGCGTCTGCACCAGTCGCGGGTGGCAATGACCATGACTCACTGCGGAATAGGCGCTCATCATGTCTAAATAGCGCTTTCCGGCATCATCCCAGACATAAGCACCTTCACCCCGCGTCAGCACCACCGGTAATGGATGATAATTATGAGCGCAATATCGCTGCTCTTGATCAATGATCTTGTTCATGTTCCGTCTCTTCAGACAATCCTGTCACTACTCCCAACAAGTCCAGCGCCAACATCGCCGTGCGCTGTTCCAGATCCATGACTGGATTCAATTCCGCGATTTCCATCGCCACCAATTTTTGATCGTTGCGTAATGGCCGCAAGGCATCAATCAGTTCCTCGGCATGCAAGCCGCCGACGACGGGCGAACCCACGCCTGGCGCATCCAGCGGATCAAGACTATCCAGGTCAATAGAAACTCCATACGCCGCCGTCCCCTGCGACACATGTTCACGCGCCTGAAACATCACATTCGCCATCCCCATGCGATGCACATCGTCCATGGTATACACCTTCACCCCCATTTGTTGCAGCAATTGTGCTTCTTCACCTTCATAGCTGCGCACACCGATCAGGCACAAATGTTGCGGCAATAACCTGGGAACTACTTTTCCGATCCGACACAACTCAGTTGCACCTTTGCCCAACAAGCATGCGACGGGCATGCCGTGCAATTCGCCGCTGGGACTCGTCTGCGGTGTATGACTATCCATGTGCGCATCGATCCAGATCAACCCAATACGGCCGCGCGCCGCAATGGCTTCGGCAACACCGCCCCAGGTTCCGATTGCACAAGAATGGTCTCCGCCATAGACACCCACAAAACGTTGGCGATGAATTGCCGCGCTGACTTCAGCGGCTACCTTGCTAAAAAAATCGGCCGCCTCTTTGACATCGCCGTGTCCTGGCGGGACCACAAGCGTGGCGCGCCACTGCCAGTGGGAATTTACCGATAACCAATTACGCGCATGCGCCAGGCGCTGAATAGTTTCCGGCCCACTGGCACAACGAATATCAGGCGCGCCCAATCCTGAAGCCACGCCAATAATTTCGGTAATACGGCTAATTTTCATGTTTTCTCGTCCGCGATACCGTCTATACTTTTATCGGCAGCATTTTAATTTGATGTAATGGATATATTGCTATCTGGAATAATTCTAGATGCGCACAGGATGTGCCTACTTTGTATATCAGGAGATCATAATATGACAAACGCCTCCATCACCAAACCCAGAACCAAGAAATCATCTGCCACCACCAAGACTGAATCTCCGCGAATTCTGGCCACAACCAGTACGAAAATTGGCATTAACCCAACGGATCGCTATCAGTTAATTGCGACAGCCGCCTATCTTCGGGCCGAAGCGCGTGGTTTTCAGGGTGAGGACAGCCTGAACGATTGGTTGGCCGCCGAGGCGGAAATCGATAGCCGATATTCCGTTAAACCTTGAGCGAGGCGAACTATTGATTTCGCGCGTGACAACGCCCGGCTACCATACCAGCATAAATATTGATGTTATCCCGGAGACGTTAACCGGTCCTTCAGGTACTCTCGAAATCCTTGCCGAAGGTTTTGATCAGCCTGACCGTAAAGGCGTTGCCATCGTCTGCCATCCTCATCCGCTGCATGGCGGCACGATGCATAACAAAGTGGTGCATTATCTGGCGCGCACGCTGGGCGAACTGGGCTTTGCCACGATACGTTTTAATTTTCGCGGCGTGGGCAAAAGCGAAGGCGGTTTCGATCATGGCAACGGCGAAACGGAAGATGCTTTGGCCATTGTGCAATGGGTAAGACAACAGTTCCCTGATGCCCCATTGTGGCTGGCGGGCTTTTCCTTTGGCGCTTATGTTGCCTTGCGCGTCAGCCAGACCGAGAACTTGAGCCAACTGATCACTGTAGCGCCCGCCGTCAATCGCTTCGATCCCTCCACACTTCAGCCACCCCACTGCCCGTGGCTGTTAGTGCAAGGCGAAAATGACGACATCGTGCCGTTATCGGCGATCACTCAATGGCTGGATACGCTTGCAGTACGCCCACAAGCGATCTTTCTAAAAGAGGTGGGGCACTTCTTTCACGGACAACTGCCACTCTTGCGCCAGACGTTGCTTGATACGCTGGGGTCTGCGGCGGGGAAATTATCCGTATATCAACAGTGATCTTGTAGAAGATCTCTTACGCCGCCAGACGCGCAGCGATATCTTTGAACATATCTCCCTGATCCATCACCTGATTGACGATCTTTTCCAGCTTTTCCTCGCTCAACCCCAGCGTTGCCAAAAATTCGGGGGTGACCTCAACTGAAGGCTTATGACCAAGATGGCGCTGATAAAGCAGATGATCTACTACTTGCCCGAGGCGGGCATAATCAGCATGCATCCCCATGTATTCAGGATTATGATGCTCTCTTACCATCGTCACCAACTCTTCCGGCAGATTCCAGGCCTTGAGCAACCAGGCGCCTAATTCGGTATGATCGATTCCAAGATACTGCTGTTCCAATTCTCGAATCGGCTGATCCGGATTTGCCAACACTTTTTCGTTGAGGCCGAGAAACTCTTCACGAAAGAGATGACCCAGCGCCAGATAACCAAAATCATGCAACATACCACCGAGGTAACTCAGCCCCGGGCGCATACGCCGTTCTGGCGGCATTACCTTGGCAATCGCTTGCATCAAGGTGGCGCCATAGATTGAATGGCACCAGATGGACTCCAATCCCAGGGGGCCATGTTTTGGAATCTTGAATGGCCGCGCCAGCGAAACCCCCAACACCAGATTCATCACCATATCAAAGCCCAGCACCCGCGCAATGGCGACATTTAACGAATCCACTTGACCACGGTAACCAAACAGCGGCGAATTGGCATAGCGCATCACCTGCGCCACCAAGCTGGGATCAAGCTCTAACACACGCACCAGATCATCCATACCGGCTGCAGGATCGGCGCGCAGCTTCAGCACCCGCGCCGCCATTTCCGGCATGGGTGGCAATTCGGTGATTTGTTCAATCCGCTCGCGAATGTAATAACTGGCATCGCCATATTTTGTTGCAGCTTGTTGCCCGTCCGGATCAAAATTGATCGTCGATGGCATTTCCATGGGGTGGGTGAAATCAGCGCCCAACCAGGCGTTGGCTTGCAACATCAGGAAATCCTTACGCGCCATTTTGATAAGCCGGCTGCGGTCGCCCGTCACGATGTAAATCGTTTCCGGCGTCGCCAGATTGGCATCGATAATGGTACGAATACCGTAGGGTTCGCCAATCGGCGGAATCAATCCCGGTTGGCAATCGGCAAACACGGTAGAAAGTTGTGTCTCAAATGCGGGTTGTACACGACGATGCAACATGGCGGCCAAGCGATCATAATCAAGCCGGTGCGATGCGGGCAGCACCGCCATCATCAAGCCAAAGGAATCGCGCAGGATGACAGGATAATATAAGGCACGCGGCGTGATCCCGGCCTGAGCTGCCGCTTGCAGCGGTGATTCGAAATGCTGCAATTCCAGCACCGAATAGATGATGTGTTTGTTATCAAGATACTGCTTGACCGTTTTTGCGATCGACATGAGCCCCCCGGTAAGTTCCGTTTAACCGTCACTACAACCACATGACGCCAACCTAGCACCGCGCCTAACGTCCCTGGACGCTTGTTCCCAGGTGATCCTCACCGGTCCTGCTTTATTAGATTACCTTATTCCTATACAAGGATAGTCTAAAAATAGCACTTCGGACGGCAAGTTGGCACAACTGTTTATTAGTGTCGTCCCGATTACCGGATTCTAAAGTGTATTCATGATAATTTTGTTGCCAAGTACTTGGCCGGGATGGAAAAACCGAGAGGAGAGCTAAGACATGCGACCGACAAACACTGCCGGCCGCACACAAACAGACATTACTTTTCAGGCGCCGCACAAACCTCAGCGTAATCTTCATAAGCAGGGTATGGTCCCTTGCCGCTGCACCACGGACAATCCGGGTTCTTACGCACTTTGAACTCGTGAAAACTAACCTTGAGCGCATCGTAATACAGCATCTTGCCGAGCAGTGGGTCGCCGATCTTGAGCAGGAGCTTGAGCACTTCCACCGCCTGCAACAAGCCCATCACCCCGGGCAATACGCCCAGCACGCCGATCTCGGAACAGGAAGGTGCCGCACCCGCGCCCGGCTGCTTGGGGAACATACAACGGTAACAGCCGCTCGGATGGGTAGGATGCTGTGGCCAGAATACAGTTAACTGGCCTTCGAAGCGATAGACGGCACCATGGACATTGGGAATCCCCAGCTTCACACAGGCGTCATTGATCAAATAGCGCGTCGCCAGATTATCGGTGCCATCGACCACCACATCATAACCGGCAAAAATTTCTTCCACGTTGCTGGCATCAAGATGGGTGCGGTAAGCAACCACTTTGACATCCGGATTCAACGCTTCCAGCGTTTCACGCGCCGAGTCGGCCTTGAAGGCGCCGACGCGGTCATTGCGGTGCAGAATCTGACGTTGCAGATTGCTCATATCGACCACATCGTGATCGACAATACCCAGCGTGCCGACACCCGCTGCCGCCAGATAATACGCTGCAGGCGAACCGAGACCCCCGGCGCCGATCAACAACACCTTGCTATCGAGCAGCTTGAGCTGACCGGTTTCCCGCACTTCCGGCAACAGAATGTGGCGCGAATAACGCTTCTTGGCGACATCGTTCAAGGTGCGCGGGATTTCGAAGGCATGGCCTTCGTTCTTCCAGCGATTGAAACCGCCGCGCAACGAACGCACATCCTGATAACCCAGTTGCTTGAGCGATTCAGCGGCAAACAAAGAGCGCACACCACCGGCGCACATCATGATCACGGTCTTAAGCTTATCCGGTACCGCGTCTTCAACGCGCAATTCCAGATAACCGCGCCCCAGACGCACCGCACCTTTCGGGCTGCCGTTGGCAATCTCATCCACTTCACGGACATCGATCATCACCGCACCAGAAGCCAATAATGTCTCGGCCTCTTTCGGTGTGACCTCACTGATTTCTGCTTTCAATTCCGCCAGACGGCGGTCCATACCCTTCATCGTTAACCCCCCGGTTACGTCACGGACCTGGCTTCAGCGATTAGCGCCGCGCGGTCCTTTTTATAGAACCGCCTATTCTGCCAAGTTTGGCCCTGGGACACCACCTAATATGCTGTTGAAAACTCCCTCTCCCTCTGGGAAGGGGGTGGGGTGAGGGGCACAAACATCCCGGTCTGCTTAAGATTATCGGCCCTTGCCCGACTTAGGCTTAGCCCCGGAACTGGCGCAGCGGAACCCTAAATCAACGAAGGTTGACCCCGGCGCCAGCGGGAATCGATACGCGCCGCGATAGAAATGGCTGATCGTGTAATGCCCGACCCCGCCCCAGCCGCCGCCACGGGCGACGCGGTATTTCTTGCCATATAACTCGCTAACCTCCTGATTTCCTTGATAAGGTTGATATTCGTCGGCCACCCATTCCATCACATTACCCGCCAGATCGTACACCCCCTCCGGGCTGCGGCCCTTGGGATACGAACCCACCGGCGCCACCCCCTGCTCACCATCGCGCAACGCAGACCCCGCATTAAGCCGCGCTGGGTCCCAGTCATTGCCCCAGGGATATTCACGCCCCTCGGTTCCACGCGCCGCCTTTTCCCACTCCGCCTCGGTCGGCAGGCGCTTGCCCTTCCAGGCGCAATAATCGCGCGCTGCCGTCCACGTCACACCCGACACCGGCAACTTATCCAACCGCTTTTGTTGTGCTGTGATCGCATCGATCAGCTTCGCGCGCGACATTTTTCGGGTATCCATATCCAGATGATAGGTGTCAGTCGCCAGGCGGCTTAACGTCGGCTGATCACCCATCTCCAGTAAATCACGATTCAACAAATAACCGTTTTTATCCCAGCCCTGCGGCAACCAGTAATTATTCTTCATCACAAAGTCGCGGTAATCACGATGCGTCACTTCATAACGATCTATGTAGAATGCAGGCAAAGTTTCCTGCCGCTGCGGCCGCTCATCGAGATACCAGGGCTTGATCGAACCGAATTCCTGCGCCTTATTATCAGCATCCACCTGATTCGAGCCCATGATGAACGGCCCGGCCGGGATCAACACCATCTCCGACTCCGCTGCCGCTGCACTACTCAACCACGCAGCGACAAACACGCCGCCAACACTGCGCCCTATTTTCATTACACCCTTCCCATCCCCACCGCTAAGGGCCTATGGTATAAAAAAATCGACACCGCCATCGAGAAATCACCATGATCAAACAACTGCAGATCACCACCTCCCAGCAGGGCCTGCAAAATATCACCCGCAGCATTGAACAAGTGGTCCACGACAGCGGCATCAAGGACGGACTGTGCACCCTCTTCATCCAGCACACCTCCGCCAGCCTCGTCATCCAGGAAAATGCCGACCCTTCCGCCAAACACGATCTCGAACAACGGCTTAATCGGTTAGTGCCGGAACGTGACCCGCACTACACCCACACCCTCGAAGGTGGCGACGACATGCCCGCCCATATCAAATCCATACTCACCGCCACCAGCCTCGGCATACCTATCATTGGCAACCGCCTCGCCCTCGGCACCTGGCAGGGAATCTATTTATGGGAACATCGCCATCATGGCGGCACGCGCAGTTTGGTGGTACATATTGGGAATTGAAAGAATTCAGGAGTCCGCGCATGAGCAAAAAACTGGATGAAGTCGTCGCCGAAGCGCGCCGCGCCCGCGAGCAGCGCGAACAGGGCTATCGCGAAAAAGCGCTCAAGATGTACCCCTGGATCTGCGGCCGCTGCTCACGCGAATTCACCCGCACCAACGTGCACGAACTCACCGTCCACCACCGCGACCACAACCACGACTACAACCCCGAAGACGGCAGCAACTGGGAATTGCTCTGCGTCTACTGCCATGACAACGAACACTCACGCCTGCTCGACGGCGAAGGCACCCGCTACAACACCGCCAAACCCGCTGGCGCCAGCCATAATCCTTTTGCAAATTTGGCGGAGATGCTTAAGAACAAAAAGTGATTTTCGGCTGGGGATAACGGGCTCGCGGCGTTTTCCGTATAGTATCCAAAGCGGTTGAGGGGTCCACGATAGTCCTTACCCAACCTTCCTGAGTGCTTGACGCGATTGTGTAGCCACTTGCATCGCTCATTCACCAGTGCCCCTGTTTCTCCAAAACTCATGTGAATCCACCCAGAGGTCGATAAAAATAGGGTATAGGTCGCTTAAGATTCTAGGTCAGAAAACGCGTCAATTTGGGTAATTGGTTGTTTAAATAGAGATTTGTATTTGTGAGCGCATTTTTTCTTTTTTTCTTTGATAACTTTTGTTGGTCCGAAGAAATTTCGGCGAGGAAATCCATGAAAAACTTAATGCAATGGGGAATCCTTGGTGTTTGTTTGATTGCGGGGTTGGACTCCGCGCTTGCACAGCAATTTGATACTTCGGTACCGATGAAAGATAAAGGTGTAGCCACTTATTACGTCGCCGGTGAAATTGCAGGGCATGGCACAGCGGAATTCATGGTCGATACCGGCTCCGGATATATGACGATCAATGAACAGACATTGATTTCATTATTGGAGCGTGGTGAAGCGGAGTACGTCAAGCTTTTAGAGGCTGTATTGGCCGATGGGCAGCGTACTCAGGTGCCTGTTTATTCGTTGTCGGCCGTTAACATTGGTGGCCAGTGTTGGGTGAATAATGTTGAGGCGGCCGTTTTCCCGGGTGAAACTCGGCAAATTTTGGGTTTGAGCGCGCTTAAAACGGTTTCACCCTTTATTTTCTCTTTTGATCCTCCCGAGCTGATCCTTAGTCATTGTGGAACAGCACACCAAACAAGCCATCAACTTAATTAATAAAGCTGATCAATTGCACTCGCGCTGTTCAGGCGTCTTTAGTTTTTGTAAAAAATTAGTTGGTAATCATTGCAATGAATACGGCAATGATATCGCAGATACGGCTTATCTTCACGCGATTGATATCAAGGTTTGCCTCCCTCGCTTTTCGACAGCTATGCTTTTCTCTTCATTTATTGCCTTATTAACCTGCATTTTCCACGATAAATCTGGACGACCCGTTTATTCAATCTTCCATCGGATATCGAGGTACGCTCTAAATATACAGAGTTTTTCTGTCGCTTAATTCTTAACGCCATATGCAATGTGGTTACAGCTCATTTTATTGACACGTGATCACTCGACATCTATATACATACAGTAGGAAGTAGTTAAGTGATGCCTATTCTTCTGCGAATGTTAAAGATAGAGAGAGGAAGCGGCATTGGAAATGACGAATTTAAGGAGGCGATCATGAGTACAAAAAATGGAGTATTAATGACGACATTAGGTGCTGTGTGCATCTTTTTGGCCAACCCTGTTTTGGGCGAAGAAATGAACGAGTCGCAGCGAATGCAACAACAGGGCATGATGCAACAGATGTCAAAACCGGTGGCATATGAGACTTCCCGTCTTATCGGTCGCGATGTTGTAAACCACCAAGGAGAAACGCTTGGCAAAATTAGAAATTTGGCGATTGGCAGCAATGGCCAAGTAACTTACGCGGTGCTGGGT
Organism: Gammaproteobacteria bacterium; assembly: GCA_016200485.1. NCBI lineage: Bacteria > Pseudomonadati > Pseudomonadota > Gammaproteobacteria > Gammaproteobacteria bacterium. The sequence goes on from JACQEP010000016.1 coordinate 127,082, forward strand.
GTTGGTGGTATCGTCGGCCTGGGCGAAAAAGACATAGCTGTGCCCTTTAATCAACTTCAGATATCGCCTGATCAAACACGTGTCACATTGAATGTAAGCAAAGACAGAGTGACCAGTGAGTTTTCCGCATTTGAAGATGTGCGCAAAGGCGAAACCAAGATGCAACAACCAATGGAACGATAAATGGAAACACAGGCATGGAGTAGTGAATGGCGTCGAAGCGGATCATCCACGTCTTTTTCAGATACGCGGTTAAGCAACCACTCATCGTTTTATGATCAAAGGGACTCGGGAAATCCAGTGGCTAATGCAGAAGTCGCCGGTTTAAAACACATCTCATGCAATCGAAGATCGCTGAACGCGCTTCAGCATGGCTGTTGAATAACGCAAGACGTATGAGCTAGAAATATTTAGCGCTCTTTTTATTTTTTACTACCGCCTGCGTTGTTAGGGGGTGCGATCGGATTACCCGGTCGCACCCTGTTTTAAAGGATTTGATAAAAGGTTACCCGTGGAGATAAAGGGGCTAACAATGTTTCACCGGCAATCGCTTTTCACTGGCCTGGGTTGAGCCAATCTTTCGCGCAGTTTAGCTGTGGTCTTCGTGATTCATCCGGCATCGCAGGACGATGAGACCTATCACTCAAACATTATTAGACCGATTAACAAGGGAGGTAATGATGCAACGTAAAACCATCAACACATTGCTGCTGGTTTTGGCTGTCCTGTTACTTACCATCGGTGTCATCAGCTGGCTGGCAATGGGGACGACGCGATCCGTAAATTGATCCCAGCTTAGCTAAATGGTCATGGGGTCAGGTCTTGCAATAACGCATTTCCGGGCTAGACTGTGAGTCATGGCAAGACCCTTGAGAATTGAATTGTCTGGTGGCTTATACCATGTCACCTCCCGGGGTGATCGCAGGGAAGATATTTATGATGGAAAACAAGACTGCGAGGCATGGCTGACGATCTTTGGAAACGTATGCGAGCGCTTCAATTGGATTTGCCACGCCTATTGCCAGATGACCAACCACTATCACATTGTGGCGGAGACGCCGGAAGGGAATTCATCAAAGGGGATGCGCCAGCTCAATGGGGTGTACACTCAGTGGGTGAATCGTACACACGGCAACGTTGGGCACCTGTTCCAGGGACGCTTCAAGGGCGTCTTGGTGGAAAGAGACAGCTACCTGATCGAATTGGCGCGCTACGTGGTACTCAATCCAGTCCGTGAACGGCGTGCGGGACTGGCCGTGGAGTAGTCACCGCGCGATGCTCGGGCTGGAATCTCCGCCCGCCTGGCTGCAAACGGATTGGTTATTGGGACAGTTTAGTGCGCAACGGCGGCGCGCGGCCCAGAAATACGAAGACTTTGTTCGAGCCGGGGTCGGGCTGCCGAGTGTGTGGGACGGACTCAAGCATCAGGTTTTCCTCGGCAGCGATGCCTTCGTCGAAGGCATCCAGCACCGCATCCCCGATGCCGAAAAGCTCAGAGAGATTCCGCGCGCGCAACGACGGCCGCGCGCGCCAAGGCGTTGGAGCAATATGCGCGCCATGGCCGTCAGGGGATGGCGGGGGCCTATCTTTCGGGCGATTACACTCTGCAGCAAATCGCGGATTATTTCGGCGTTCATTATTCGACTGTCAGCCGAATTGTAGCTGCCTGTGAACAACAGTACCGAAATGTGTGATTGCAAGACCCCGATGATGCGCGTTGTTTTTCATCTTCTCGCGCAGTTCATCATGGCGCCACGATGACCATCCACGACACGCCGAAGCGATCGGCGACCATGCCAAAGCGCGGGGAGAAGAACGTTTTACCGATCGGCATCTGCACCTTGCCACCGTCGGCCAGTGCATTGAACAGCCGATCGGCCTCAGTCGCACTGGCAGCACTGATCGATAGCGAGAATCCCTGGAAATTCGGCTGTCCCCGGCAGTTACCATCGGAGGGTTTCGCCGATGCGAAAACTCGAATGCATGATTTTATTCTCCGAGCCGGGCGGGATCATGCCAGGCGGAGGCGGATCGGGGCTCTCCTTGTAGCGCATGATCGTCTCGACTTTGGCACCGAGTGCTTTTTGATAGAACTCGAGCGCTTCATCGCAGCGGCCATCGAAGAACAGATACGGTTGAACGTTCATAGTCTCTCCTTTGGGATGCGTTCAGAAATCCTTTCTATTAGGTAACGGTTTTATTGTTGCTTATAGGCGAGTTTCAATTTTTCGATGTCGATTTTCTTCATCTGCAACATCGCCTGCATGACCCGCTCCGACCTTGCCGGATCGGGATCACTCATCAGTTGGCCCAAGACTACCGGAACGATCTGCCATGACACGCCGTATTTGTCTTTAAGCCAGCCGCACTGTTCGATCTCTCCACCGTCGGTGAGCCGGTTCCACAACGCATCTACCTCTGCCTGCGTCTCGCAGTTCGCAACAAAGGAAATCGCAGGTGAGAATTTGAATACTGGACCGCCGTTCAAGGCGATGAAGTCTTGTCCGTCGAGCTGAAATGCGATGGTCATGACTGTGCCTTCCGGCTGTCCAGAAACTTCCGCGCCGGCCTTTCCATAACGGGCAACATTAACGATCTTTGAATTCTTGAAGATCGAAACATAAAAATTCACAGCCTCTTCGGCCTGGCTATCGAACCAGAGGAATGGGGTAATTTTTTGCATAGGGTTTTACTCCTATTGTTCAGGCAACTTGTTCAGACAACTTCCTCACATACTTGCCATAACGATCCATGGTCTGGTTGCCACCTTCGATGGCGTTGTATTCCTTGACCACCGTTTTGCGATCTGCCGCCGTATCGAAGACCATGCGCATGGTTACGCGGGTCTTGTTATCCAGCGCTTCGAAGGTCCACGTCGCTATAAAATGGACGCCAGGTCCACCTTCCCTGCTGCCGCCATGAGAGAAGACGATGCACTCGGGTTTGACGACCTCTTTAAACACACTGCTGCTGGGATAATCAGTATCGTCGGGGCCATGCATCACATGCTTCCACACACCGCCAGGCCGCACGTCCATCTTTTCAATCGTCGTCGTGAAACTGTTCGGCCCCCACCAGTTCGCCACGTGCTTGGGGTTGGTCCACGCCTCCCACACAAGCTCACGCGGAGCATTGAAGACACGGGTGACTACAATTTTGCGCTCGGCGATATTCTCAGCGGGATTGTTTCTTTTTGCGTCCACGTTTTTTCTCCTTTGCTTGTAAGTCCTGCAGATATTCATCCAACCGGTCAAAGCTCTGCTCCCAGAACTGGCGGTACTGCACCACCCAATCGGAAATCTCTTGCAGCGGCTTTGCTTCTAACCGGCAGGGCCGCCACTGCGCTTGACGGCTCTGCGTAATCAGACCGGCGCGCTGCAAGACTTTGAGGTGTTTGGTGACGGCGGGAAGCGTCATTTCGAAGGGCTCGGCGAGTTCCTTGACCGATGCCTCGCCCGAGGCGAGGCGTGACAGAATCGCGCGGCGTGTGGGGTCGGCGAGTGCTGAGAAAGTGGTGCTGAGGTGATCGGGCGACATCTATATTACCTATAGGTTAATTAACTAATAGGTTAAATATAGCCGGCTCTGGCGGCTTGTCAAGCATCCTCTCCCGCGTGCGGGAGAGGATGACAAGTGACCGCTTCACTACTTTTTCATTAGCAGGCCGCTATGCGCTCCCGCTCTTCGGCAGTGGTCATGCCATAACGCGCCTTGGGACTGGTGATGGCCTCGTTGCCGACGAGTGCCAGCGGCATGTAGGGGCTATCACTGCCGGCCACGGTGAAGACGTATCCCTGCGCCTCTTCTTGACCTTCAATGTTGATGGAAACTACGTAGGCGGGCTCAAGCAACCGCTGGGCTTTGCGCTTGGAGAGACTCAGATAACCGAACTGTACCGACTGCGGCATTGCCACTTCGGTAAGCGGTATTTTGCTGTGACCCATCAGGCGCTCCAGTTGTTGATAGACCTTTTGCAGCGCTTGCTCAGGCGGAACGGTTTTGACGCGATCAATGGTTTTGCCGCTGGTTTGACGCGCCATAATGGAGAGCGAATCGAGCTGGCCTTCGGTGGCAACTTTGACCGCTACCGATGCGGCACCGAGTACGGGTAGTCCATTGATGTAGTGACGATAGGCGCCGACGGCGCGACAGAGTACGGGGGAAATGGCTTTGCCCTCGCGGTCTGCGGCAGCGGCCTTGATCTGCCACAATCGTTCGAACCTGAGCTCTTCGTTTTCACTCACCCATTGTTTGATGTTGAGATTACGAGCGGACTGTTCCACCAGCTTGGTAAGATGCGCCTTGCTCTCCAGTTTACCGAACAGCTGTTCCATCGGCGCCAGGCCGGTGGTGAGCTGCATTGCGCCGGAAGGGTGATACAGCACTGCGCGAGCCCCTTGCGGCAGGCGGACCAGGGTACTGTCCTGCTGCTCCGTCCAATCGCCGCGTTCGAAACTGCAACCGCAGCTCTTCCCGATGAACGAGAGCAGTTGATGACCACGCCGATGCAAATCGTCAATGTTCGGCTGCTTGAGCTCAATCACGTCTGCCTGAGCAGGCACTGACTCCAGATTGCTGATGAGTTTGTCGATGAATGCCTTCTTTTTCATGGGTTAGCCCTCCGCCCAGCGCCAGAGAAGACACGCCTGTTGCGACGGCGGCAGGTCGGGATCGACGTTGCCGTGGCCCCACAGGTGGTCACGATTGAGATAACTGCGATCCCAGCGAATGTTGCCGCCGTTCCAGGTGGCCGCATCGCCGACACAGACGGTGATGGGGTGGTTGTCCACCCACCAGTCCGAAACGCCGTCGATCCAGGAGTCGGAAACAGTGTGGCCGTGAATCAGATTGTCGCCCACATCCTCGCCACATTCGTCGGTAGTGATGCCATCGTACATGTTGTCCCAGGCGCCACAGTAAATGTGCATGCCGGAAAAAATGTTCCACAGGCCGCCGACATTGTTGAGATCGACTGTTTTACAGGAATACGCCATCACCCATTCGGCATTCCAGTTTTCACCGAGCTGCCACTGACCGGAGAAAGTGCGCCAGTTATCGCGCGGCGTGTCGTACAACATCCGCGCTTGGCCGTTGGCGGTATGGTTACCGTGAGTCTCCATCCAGAAGATGTCGACATCGTCGACCCAGTGCCGGTCGTCGCCGCCCTGATCGCTGTCGCGAATGTCGGTCTCCCAGCAATCGGTGTTGCCCCAGTAGAAGGAACGGGTGTGGCCCGCCGAACGAAGCTTGCTGTCGAAACCGTTACTGCGATTGAATGTGTAGGTCAAATCACCCGCAGTGCTGACATCTGCGGCTCGTGCGTTACTGAAATAACGTATAGCCTCAACACCGAATCTAGCCATAATCCCTCCTTGGAAATAGCTTCCGTGCAATTTTGCTAAACAACATGTGGCATGGTCTGTTTGACTTTCAACCTCATGACGCATGGAAATTAGTGACTGCTTTCACTGCCAGTTACATGCGTCTGCTGAATTACCCAGAAAATACATTTCATCGATTATGCTGTGTATAAACAGCAGGACTGAGCTATATTAAAGACCATTGAATTACTGTCGGAACAAGTGCATTGGCTCTTGATGCCAACAACACTCGTTGTGTTAACTGTAGCAGTGATTTAGCGGGAAGCAAGGCACTACTCACTCATAAATCCGACCTGGCTCCCTCCCGTTAGATCCCGCAGTCTTTGTGATCATTTCATCAAGGTAGTTTAATCCCTAATAAGGTGTCCGGCATCATTGTTTGCACCACCCAGCGATTTAACGATTGTATCGTTTCATATTCTTAAACGTACGCGCGTCAAAACTCGGGTAGCTATGCTCTCGCATTGTGTTGGCGACGAGCCGGAAAACGCTTATCCACGCCTCGCGCAATTCCGGCGTAAACTCATCGCCCAATCCTTTTTTCAAGGTATAGAGCAGGGCATTTCCCACTGGCGTGTAGTCTTCCGGCTTTACTCCGTAACCCGCATGTCGTTCGGCTAATTTGTGCAACGTCGGCACCAGCTGGTCAAGATTGGTCAACGATCCCACGGCGACTGTAAGCACCGCCATCAATTTTCGCCCCTGATCTTTCATGTCGTTTTTAAACATTCTTCGCAACGAGGGATCATATTCAAATAACTTTTTATAAAAAATCTCCGCCGCCGCATCGGCAATAGGCTCCACCTTGGCAAAACTGCGTTGGATGAGGGTGATTTGGCGTGACGTTATCGACATGGTGGCACCTCGAAGCTAAGTATTAATCCTGTAGTCAACGATAGCGGCTGGGTGAAAAATAAGTTAAGACATAAAAAGGGCGGAAATAAAAGTAAAAATCGTGGATTGCTACAACAGATTCACGCGTCTCTAATTAGCGGCTTTTAATTCCGCAAGCACTTTATCTATCACGTTCGCCCAATCCCCAAGACGATCTTGCCTGAATAGGCGTGCCGTGGGATACCAAGGACTATCACTTCTCTCCAATAACCACCTAAAATCTGGCACGTAAGGTAGCAAAATCCAGACAGGCTTCCCCAACGCACCCGCAAGATGTGCGACTGAAGTATCCACGGAAATCACCAGGTCCAACTCCGAGATTAGGGCGGCGGTGTCGGCGAAGTCGAGCAACTCTTCCTGATGGGCGTGAATCGGTGAATTCATCAAGATCGCCTCGTCATCGGCTCTGATTTCTTTTTGCAGCGAATGAAATTCAATATCCAAATCCAGCAGGGGACTTAGATGCCGGAGAGAAATACTGCGATTGTAATCATTTTTATGATCTGACGTTCCTGACCATGCAAGGCCCACTCGTGTCCTTACTTTAGATCCAAGCCGCCTTTGCCATTCGATCTGCTTTTGTGGAATGGTTGAAAGGTAGGGCACTTCATTTGGAATCGTCTCAAGGGTGGTTCTAAATGCTAATGGCAAGCTCATGATGGGGCAGTAGCAGTCAGAATCGGGCAGCGCCTCCCCTTTTGTAATTATTTTAAATGAACCATTCAGCGTGCGAATCAGTGGCACGAGTGCCGCATGAACTTCCAAAATAACATTCGCGCCCATAGCTTCAATCATGGGAATGTAACGCACAAATTGAATAAAATCGCCAAGGCCTTGCTCAAGGCACACGAGCATGGTTTTGTTGGCCACTGGTTGGCCTCCCAACCATAATGGCTTTTTGCCATGTCCGATACAAAGGCTTTGCTGGCCTATAACCCAGCGACCTTCATAAAGCGGCCATCCTTCTTCAAAGTTCCCCAAAAGCAATTCAAGAATACCCTTGTTGAAATTGGCCTTGGGATAATCCTTTTCGAGGGAAAGCGCCTTGTTATAATCATTCATGGCAAGATCGAGCCGCTTGATATCATTAAACAAAACGCCGCGACTGTAATAGGCTTCTTTAAAATCTTGTTTTAAAGAGATTGCTTTATTGAAGCTTGACAACGATTCTTCGTAGCGTCGCAGCCCACGCAGGGCATTGCCACGATTGTTATATGCGATTGGATTATCGAGATCGAGAGAAACCGCCATATCATAATTAAAAACGGCATCCTCAAGTTTTCCTATTTCGCTAAACAGAACACCACGATTATAGTAAGCCTCTGTAAACTTTTGGTGTACGGATATTGCTTTATTAAAACTGACCAGAGCTTCGTCATAACGCTTGAACTTTTGCTGAAGGATCAACCCTCGGTTGTTATAGGCCGCCGCATACTCCGGATTGATGGCGATTACCTTGTCATAACTACTCAAAGCTTCATTATGCCTGCCAAGCATATTGAGCAAATTGCCCATATTGTAATAAGCCATTGCAAAGTCTGGTCTCAGTGCAATTGCCTTTTTGAAGCTGGCTAACGCTTCGTCATGCCGTTGAAGGTCGATCAAAACATTTCCACGGTTGTTATGGACGTCTGCCAAATCCTGGTTTAACGCAAGTGCCTGATCATAATTCGCCAAGGCTTCCTCGAAACGGCGGAGAATCTTCTGAATGTTACCCAGGTTGTTATAAATATTTGGATAATCCGGCTTTAATGCAGCTGCATTGCTGTAACTTGCCAAGGACTCTTCGAACCGCCCAAGTTGTTCCAGCGCCATCCCGAGATTAAAGTGCGCGGAAAAATCCTTAGGTTCAACGACGACCGCTTTTGCAAAATAAGTCGCGGCCTCATCCAGACGCCGCATCTGACCAAGCAGCGCGCCCAAACTGAATAATGCAGGAAAATTATCAGGGGCAAGATGAAGTACGCGTTGATACAGCTCCAGGGCATTCTGCAGCTGCCCCTGTTGATGCCAGGTCATCGCTTGCCTGAGCAGGTCAATGATTTGATTATTGGATGTCGGCGAGGTCGTCATGTAATGATCATAAATATGTAGGGTAGCTGTTACTTCCCTACCAGAGCATCCGCCAGCCCACCCAGAGTCACTGATTCAACGCCCGCTCTATCACTGCCACATCGAGCAATTCCGCAGGTTTATAGATATCGGCGGCTTCCATTGGGATCTTGGGATTACGATGCGGCATCAATACCAGTTCTGCCATATCGACATAAGCTTTATTGCTTTTATCAAATTTCTGCGTCGCCAAGGTATGCAAGGTGGCGCTGTAGCTGTAGCCATTGTCGGTGAAAATCATTTCGATAAAGCGCTTGCGCTGATCCCCCGGTAGACTCATGGGAGTGGTGCTGAGATTCTCGTTCGATACTTTCTCCCAAGATTTGGCCAATTTTTCCAATGCTGCCTGATCGCCGAGCGGCGCGGGTATTAAGGTTTTCGGTTCACCTCCACACGCGACCAGCAATACACCCAATAATATAGAGATTATAGTTTTTTGCGTCCGCATATTAATGTTCCTTGCCACGCTGCTCCAATTCACGATTGATCCAGTTACCCAACTCCGCATGCCCTTCTTTCTGAGCGATCATTTGCGGCGTCCAGCCATCTTGGGTCGCCACCTTAAGGTCGGCGCCTGCTGCGACCAACATTCGCACCACATCTTCGTGTCCTTGTTGCGCCGCCCAATGCAAGGCCGCCCAGCCCTCTTTGGTCTGGCGCTTTACGTCGGCGCCATGCTCAAGCAACAGCTTGACGGCCGGGGCATGTCCCTTCATCGCTGCCCGCATCAATGGCGTCCATCCGCCGTCATCGGCGGCATCCACTTCCGCACCACGCGCCAGTAACAGCGACATGGTTTCGGCATCGCCCTGACGCGCGGCGTGCATCAAGGCCGTCCAGCCAAAATTGTTGCGCGCGTTAACATCCGCACCCTCGGCCAATGATTTTTTGACCGCATCGGTATTGCGGTCCATCACCTGCTCCATCAGGGGCGTATTTTTATCGCACGCGGTTAACAGCGTTGCACACAGCAACAGCACCAAGCCATTAGTTATCCGTCTCATCCTTCACCTCGCGCCCATCCGGGGCGCCTATTGTAACGCGATTCAACCCCCGCCTGCGCGATGCAGTATAATACCCGTCATTGCTGGGGACTCACTGGATCGCATCATGGCCAAGTTCAAATGCCCGCGCTGTAAAGCGCTCGTTTTTTCGTGGCAAGACAAATACCGCATGGGATTTTGGGGCGTCAAGCACTGCTCCGGCTGCAATGCCCGCGTCGCGGCTTTCCCCTGGACCTTGGTGTTGCTGTCCTTTCTCTATGTCTGGAACGTGGTCTGGTGGGCAGCCCTGATCCACTTTAACCACAGTTATCATTACTTGATTTTTATGGCGCTGTGCTGGGTGTTGCTCGACCTGCTGAACGTGTATTTCATGCCATTGGCTTCATTCAAACAGTGCGATAAGCCCAATCCTTCCTGAGACGACGATGGCGCGCATCCTGGCGGTGGGCATCGCCACACTCGACATTATCAATAGCGTGGATGGCTATCCGCAGGAAGATGACGAGGTGCGGGCCACGGCACAGCGCCGTTGCCGGGGCGGTAATGCCACCAACACCTTGGTGATACTGAGCCGGCTTGGCCATCACTGCGCCTGGGCCGGGGTTCTGGCCGATGAGGCCGACGCCCGCGAAATCGAGACCGATCTGTCACGCCACAGCATTGATTTGTCGGCAGTGATGACGGTGCCGCAGGGCAAGGTACCAACGTCGTATGTGACGCACAACACGCGCAACGGCAGCCGGACCATCGTTCATTACCGTGATCTGCCGGAATATCCGGCCAGCGCCTTTGAAAAGATTAACCTTGGCGACTATGACTGGTTACATTTCGAGGGTCGCAATGTGGATGGCGCTCGCGAGATGATGACGCATGCACGGCGGCTGTGCCCGCAACTCCCAATATCGCTGGAAGTTGAAAAAGATCGTCCGGGGAAGATTGATTCATTATTTGTGTTTGCAGATGTGTTGTTGTTCTCGCGTCCTTTCGCGCGTGGCCGTGGTTTTGAAGATGGCGCAACTTTTTTGCAGGCCATGCGTAAACTGGCGCCGCAGGCACGGCTCACCTGCACCTGGGGTGAATATGGCGCTTATGGATTAGATCGAAATGGAAAAACCCATCACAGCCCGGCCTTTCCACCGCCGCGGCTGGTGGACACCCTCGGCGCGGGCGATACCTTTAACGCAGGCATGATTGACGCGCTGATCGATGACCAGAATCTTGAGGCCGCACTGACTCACGCTTGCACACTTGCCGGACACAAATGTGGCATTGAGGGATTGAATTTATGATCGAAATTTACGACCGCAAGGGCTTTGACTGCCTGGCAACCGTTGCTGCTGATAACTTATGTAACGTAGATTTATGCGGCAAAGATTTAACTAACGCCAATCTGGTACAAATGGATTTGCGCGGCGCACAGCTGCGTAACGCACGTTTGTTTGGCGCCGATTTGCGGCTGGCCGATCTTAGCGGTGCCGATTTGCGCGGCGCGGATCTGACCGATGTCGATTTTACCCACGCCAAACTCGACGGGGCCTTGCTCGAAGGCGCGATCATTGAAAATGCGAAGTTCATGCCGGAACATCGTGAGGTTCTCAAGGCTGCCGGAATCAAACCGGGGTTGAGCGGGATTGCGATCAGTAAAATTTAAGCGGCGATGTGGAATGGCATTATTCCCCGGGTTTCGCTACGGCTCAACCCAGGCTACGGTGTTTTTTTCCGGCTCGCTTCGATCACCCTGAGAATATCGCGCCAGCTAATGATGCCAACGGGTCTATTTTCATCATCGACAATGGGGATGCATGAGACCGTATGCTGATTGAAAATACTGACTGCATCATAGATATCCGCGCTGGCCTTCAAGGTAATGGGTTTTCTGGTCATGATTTGATGCACTTTTTTATTCAGCGTTGCCGCATCCTTGGCCGTTTCAGCGGCAGTCCCCACACTTGCCCCCAGGGCCTTGAGCAGATCCCGGTCTGACGCCACGCCAAATAGCTTGCCTGACTCCACCACCAACAGATGATGAAACTTGGTATTGGAAAATATTTCCCTGACCTTGCTCAAGGTGTCATCCAACCCGATGGTGATGATGTTCTTGCTCATTATTTTTTCAAGAATCATGTGTCCCCCGCCCTAAACTTACAGTATCACTGGACTATCAGACTCCGGCGGCTGCAACCCAAACTCGCCTGCACTCACCACCCGATTACGGCCACTGGCCTTAGCCTCATAGAGTACGCGGTCGGCCTGACCGATCAGCACCTCACCCTGACTGCGCGACATAGGAGTATTGGGGGCGGTGCGAAAAGTGGCGACGCCGATGGAGATGGTGACGGTGAAGGATTCAAACTCTTCGCTGTCGAAAACATGGGCTTCAATCGCCTGCCGGACACGTTCGGCAACATCAAGCGTGCCTTCATTCGAGGTGTTGGCCAATAATGCGGCAAATTCTTCGCCGCCATAACGCGAGAGCACGTCCGAACCACGCAACTGGGCGCGAATCAGTGCTGCCACCTCACGCAACACTTGATCGCCGACCTGATGACCGTAGGTGTCATTGACGCGTTTGAAGTGATCCACATCCAGCAACATGCACGACAATGGCCGCCCGGTACGGCCGACCATCTCGACCTCTTCCTTGAGGCGTTGATCAAAAAAGCGGCGGTTGTTGATGGCGGTGAGCGTGTCCGTCAGTCCCTGACGTTTGATCCGCTCCATGTTGATGGCATTTTCGATACAAATAGCCACCACGGCGACAAAATGTTCCAGAAAATCGGTGCGTACGCCGCGCACAAAGCGTGCCGATTCGAAACTGCCGATGTTAAAACTGCCGATCAAACGGCCATAACGCACCAACGGCAGTAATGCGATACTGGAAGGGCGGCGGCCGTGCTGAAAAATTCTGGAATGTTTATCTGCGCGATAGGGGCCCAGCAATGGAAAGAGTGAGGCCACGTGCATGTCCGTCATTTCGTCCACACTGGAGACAAAGATCAGTTGCGGCATGGCTTCGAGCTTGACGCCTTCATCCATCAGTGCGCGGCGGATTTCGTATTCGGGGTCGAATAACAGCAAACTGACCGCATCCCAGCCGCCATGGTCTTCCTGGTTAACGATGGCGCGCAACAGGTCAACCAACGAACTCAAACCGACGAGACGTAACTCCAGCGCCTGGAAACGGCGCATCTTGCGTTCGTTATGACGCCCCTCGGTCATCAGCTCCTGCAGACGTTGCGTCAGCAGGCGATTTTGCGCGGCGAGGTCTTCGCTTTTGTCCCGGCTTTTTTCCGGTGCTATCAACGTCCGTTTCCCCCAAATCCAGCTCTGTCACCTAACCACATCTCTGGTGGGTAACAGTTTCCCCATACGCCTTCCTTGGTTATAACGGGCGTTCGCCGCCTACCTTTAGCGAACACCCCACCCAAAATAGACCATTACGGCTTTTTTTGCGACCGTGTGGCTGTTAGCCGGAACACGATATGTATAATCTCAAGTGATGGATGCCGCCACACTGCAACCCTTCTTCGACTGGATTGCCCAACACCCATGGTGGGCGGGTATTGTTGTATTGCTGATCTCAATTAGCGAATCGCTGGCCATTGTCGGCCTGTTCGTGCCAGGCGTGGCCTTGATGTTCGGCCTGGGCACCCTGATTGCGCTCGGCACCTTGCCCTTCTGGTCCACGGTAGGCTGGGCGGTTGCGGGTGCTGTTGTCGGCGATGGGGTGAGCTACTGGTTCGGCCGGCATCTTAAAAACCGCGTGCCTGACATGTGGCCGTTTTCGCGCCGCCCCCGTTTGCTGGAACGCGGCAAGCGTTTTTTTGAGCGTCATGGCGGCAAAAGCATCATTTTCGGGCGCTTCGTCGGGCCGGTACGCGCCGTCATTCCCATGATTGCGGGCATGTTGCACATGTCTCCCTGGCGTTTTACCGGTTTCAATGTCTTTTCCGCGATTGTCTGGGCACCACTTTATCTGTTGCCCGGCATTATCTTCGGCGCATCACTCAACCTGGCCTCTGAAGTCGCCTCGCGTCTCACGACGCTGATCGTCGTGACCCTGCTCATCCTGTGGCTCGGTGGCTGGTCCGGGCATCGTGTTTATCGATTCATCGCGCCACGCACCGCGGCCATCATTGAGCGGCTACTGACCTGGAGCCGCAACCACCGCTATTGGGGTCATTTCACTCGGGTATTGCTCGATCCACAGCAACCGGAAGCCAAGACCCTGACCATACTCGCGGTGGTCCTGATGCTGGTGGCGTGGCTGATCCTCAGTCTGTTTCAGCAATTCAGCGCCGGGCCACCGCTGGCGCGGCTGGATCAGAGCGTTTACAACCTGTTACAGGAACTGCGCACGCCGTGGGGAGATCAAATCATGATCACCATCTCCCAATTAGGCGAAGGCGTGGTTGCGACTTCCTTGGTGATTACATTAGCGGCGTGGCTGATCCTGAAACGACACTGGCTGGCGCTTGCGCATTGGCTTGCAGCGGGCGCCTTTGCCGCGATTGCCAGCTGGACGCTAAAACAAACACTGCATATGACACGCCCCGGCAGCGCAATGTATGACGGCAGCATGAGTTTCAGCTTCCCCAGTGCCCATGCTGTGCTGGCCACCTGCCTGTATGGTTTCCTCGCCACCATGATCGCACGCGAAGTTTCCTTCAAATGGCGCTGGCCGATTTATTCCTGCGCCTGGCTGATCATTCTCAGCATCGGCTTTTCGCGCCTGTATCTCGGCGCGCACTGGCTTTCGGATGTGATCGGCGGAATTGTGTTGGGCCTGCTGTGGACCATCGCCCTGGGCACTGCTTATCGGCGCCATCTCATCCCCAAGATCTCGCTGATTGCGCTGTGCGTGATTCCTGTTCTCACTCTCGCCACGTTAGGTGCCTGGTATGTCGCCGACACACGCGCTGAAAATCTAGCCCGCTATGAACGCCACTACACGGTCACCACCCTGCCAGCCCAACGCTGGCGGGATCGGAATTGGCATGACATACCTGTTTACCGTATTGACGCCGGTGGCAAGTTAACTCAGCCGCTTAATTTGCAATGGGCAGGCCCTCTGGATGAACTCAAACAGCACCTGATTGAACTCGGCTGGCAAACTCCAAAACCATTGACCTGGACCTCGGCCCTGCTCTGGCTGACGCCATCTCCCAAACTGGATCAATTGCCGCTATTACCCAACGTCCATAACGGCCGTCATGCGGCACTTGTGTTAACGCTTCCCGAAAATCAATTGCTACTCAAACTCTGGCCCGCAGATATCACTCTGGACAATAACGCGCGTACACTATGGGTGGGATACGTCGCTCGCCAAGCCCTGACGCAATACGCCTGGCTGAGCGCGCCAATCACAGCGCTTGATTTCGATACGCCGTTGCAACAGTTCAAACCCTTCATCGCAACCTTGCCCTCGCAGATTGTGCATCGCACGGCGCAGGAACGCACGGGCAAACTCTTCTGGCGCGGCGAAGTATTACTGCTCTGGTCACCTAATGCGGGACCTCCCGCACCTTGAAAAACCAGTCTTTCAACGCTCGCCTTGGATTTGCCATCGCCGGACTCCGTGCCGCTTGGCACAGTGAACGCAGTCTGCGCACCCAGGCCTATCTCGCCGCGATATTGCTGATGGTGATGCTGTGGCTGCAACCTGATGCACTCTGGTGGGCAGTGATCGGCATCATGGCAACGCTGGTATTTGCTGCTGAATTGATCAACACCGCGCTGGAACAACTGGCGGATCACCTGCACCCGGAGCAACACCCAAAAATCAAAATGGTAAAAGATTGCGCAGCAGGTGCCGTTCTGATTCTAAGCATTGGGTCATTGTGGGTGGCGGCGTGGATGTTGATTGATACTGTTATTGGAAAATAACCTAATTTTCCTCTATTAAAAACGAAGCGAACAACCGGTCTTCAATCAAGTAAACACCGTTCGCCGGCTGACTCAGAACCCTGGCCCGTTTCAATCTGGAAAGTGCCGCGCGCACTTGTGCAATAGTCGCCTCGGATTTCTTTATCTTGCCAAGCAGTGCCAACGTTTCCTTACCGAATGGCGACCCACCTCTTGCCAGCAACACCAACAATGCGCGATCAAACGGTGAGAGTCCATTGAGTAGTGCATGCCAGCCAGCCTGTTGATGCGAACTCTTGATCATTCGCTTGACCGCTGCATCAACATCGGTACTTCCCTCGGCGGACATTGATTTTACAATGTCTTTCATCAGGTCCGGCTTATAACCAATGTACGCGAACACTCGCCTGAGCTCGGAAATGACCAGAGATTTTCCCGTGTGGATCTTGGCGAAATGCTGTGCGAGCAATTCGAGATACTCATCACCGAGCACCGGGAAGTCGATAAGCTGCGCGAACTGATACATTGGCCCGCCCGACGCAACCATCATCGCCGCCAACGTTTCCTGTGACGATCCCGTGAACACGGCATACACCTCTCTATGCCGTTTTTGCAGCACGGCCCGCAAAGCGGCTATCGCCGACTGTCCATTGGCCAGCGCCCCGAGTTGCTGAACTTCATCAAGCATGAGCAGTACAGGTCTGCCAGCCGCAGCATACAACCTCGCCACCAGGGTATCGAACCGCAACTCGGTTTTGGCGGGCAAAGGCCCGGCGCCCGGAACTTCCCCAAGTTCAATGGCAGCCCCAAAGGCACCGATTTTCTTCACCGGCGTTTTCGCGGCCTTGCCCAGCGCCGTCTTCGGCACCATGACCGCTTCCAATGCCTCTTCCAAGGCATGAGTGATTGCCGCAAGAGGATCATCCTGCTGCAACCATAAATCAGCATAAACGGGCACCAGCTTTGCCTTCCGCGCCACCGGGTACAGGTCGTGTAACAGAAAGTAGGTTTTCCCAACCCTTCGCGGGGCGAAGAGCGCCAGAGGACGACCCGGCTGGGCCTCCAGCAACGTCAGATAACTTTGCGCCAGCTTGGTTCGCCGTACCTTCAAATCGTCGAAAGTTTCCACGATGCGCCCCTTTGCTGTTCATTGTCGTTTATAACAACAATTGCTGTCAATGACGACATTACGCCACAACAGCCAGCGATATATTGATAAAAAAGTTCGTAATTAAGATATAAAGTTTGTAATTAAACACCCAATCCAATGTTCACGTTTTGGTCGCGCTGACCTGCCTCCTCCGTATGTGCATGAAAACATAGGATGGGAAATGTGAAAGCATAGGTTGGCCAGCGTTTATTGATCCGGCCAAAAGAAGTTTTAACTTCGATCGGCACGGATACCCCCTCTCCCGCGAGCGGGAGAGGGGCGATTTCAAACATATTCATGCCGTATCAATAGTGAACCTTAGCGTTCAGCCGCGCGCCTTTTGCGTCGGCTGGAACGCTTTGTTAGAGGTTGCTTGTGGGCCAACGTATATGCATCTAATAGCCGACGGATCATCTTCTGGTATTGGGTATGATGCTTTTCTGCCTCGTCCTTGAAAAAATTAACGCTTTCCTTGCTCAGGGCAATCGTAACTTTTACAGTATCTTCCTTAAATACAAGCTCCTCCGGTGCGGGTAGGAAATCCGGCACAACCCTTAAGGGGCCAATTGGCTCATCAGTGTATTTGGTTTTCGCGCTCATAGATTTGTTTGCCTTTGCGCCAATAGCCAGCCCCGAAAATTCGGATAAGACCACGGCGATATGTAAAACAGACAGTCAAAATACCGTCCCCAACTTTCCCGAAACAGTAATACCGTTTTTCGCTATGGCTGTGGGATAAGTCTTCAGCAATAACACGGTCTGGATCTGCGAAAGCATACTGAGCTTCGGCGAATGAAACACCGTGTTTAGCTTGATTGACAAGATTCTTCTCGGAATCCCATTCGAAGCCTTCCTTGCTCATGAGACAAACCTAGCAGAATCCAAGCTATTTGTCCATATTATTATATGGCTTTTTATATGGCTTGCTCCATGCCAGCTTGGCAACCTCTAACGGCACCCATCAGCCGCGCCGCTTTTTGGCGTCGGCTGGATAGGTTTAGCCCAAGGCGACGGGTACTCAAGCCTGAACACCAGTTGACGACGATGCCGAAAACGTGCACCAGAGTCAGGCAAAATGTATGCCAATGGCGCCGCTTCAGTTTGGGGCTAACGCCAAGCTAAGCCGACGCCCGGAGCAGCGCGGAGGGCGGTTGAGCGCAGGGTTAGACCTGATGTGTCGTAATCCATGCGATGACCTCACGCGCATTATCATTAGGCGGGAATACCGGATAGAAAACCTTCCGAATAAGGCCATTCATTGCAATGATTGTTAACCGCTTTATCAGGCGTGTGCCCGCATATTCAAATGTTGGCAGTTTCAGCGCTTGAGCTAAAGTAAGTTGCTCGTCATTGAGCAATGCAAAGGGGAGTTGTAGCCTTGCATGGGATTCTTGTTGGTCTTCCAAACGTTGCGCGCTCACACCAAACACCTCGACGCCAAGCTGCTTCAACTCAGCGTGAGAATCGCGAAAGGCACATGTTTGCGGGGTGCATCCCCTGGCGCCGGGTATGTCATTCCAGCCGATGAGAGGAGGGCTATCGGGACGACCCAGCATGGGGTAGAAATAAATAACCAGTGTGCCCGTATAAGTGCTGAGATCAACGGCTTTTCCTGTGGTGCTAGTCAGTGAGACCGAAGGTAAGGTGCTCCCCAGTAAATGGTCGCATGCGCCGTCATCTACTGGAACCGGTAAATTAACGGGTAAAGTGTTTAGGTCTTTTATCATTTTCCTATCCGGGGACAATTGTTTCAGGTCTAACGCTTGCAATCACGCGCTTGTCGCGTGCATTGCATTGCCATTTCATATGCAGCCTTGAACCTCGATTCTCTCTTCAAAGAGTAATTCCTTCACCCTTTTTATTTCAATAAATTCGTATGGCGATGTTTGCGATTGGGTGACGATGCAATTGCTCCCCGGCTTTTTGATTACAATCTTGGCTTTAATGTATTCACCAAAGTCCTCAATTTTCTCTACCGATATTGAGTGGCCGCCAGTAGAGCGCCCGCCAAGGCTTAGCAATACCACTCTTCTCGACGAGAAATCCACTGTGTGCTCTGTAACTGGGTGAATATATAAGTACAAGCTCGAATTAAATGATGTCTGACTTGTAAACACCTCTATTTTTCTGTTTTCTGGCAAGCCACTTATTGTTTTGTCACCGGATGCTATCACCGTAAACGTTACGATTGGCAGTGGTGTATCCGCATTTGACTCGGGGACACAGCTTACTAACAACGGCGCAAGCATTGTTACCAGAACAACCAGCAGTTTATTGATTTTCATAAATTTACCTTGATAAGGCATAACATTGTGTTGAGCGGCGCGGCGCGCAGAGACAACAGGAAACAGTGTGCCGCTTCACCGCTCCCGACTCGAACGCATTATGTGCTTTTTGCTTTTTTTGGAAACCGCTCTGGATGCTCAATGATTTCTTGTGTGAGATCGACATCGATTTCCGGCCAATAAAAGCGTCCAGGTGATGGCTCTTTAACATTCATAATTACCTTTACCGGCTGATCCTTGAACCACGGGAATTCATCGTATGGCATGAATAATTCTTGGTCATGAGCCAACAACCAGATTCCGTGAGTAGAGATATTGGTTACTTCAACTGCCGAAGTAGTGTTGCCATGCGCTGATATGCTCATGATAGTGTTCCTCGATAAGTGACTCGACTTCTTTCAACTGTTGCCGATTGTAACGGTAGGTTTTCGCAAGCTGTAGTTCCGGCTCAAGGATGAGGTCGAAATTACAAACTTTATACCTTAATTACAAATTTTTTTATCACTAAACACCAGCATGAGAGCGCCAAAAACGGGATTCAAAGGATAACAAGGCGAAAGAAGCTCAACCGTAGGGGTGATTTATGAATCGCCCCTAACTACTGCTCGACCGGATATCCCGCCAACACCCAATGCGGCATCCCCGAATGGCCGACACACACCAGATTGTTCAAGCCCACAATCGTCAGATTGGTAAACGCGGTCTGCGCCCGGCGCCCTGAGCGGCAATAGAGATATACCTTTTCAAATTTTCTCAATTCATCGATATGCTGCACTTCGGTGCCAAAGGGAATATTGCGACTACCGGGCACATGGCCGATTTCATATTCTTCAGGCGTACGGCTATCCACTATCAATGTATTCGCGGGCCGCGCCTGCCATACCTTGTGTAAATCGGCCATTGAAAATTCTTCATGTACATAACGCCGGGGGTCAAAATGAATCCCCACACCAAGATTGGCAGGTACGGCCTCATTGATTCTTTTCGGCAATTCCAGATTAAGGTTGTTCATGAGTGCGACAAATGCCTCGTGGCTCTTGCCCTGACCAATACGCGGATTCCATTTTTTTTCTTCGCCGATCGTTGAACTCATGCGGCCGTTGTAATCATGCGCCGGGTAAACAATGGTATCTTCAGGCAAGGAAAACAATTTCGAGGTAATGCTAGTGTATAAGCTCGATGGATTTCCCTGCTGAAAATCGGTGCGCCCACAACCACGAATCAATAACGCATCGCCCGTGAACACTGCGCCATCGATGAGGTAACTAACACAACCATCGGTGTGACCAGGTGTC
Organism: Gammaproteobacteria bacterium; assembly: GCA_016200485.1. Taxonomy (NCBI): domain Bacteria; kingdom Pseudomonadati; phylum Pseudomonadota; class Gammaproteobacteria; species Gammaproteobacteria bacterium. The sequence continues at coordinate 147,068 of JACQEP010000016.1, forward strand.
GCCAGCGCTTTAATCACATGATCACTGATCATCAAAGTATCGCCATCATGAATCGGAACATCGATCGCTTTCACATCGGCCGCCGCACTATAGACAATCTTGGCGCCCGTCTTCTGGCGAATAATCCCGGCGGAGGTCACATGGTCGGCATGCACATGTGTTTCCAAGACATAAAGCAGTTCAACTCCCAGCTCCACAATCAATTCCAGATCTCGATCCACCCATTCCTTCACCGGATCGATCAGGGCGCCCTGCCGTGTTTCCGGATCAATCAATAAATAGGTATAGGTGCAGGTATCCCGATCCATCAATTGACGAACTATCAGTGTCGCACCCATTACTCACACTCCCCAACGTGGAAGCAAATGATGCTCAACGTTCAAATGATCAAGCACCCGCGCTACGACAAAATCGACCAAATCTTCAATCTTTTGCGGTTGATGATAAAAGCCCGGATTCGCGGGAAGAATGGTGACACCTAGTTGCGACAGTGTAAGCATGTTTTGTAGATGAATCGCCGACAACGGTGTTTCGCGATGTACCAGAATCAATTGCCGCCGTTCCTTGATCATGACATCGGCGGCGCGCTCCATGAGATCACTGCTGGCGCCGCAGGCAATCGCGGACAACGTGGCGCTGGTACACGGGCACACCACCATCGCCCGTGGCGCGCCAGAACCCGAAGCGACCGGTGCCGACCATTGATCCTTGCCGTAGACAAACAACTGATTTGGTTTTGCCTTGAAATAGGCACTCAGCTGTTGTTGTGCTTCTTTGGGGGTGCTCGACAGCTTGAGCTCTGTCTCCATGGCGATAACGACCTGTGCTGCCTGACTAATCATCAGATGCACACTCTCCCCCGCCTGCAACAAACACTCCAGCAATCGCAAACCATAGGCGGCACCCGAAGCACCGGTCATGGCCAATGCGATATCGCGACGGCTCATCGTTGTTCCAACGCCTTGAGCAGTTTGTCGTGGATGCCGCCGAAGCCGCCATTGCTCATCACCAGGATGTGATCGCCGCTATGCACACGCGCCACTACATGTTTAACAATATCGGCGACGTTATTAAACACGCGCGCCCCTGGACCAATCGCCTGCGCCACTTCTTGCAACGACCAACCCAGATCACCCGATTCCATGATCACTACCTCATCCGCCGCCGCCAGTGATGGCGCCAGCGTGTGCCGATGCACGCCCAGCTTCATGGTATTGGAACGCGGCTCCAGCACGGCGATAATCCGCTGTTTGCCAACACGCTGGCGCAACCCGTCCAGTGTCAGCGTAATCGCCGTCGGATGATGGGCGAAATCATCGTATACGGTAACGCCTTTTACTGTGCCGAGCACCTCAAGCCTGCGCTTGACGCTGGCAAATTCATTCAACGCCGCGACTGCTTCACTCGCAATCACCCCCGCGTGCCGCGCGGCAGCAATCGCCGCCAGCGCATTGTGCACGTTGTGTTGTCCGAGCAGATTCCAGTTCACATCACCCACATGCTCGTCACCCCAATACACACTAAAGCGACTACCATCGGCGGAGACATCACGCGCATTCCACAACCTTGTTTCGGGCTGCTCGACACCCGCTGTGTCAAAATATTCCACCGGTGTCCAGCAACCTTGGTTAATGACATCCGCAATATTGGGATCATCCACCGGCGCGATCACCAAACCATTGCCGGGGATCGTGCGCACCAGATGATGAAACTGGCGCTTGATAGCATCGAGATCAGGAAAAATGTCGGCGTGGTCGTATTCGAGATTGTTGAGAATCACCGTCCGGGGCCGGTAATGCACAAACTTGGAACGCTTGTCGAAAAACGCGGTGTCATATTCATCGGCTTCGACGACAAAAAAGGGGGCATCGCCTAGCCGTGCAGAAACCGAAAAATTACCTGGGATGCCGCCGATCAAAAAACCCGGCTTGAGCTTGGCGTATTCGAGTATCCACGCCAGCATACTGCTGGTCGTCGTCTTGCCGTGCGTGCCGGCAACGCCCAGCACCCAGCGACCGCGCAACACATAATCGGACAAAAACTGCGGCCCGGACATATACGGCAGATTGCGTTCGAGCACATATTCCACCGCCGGATTGCCGCGCGACATGGCGTTGCCAATTACCACCAGATCCGGCTCGGGGTTTAGATTTTTAGGGTCGTAGCCTTCAAATAATCGAATACCCTGCGCCTCAAGCTGCGTGCTCATCGGCGGATAGACATTGGCATCCGAGCCACTGATTTCATGGCCCATCTGCCGGGCCAACACCGCAATGCCGCCCATGAATGTACCGCAAATGCCCAGTATATGAACTTTCATATCAACCTGCCCCTGCCGCCTTGAATAAAGAGCTAATGATACTGATTGAAACGTATAAATAGACCAAGGCGATTAAAATTCCGATAAAAAACTTGGTCGACAACGCATGCCGCAACACATGTCCGACCACCGCCAGATTCCAGGTCAGCAAACCCATCATCAACATGGTCGACACCATCGGCATCACCTCCGGCTGTTGCACTTGCCACCACAACACGGGCGCCGCAAACACAGCAAGGATGGCGCCGCTCCCGGCCAATGCCGTCAGCGTCTGCGTAAAACGGGCACCGAGGTCGCGCACCCACAGCAACAAAAACGTCAGCCCCGACACAATCAACACATCGACTATCCCTGACGCTAGCGCCAGCGCCGGCGTCAGACTCATCAAACCCACAACGATGCTGCATAAACCATAAATAATCAGGCTCAATGCCAGCAACACGTTCGAGGACGGCAAATCCTGCGGCGCGAGCCGAAACAGGCAAATCTTCCAGAAGGCATTGAGAATAGCGTACATGGCAACGCGAGATGACCCGACGATAGACTAGGCTATCATTAGAACATCCCGCCTGACAAAGCTCAATGGAACTAGCCGTGACAGCCCGCATCGTGTTTAATACCTTTGATGCCCAAGCATTTAGCCTCCAAATATCGTTTCCCCTGGCGGGAAGGCAATCAGTTTCGACTCCTGGTCGACGGTGATCGCTTTTATCCGGCAATGCTGGAGGCTATCACGATCGCAAAACATTCCATTATCCTGGAGATGTATCTGGTACGCCCCGGCAGCGTCTTTGACCGTTTCACGACGGCTTTGCAGCTGGCCGCCAAACGCGGCGTGCAGGTATTTATTTTGTTTGACGATTACGGCTCACGCGAACTGCGCCAGATCGACCGCCAACAACTGGCGCATCCCAATATTCGTCTTACCTGGTATAACCCGTTTCACTATGGCCAACTGCGCCGCGCTTTGCTGCGTGATCACCGCAAGCTACTAGTCGTCGACAATCGCATTGCTTATGTCGGCGGCGCCGGGTTGACCGATGATTTTATCCAACCCCATCACCGCTGGCATGACATGATGATTGAAATCCAGGGGCCCTGCGTCTCGGACTGGCAATCACTGTTCCGCGACGCGTGGCCAGCGGCATCGCCACCGGAATCGGCAGCGCCAATTCCGGTGGCGATGCCGATTGATGCTGCTATTGGTGCGCAACTGGGCCGTGTCACTTTATCGCAACTTTCCAATCGTCAGGAAATACAGCGCTCATTAGTGCACCGGATACGGAGCGCCGAACATTGGGTCTGGCTTAGCACCGCCTATTTCGTTCCTTCCTGGAAATTGCGGCGGGCACTGAGTTCGGCCGCCAAACGTGGTATCGATGTGCGCCTGGTGCTGCCCGGCCCGCACACAGATCATCCTGCCATTCGTCATGCCGGAAGGCGTTTTTATTATGGACTGCTACGGCGCGGCGTCCGGATTTATGAATATCTTCCGCGGTTTAATCACACCAAACTTTATCTCTGCGATCACTGGATCTCGATCGGTTCCAGCAACGTCGATCGCTGGAATTTATTCTGGAATCTTGAAGCCAATCAGGAAGTAGATGATCAAACACTCAGCGAAGAGGCGCGGAATCACTTCAACGAAGACTTTACGCATTGCCTGGAAATCACGCTTGAACACTGGCAGCGCCGCGCCTGGCATCGCCGGTTACTGGAACAATTCTGGGGCTGGGTAGATGCGCGCTTGAATCAATTAAGCCAGCGCTGGCGGCGTAAATCTTGAACGTAGGGGCGGGTTTAAAACCCGCCCGCAATTACCAACGCGTTGACCAATCGATTGAAAGGTCGGATTGAAGGCCAATCTTTAAGGATGAACCTGAATCAACAGGATATTCCAGGGTCAGGTGTTTGCCATCCCGCGCCATGCCCGCGCGCGGCAGGTCGGAGGCTGAAGCCCTCAATTCAAGGCGTGGCTTCTCTGCAAACGAGGCCTTTTCTGATTCGATGACCACATCAGGGATGATTTCCTGCAATCGCTCACGCGGCAACTGTAATGCAATCGATTTGGATTTTTGAACGAATGTCTTGGCCGGTACTGCCGCAGCGACCTGTTTTTTTTCCACTGCCACCGCACCCCCGGCCAACCCCAGCAGGGCGACCCCGACGACTGTTGTAACTTGCCGTTGCAGTGTTTTCATAACCTACCCTCTCTACCCGTGTAACCCGCCGAGTGGTCTTGGGCTTTGCCCAGACCGGTATTTTTGGTTCTTGGCTTGACTGCCCCCACGACAGTGCCACACTCCCCGACAAGGATGACTATGCTACTCATAAGGGTTTTAAATGTCTACTCGTTTGTGGTAATCGCGGTTCATCCAGCACTGGGGCAGGACCTCTCCCGAGGGGAACGTCAATCCGGCCTTGGTAAATCTTTGAGTTTCCTGCATTTCTTCACCGGCATGGAAGCGCCCCTTAATTTGATCGACGCAGGGATCGATCAGCGACGCCACGTCCATGACCTCAACCATGTCTCCGGTCTTCTTAGCTTTTAGATACATAGCTCACCTCGGTACCTTTATACTGAACTATAATTTTAATATAGCCTCTTATCTAGTAATTAACAGGGCGAATAAAGAGTGACGCGCAGTGGCTGAAAGATTGACAGTTTTTTAACTGGCCTGCATCAAGTTCCACCCTGGTTCATCCGATAGCTTCAGAGTACCTAACCATGAGTATCACCCATTGTATTTGGAGGGAAAAATGAGTTCTTTACGCCGGTTACAGGAGTTCGGCCAAAGCGTTTGGTACGACAATATCCAGCGCAGCATGTTGGGCCCTGGCAAGGAATTGGCACTACTGATTGAGGAGGATGGGCTGCGGGGAGTCACCTCCAACCCTTCGATTTTCGAGAAGGCCATCAACGGCAGCAAGGATTACGACGACGCCCTGCTGCGCCACGTCAAAGGTGGTCTCAGCGATAGCCGCGATCTGTTCTTTGCCCTGGCCATCGAGGATATCCAGGGGGCCGCCGACCAGCTGCTCCCGGTCTATCGCAAGACCAACGGCCTGGACGGTTATGTCAGCCTGGAGGTCTCGCCGGACCTGGCCTACAACGCCAGCGCCACCATCGCCGAGGCCAAGCGCCTGGCGGAGCGCGTCAATCGCCCCAACTTAATGATCAAGGTACCTTCGACCCAGGAAGGCATTGAGGCCGTCGAGGTGTTGACCGCCGCCGGGATCAACATCAATGCCACTCTTCTCTTCGGAGTGGATCGCTATGAAGAGATCGCCCGCGCCTATCTGCGTGGTCTGCGTCAACGTCTGAGCCTGGGCCAGCCGGTGACCAAGATCGCCTCGGTCGCCAGCTTCTTCGTCAGCCGGGTGGATACCCTGGTCGACAGCTTGTTGGAACAAAAAGCCGCTAAAGGCAACGACCGAAGCCGCTGCGACCAATTAATGAACAAGGTGGCCATCGCCAATGCCAAAGTCGCCTACGCCCTGTTCCAGCACCTCTACCGTCACGAATTTAGCGACCTGGAAGCAGCAGGCGCCCGGCCACAACGCCTGCTCTGGGCCAGCACCGGCACCAAAAACCCGAACCTCAGCGACGTGGCCTATATCGACAACTTGATCGGGGCGGATACGGTCAATACTATCCCGCCCGCCACCTACAAGGCCTTTAAGGACCACGGCACGGTGGCCGCCACCCTCGAACAGGGGCTGGATGCTGCCCCCAAATTAATGGCTGAACTGAAACAAGTTGGCATTGACTTCAACGCCGTTACCCGGCAATTGGAAGACGAGGGTGTCAAGACTTTCGACAAGGCCTTCCAAACCCTGTTGCTGGCGATCAACAGCAAGGTGCAGGCACTCACCCCCGGCAGCCGGGTACGGGCATAATTCAACGCTTCGCAAATCAATAAACCGTGTGCGCCGCAAGGCGCGCACGTGTTTTGGCGTTAGAATATCGTTTTTATCTGCGCCATGGATATCTGGAACACTATTGATCGTGCTATCAGCACCGCCTGCGGAACACCGTTTCAGGCACAACAACGCCTAGCATTAGGCGGCGGCTGTATCAATCACAGCTATAAACTCAGTACTGGCCACCAGCATTTCTTTGTTAAGCTCAACGCTGCCGCCAAGCTAGAGATGTTTATCGCAGAGGCCGAGGGTTTGCAGGCCCTTGCCGATAGCGCCACCATCCGTGTCCCCACCGTTATTTGTTACGGCATTGCCAATGACCAGGCATATCTGGCGCTTGAATACCTGCCGCTTACCGCGCGCGGCGATCAGGCGCAGTTAGGACAGGCGCTCGCCCGACTCCACCGCTGCACGGGTCCACGCTACGGCTGGCACCGCAGCAATACCATTGGCGCCACGCCACAATACAATACTTATGCGGACAGCTGGCTTGATTTTTGGCGTGAGCAACGTTTGGGATTTCAATTAGCCCTCGCTGCTGAAAATGGCTTTCGCGGCAGTTTACAAGCGAAAGGCCGGGAATTATTAAATGGACTGGATTTACTGCTGGGCACGCACCAACCGGCGCCATCGCTCGTCCATGGCGACTTGTGGTCCGGCAATTACGCATTTACTACGGAGGGCTCACCCGTCATTTTTGACCCGGCTGTGCATTATGGCGACCGCGAAACCGACTTGGCGATGACCGAGCTATTTGGCGGTTTCAGCAATGAGTTTTATCGCGCCTATCAAGCAGAGTACCCGCTGCCTGCAGGCTATGAAACGCGTAAAATACTCTACAACCTGTATCATGTGCTCAATCATCTACATCTATTCGGCGGCGGTTATCTGCGCCAGGCCGAAACCATGATTGACGAATTGTTACGTTAATTCAGAACCAAGGAATTTTAAAGTGGCTGCCAAGAAGAAAGTCTACAAAGTGATTTTTCACAACCAGGGCAAGATTTACGAAATCTATGCCCGCAACGTCGAGCAAGGCGATTTATTGGGCTTTGTCGAGATCAGCGGCCTGATCTTTGGTGAAAAATCCAAAATGTTGGTTGACCCGGGCGAAGAAAAACTGGAAGCGGAATTCTCGGGCGTGGAATCCTGTCTGATCCCGATGCATGCTGTGGTGCGTATTGACCAGGTCACCAAGGAAGGGCACAACAAAATATTGGCTGAAGACCAAGGCGGCAACATCACCGCTTTTCCGTCACCGATCATTGCGCCGCGCCGAAACGATTAACTGCAGGGGCGATTCATGAATCGCCCCTGCATAATCACAAACTCCCTTTGAACGTTAACTGCAACAACTTGCCATGTGTCTTATCCGCCAGCGATTGATACTCAACCTTGGTTCCGGGGTCTGATTGCCCAATAGGAATCGTAAAAACCGGTGCCGGAATATTCAGATAATAGATACGATCGTCCGACGGCTCATCGCCAAGCAGGACATAAGCACCGGGTTTGGGGGCATTTTTCGCCGCGCGCACGAAAGCATCACCGATAGTTTCATTATTACCCATAAATGGCGCGCCCTTCATGAAACTGTCCAGAATCTCACCCATGGTGCCCTGATAAGTATCGGCATTGCCATCGGCGAACCAGGTCAGCGCCGAAAGCTCCTTGCCTGAACGAATCACAATCACTCTTAACAACGGCACTAGAAACGTCGCCGCACCGTGCATTGAACCCGTGGCATCGATCACCAAATGGATATCCTTGCCCGGAATATCTTTCAATCCTCTGATAAAAACATCAAAGTCACGCCGCCCCGTAGCTGAATCCAGGCCCACGGATTGCAGCACTTTCTCGATCTGGGCATCCGTACCCATGCCCGCCATTTCGTCCAGCTCGCCATAAAGGCGGCTGTTATCGTTTTCCTTTTGCTTCAGCTCTTCCTTGAGCTCGGCCAGCTCCTTCTTCATGCGCGGAAAATTCACCTTTTCATTGACGCGCGATGTAATCATGACCACCACTAACACGAAAATAAAAGTACCGAGCATCATCAACACCATGTCGATGAAGATACGCTCATATCCTCCGCTTTCCGTGGTTCGACGTCGGCGTTTCATTAACGTATCCGGAACACTTCCAGCAAACGCACCCACCAGGGACGCTTCAAATGCAACAAGAGACGCATTTCTTCGCGCAACAATTCGCAGTAGGCTCGATGTTCCTTGATCAAGGCTTCGAGTGGCTTACCACCCTCGGGCGAGTTATCGCTAAGACTGCGAATTTCGCTACGAAAATCGTGCAAGGTTTGCCGCGAGCGATCAAAAGATTCGTGCAGACGCTGAATGTTGACATCCAGTGCGCGCACCTCTTCATTCAGCAGCCGCACATCCCGCTCCACCGTGCGCACATAATCCGCCGAGCAATACACCAGGCAGATGCGCATCAAATTATCGTGCAGGCCTTCGACACCATGCTGAGTGATCTGGGCGAAAATGCGCAACAATACGCCACCCAATACCGCCCCCAGCAAGGTCGCATAAAAGGCCGTACCCATGCCGCTCATGGCATGCTGCAGGCCGGACAACATCATGTCCTGATCCTGACCCAGGGCTTCGAGCGAACTGCTCAATCCGGTCAGCGTCATGGTCAACCCCATTACGGTACCGATCAATCCCAGCGTAATCAGCACCGTACCCACTACCTCAATCGAATGACTGATACGCTCGAATGCCGCCAGCTCGACATGGAGCAATGTTTCCACATCCACGTCACCCTTGGCCTCTACCGTAAATTTTATCGATTTGAAAAAGCGGTCAGCCGCGCGTTTGCCAGAGTGAATGATAATCGCATTCAAACCACCTTCGCGCGCCGAATACTCCAACTGAGAAGACCGGACAGCCTCTTTGGTAATCAGCATCGTCAAGGCAAAACTACCGATGATCCCAAGCAGAAAGAGCCCGGAAATCAGCCAGGTAATATGGCTGGCGTCACGCTCCATGAACGACCAGACCTCGGTGTCCCGGTACAGGGTGAGATACACGACCAGCGCCGTGCTGGCCCAAATGGTCCACAAAATTAAGGTACGGTAAGGTGTCTGATTCATCCCGATCCGGCGCCCCTCAACGCCTCATCCCTGAATCGTCGCTGGCCGACGATTATCGCGATTCTATCGGGTTACTATACCGTTGGAGTGTTTGATCTGGCTAGCATCGTGATCTGGGATATCGCGGGGGCGATTCATGAATCGTCCTTACCTAAACCGTGGGCGACGTTTGCGCAATGTGCCAATCAACTGACGGCAGAATGTTCCAGCACCCGGGTTAACGCCTCATTAAGATCATTGGTCACCACCGGTTTGAGCATGTATTCTCGAATACCAATTTGCCTGGCCTCTTCCGGACCCACCCGCTGGCTATAACCGGTACACATAATCACTGGCAGCTCGGGCCGCATATGCAGCAACTCCCGCGCCAGCATATCGCCCGTCATTTCCGGCATATTTTGATCGGTAATGACCAGATCAAAATCCTTGGGATTTTTTTTGAAAAGGGACAATGCCTCACGCGGCTTATTGCAGACCGTGACATGATAGCCCAGGCGCTCAAGCATCCGCTGCATCACCGACGTCTGCAGCTCTTCATCATCGACAATGAGCAGTCTTTCTTTTCCGGCACGCATCGATTTCGCTTTCTCACTCGCCTTATCCATGGTCTTGGCCGTCACCCTCGGCAGATACACCTCAAAGCGGGAACCTTTCCCTGGTTCACTAGACACGGCAATCGTACCTTTGGCCGCCGTCACAATCCCATGCACTGCCGCCAACCCCATGCCAGAACCTTGCCCCACCGGCTTGGTGGTAAAGAAGGGATCAAAAATCCTGGACAACACGTTGGGAGAAATACCACTGCCATTATCCGCAATCAGCAAACGCACGTAATCGCCCGCAGCCAGGTCATTGACCTCTTTTTCCTGCAACACAATTTCATCCAGCTGAATATTGATCACACCGGGTCGCTCGCCAATGGCATGACTGGCGTTCACGATCAAATTCATTGCCACTTGCTGAAACTGACCTGACTCCAACATGACTTCTGCTGCAGGCGCATTCAAACTCGCTTTAATTTCGATACTACTGGGGATCGCGGACCGCAGCAAAGCAATCACTTCTTGAGTAACCGTTTGCGGGATCACGTTAGTCATCTCTGCTTCGGCTTGGCGGCTAAATGCCAAAATACGTGCCACCAGATTTTTAGCCCTGTTCGCCGCTGTAATTATTTGCGTCAAATTCTGTTTGGCGACCCCATCGGCGGGCACTTCATCTCGCGTCAACTCCGCAAAGCCCAAAATAGCCGACAGAATATTGTTAAAATCATGCGCAATTCCACCCGCCAGGGTGCCTATGGCCTCCAACTTCTGCGTTTGGCGCTCACGCTGCTCTTCAACCGCCTCACCGGTAACATCGCGCACACCGACGATGTAATTTACTATATTGCCCGCATGATCCTTCACTGGTGAGATAGACAATTCCTCACTGTACTCCGACCCACCGCGGCGTTTTACCTGACGCCGATATTTAAATCGCTCATCTTCACCATAGCTTCTCGCTGCCCCCTGCGCCATCCCCGTTAAGTCAACACCAAACATCGACTCAACGTCATTGCCAATCACAGCCGCAGGAGTTCGGCCCGAAATTGCATAATAGGCAGGATTGGCATATTCCACACCGCCGATGGTATCCAAGATCAAAACCCCATCCAATGACTGATCGATCGCCATCACCAGCATGCGTGCTCGCAGCTCAGAATTCTTGCGCGCTGTGACATCCGAAAACACCCCACGATAGCTGACCAGTCCGTCATCATCATCGAAAACGGGTACCATATTGCACATCAGGCAAATATCTTTATTGCGCCTGCCAACCACCCAGAATTCTTCGTTAAGCAACTTCGATCGATTCAACCCTGCGCCCTGGAACAATTTTCTGACTCGCGTCTCGTCATCCGGAACAATCATTTCCAACATCGATTTTCCAATCAGCTCGTTTGCATCATAACCCAGAATATCCGCCACCTTATCCGAGCAATATATAAATTTGAGGCTGGAATCAAACTCCCAAACCGCGTTCGACACACTATCCACAATCGACCGCAGGCGCTCCTCTGATTCCATACGCTCCAGCTCTGCCGCTGCGCGCATCGCGCAAATCTGCAACATGGACTCGGCGACCTCTACGCTTGGGGTCGCACTATGACTCCACATCGAAATCATGCCAACAACCACGCCATCGACACGAACTATCGGCGTAGTCACATGAGATCTCACCTTAATGACAACCACCGGCTCACCCATCGGCCTTGGCAGCACCACGTCAAGACCCTGCTCACTCACCGCCACATTTCGTGCCAGACTATGCGCGCCCCCGGTAACGCCGTGGGTAAAATTATCGCCAATGCTTCCTTCGTTCCACACGGCAAGACTGCGCAATTTATCTCCTTTTGTGGATAACCGCGAAATAGCCACATAATCCATCTCCAGCCCCATCGCCAGCTGCCGTGCAAGCTCCGCAAAGAAATTTGAACCTTTACCCGCGGGAACGATTTTCGCAATTGCCCGCAACCCCGCCTCAACTCGCCCTCGCTTGTCCTGCTCCAATTTCAGAGAAATAGAATCCGCCATCGAAGTCGCAAAATTTTGTTCGTCCAGGGCCCAGCCGTATGATGCACCCGATTGCTCACATACAACCATACCTGCAACATGCCCCGCCATCCTGATCGCGGAAATCAATACACTACTTGTCTCTTCGTGCAACAATCCATTTTTCTTTATCGCAGCACCCCGTTCATCCTTATCAAGATCCACAATCGCCAACACACCACCACGATCCAAGCAATCAATCGCGCCCTTGACGTCATCTAGAAATACATCCTCACGGCTATTATGCTGATGGCCAACATGATCGTACGAATCCATGCATGTATAGCCAATCCCCTTGCCATTTGCGATCCACACGCCTACTCGCGATACTTGCAGCGCGGCCGCAGCACCCTCGCTGTAATATTTAATCACGCTTGCAAGTGATGTTGAATCAGAAATCTCGATTTTTGCCAAATCACGCAATACCCGATTTTGCCGGCCCAGCCGTTGCTCGGCTGTTTGTAATGCCTTCTCGTATTCTTTACGTGCCGTAATATCCGTTCTTATCGCAATATATTGCGTATTTTCACCACGTTCATTCTTATATGGCACAATGGTCGAATAGACCCAATAAAGCTGCCCGCCTTTTGCGCGATTCAATACCTGACCATTCCATACTTCACCCTTCGATAGGGTGCGCCACATATGGGCAAAGAACTCTTTGGGATGATAACCAGAGTTAATTATTCGATGCGTATTTCCCAGTAGCTCTTCACGGCTATACCCACTAATTTCACAAAATTTGTCGTTGACATGGGTAATTACCCCGTTCACATCGGTAACGGCCACGATTGAATGCTGATCCAAGGCATATTTCTGCGCTTCCGCCGCACGCAGAACTTCTTCCAGCTGCCTTGCATTCTGATTATCGTATTGCTGGTATTTTCGCATCGTCCACAGCAACATACCCAGTATCATCACGAACCCTGTCACTGTGACTATTAATGCACTTTCCAGCCGATCATGCGTGGCCTCCGCTACTGCATCGACATCATCGGAAACGTGCGCGGCACGCGCTACCAGAATTTCCGAGATATCGCGCAAATCCTTGGCGATCTTACTCTGCAGATTCGCGTCACCAGCCGCCTTCTTATATTCCGAGACCAGCGAAGGCAGCTGCATCAGCTCATTTGAATACAACACCAACTCCAGCCGTATATGCTCCTCCTTGACCGGATCAATCTCGCGGCCATGATATTGCCCCCCCGACACCAGCAAGGTAATGACACGGATGGCCTCATCGGTTTCTGCACGTGCCGATTCTAATTTATCTGAAGCCCGTTCCTTGGCAAGAACAGCATCCCCCAGGATCTCCCGGACATTGATTACTTTCAGATAAAACTCTCTGCCGATCCTGATGACATCTTCATTGTCTTTGTCCTGCTCCAGAAAATTTAAGGCCGCCACGATGAAGCCCAGCATCAAGGCCACGGCCACCCCCAGCAGGTAATTTGTTTTAACGATCCCTTGATTCATAATGCGATGTTTTATGTCCGGATTTTTGATGTCTCCTTATTTTTACGGTCTAAATTCATTAAACTTAAGCTGAACCGGCTTTTTTTGGGCATCCCTTTGAATTCAAAAAATTTTTAACCTATTGATATAAATATATTTTTATCTAAAAATTTATATGTTGCCCCTTTTTGCTCAATTATTATGTTTAAGCTCGATTTATAATCTCTACGTCCGGCGGCCCGAGGTGCAGCCCCTGCCCCCGCTCTCGCGTATAATCACCCTCTTTACTTTAGCGGATAAGCCTCGTGCGCAGAAACAAGCCCCAAACCCCGTCTCGCCATCCACGTAGCCCCACACCTATCCGCCGTGAAGTTAAATACTATGGCCAGGCGGCGTGTTGGGCGCTCTGGCAAAACCGTGCCCGCGATATCATTCGCATTTATGTCACTGACGAGACCATGGGCTTATTTGGACCCGCGTTGAAGTGGGTCGCCGCCCAGCGCAAGGCCTATCACATCGTGACCAATGACGATATCGAACGCTTGACCGAATCGATTCATCATCAAGGCGTATGCATTCTTGCCTACGAAGCCAGCGCCTTGGATTTCTCCGATTTAGTCAAGTTCATCAAGGCCGACGGACGGGCGCAGATGATCGTTTATCTGGATGGGGTTGAGAATCCTCATAATCTGGGCGCCATTATTCGCACCTGTGCCCACTTTGGCATTCGTTTCATTGTCGGTCCGGAAAAGGCGCTGCCACGTTTATCGTCCTCTGCCTGCCGCGTCGCCGAAGGTGGTGCGGAAAAGGTTGCACTCTGTTATTTGCAGAACCCAGCCAAGCAACTTAAAGAATTTCAGCAACTCGAATTTAAACTCTGCGCGACAGCCGTTGGCAAGGGAAAATCGCTTTATCGCCATCATTTCCCTGGCCGGACATTGCTTATATTGGGTGCCGAGGGGGAAGGTGTTTCGCGCGCTACGCTTGCCAGCGCTGAAACCACGTTATGCATTCCAGGCAGCGGTGACGTTGAAAGTTTAAACGTTTCGGTCGCCTTTGGTGTGATTGCAGGCGAGTTTTATCGTCAGCAACATCTTGGCGAATAATCAGCGCGCCAGCGAGGGACGTGCCCGTAATGTCGCCGCCTGCGCCTTTTTACTGAACACTATAGCCATCGGCGATTCCACCACCGGCCATTGCCCCTTGGCGATATTCGTTGGCTCGGCACCATTAAATACCAGAAAACTATATTTACCATAGTGCGGCAACTTGCGCGCCAATCCCGGCACTGCCGCCGCCTGACGTGTCGCCAACCAGGCGATCGCGTGCGTTGAGTTCGCCTTTGCCCTGGTCGTCAACACGATGCTGTGATCATTCAGATCATATGTGCCTTCAGTCATGGTCAGCGAATTGCCTTGAGTGATCACCCCCTGCCCTGACAATAACTCGTGCATTTGTGTGGCGAAACGATTCTCCGTCCCCAACAGCCATACCGCCCGATCGCGGGGCAAGGTGTTAATTTCGTTATCGCGACGTACCTGGATTTCAGAATTTTCCTGGCGCCAGACATCAATCAACGATTGAAACGCCGTCATCATTTCCGGGCTGGCCTTTGCTGGCAGCAGCACCAATATTTTCTCGGCACCGAATATCTGAGACAGGGCTGCCGGGATTTCAGCGCGACTCACGCGCCGAAAGACATCAAACTCCGGATCAACATCCAGCCGCAGCGGCTCGGCTGGCAGATCAAGTGCGAACGATATGATTTTAGTTTTCATCTCGATCACGGATTGCCATGCCTGCGCCTGCCCGGCCAAGGTAACCGCCACCGGCACCTGTAATGCAAATGCTTCGTCTTTTTGAGTTTGCTGCAGCTCACCCTGAATGCGCCACCTTGTGCCATGTCGCTGTCGTATCACCTTGCTCAACGCCAGCGCCGGCGCCCCACTACGCATTGTCCATTGCCTGAAGAATTCTGCCTGCTGTTTACCGCTTACCTCGGAAAAAATCTGTGCGAGATCGCTAAAGCTTGCCGCCTTGAATTGATAACGCCGGTAAAGTTGGCGCAACCCTTCAATAAAGACATCATCCCCAAGCTGTTGGCGCAGCATATGAAATAGCATTTGCGATTTGCCATACCCCACGGCTTCACTGCTGGAGCCATGGCGCGCGGTAAAAGCTGTCAGCGGAAAATCTTTATTAGTTGAGACATAGTCAGAATAACCCTGGAGAATATCGCGCCGGTAATTAGTCGCATTACCATTCTGTTCTCTAATGAGATGATCGGCGAGATAGGAGGTCAACCCTTCCGACCAGTTGCCTTGCCGGTAATCAACGTAAACGCCGTTACCCCACCAGTTATGCAAAATCTCATGCGGATATGAGGTATGCAAAATAAACGGCATTCGAATCACCTTCGGCCCCAACAAAGTGAATGACGGCATGCCGTAACCTGTCTCCCAGAAATTCTCCACCACGGCAAACTTGGCATAGGGATACGGGCCGATCAATTTACTGTACATCTCTATGTACTGCGCTGTGATGTCCAGATATTTTTTGGCCAGTGATTCATCGTTCTGGCGTAGAAATACCATTGCCTCAACATCGCTCGCTGATTTGTTGAATTCAAAGAATGGAGCGGCAATGAGATATATATCATCCTGGGGATTGGATTCACGCCAAGTAACCTGCTGTTGCCCGTCGGCAGTTGTCACTTGCTCACGACGCCCCTGACTGACCACTGTCCATGCTGATGGCACAGAAGCTTGTAGCTTAAAAGATACCAGCGCACCTTCGACAAGGGGATACCAACCCGCATTGGCAGCAAGAAATACTCCATCAGCAGATATCAATCCGGCAGGCTCTTCTTGATCCGAACCGGCAAGGCTTTCGATTTGGCCGCTATATTTAAGCGTTACTTCTTTGTTTGCGGCGGGAATTGATATTTTGTATTTGCGTAATGCGAGCGCGCCATGTACATGCTTAATGTCCAACGGCTGAATATTAAACTCAGACTCAAGTTTCAGCGCGGCATTCAAATAGAACTCGATCTCAACCTTGTCCTTAGACTCTTGCGGCAGGTGAATCGTGTCCACAACGCTAATCGCATGCGATTCTGGAGCAAAGATTACTTTAAGATCGTGAGCAAAAGGTCGTGGCCAATTATCGGTAGCATAAGATACTTCAGTGGCAAGGGCGACGATTAATGCCGTAATCAATATTCGCATTTCGCCCCCCCCTGTCAAAACGCTTGTTGTCGTTTAGTCGAGCTGTACTTTCAATGACAAAAAGGCTGAGCGCGGATTTAGATTGCGGTAGGCGAACCGATTAGGGTCAAAATAACGATTGGGATCGGCTCCACTGCGGAGCAGTTCCATTTCCTCGTATGGCCCGAATATATTTCGCATTGCCAGCGTCAGCTCAGTTTCATGTCCGAACATCCTGGTTGCTTGGCCAAGGGTTAGATCAAGTCGTTGCACCGGATCCCTGACGTCCGTAGACTCCCATCCCTGCAGCTTATCGGTGAAGTAGAAGCCAGCGCTTGCTTTCCACTCGTGATTCAAATGATGCATCAACAATAGACTTAGATTATGTTGCGGTGCAGCAGCATTATAATCCGCCTTCGGGCCCGAAAAATATATCACCGTATGGTCAACATCTGCGTAGGCGTAGCCAAGATGTAATGAATTGTTTTCAGATAATTTGGTTCTAAATTCAATTTCAAGGCCATTTATGTAAAATGCATCAAGATTCTCATAACGTTCAACTTCATGATCGACGTTATCCGCCGGATAGGGACGAGATATAAGTCGAATTAAATCGCGCACCCTTTCTTGATACAGCTTAATGTCAAAATTTGCGTCCCCAGATGCGCCGTTATAGCCAAGCTCGTAAGCGGTAATGTGTTCCGGTCTTGTTTGCTGCGTCCCCACCCAGCTCACACTGTTCAGAACCGGACCAGCTCCATGATTAGTCGTAGCATGAATGCCATACTCAGCGGCGTACTCAAACATCGAAGGTGTTCTGATGGCCTGTGAAGCCGTGAAACGCAGGCTATGCCCTGGCGCCACGGTATAAATCATACCGGCGCGAGGAGAAAAATGTGTGCCGGTGGTGCTGTAATCTTCAGCAAACAACCCTGCATTGACGCTTAGCGGCCCTTTAACATCCCATTCCGCACTCACAAACGCATCTTTGAGGAAATTATCCAGCTCCTTTCCTTTCAGCAAATTTTCCGCGCCCCAGACACGATCCTCTCGTATCCCGCCACCCCATACCAACTGAAAATCAGGTGTCAGGCGCACATTTTGTTGCAGTTCGAGATCAAAACGCTGGGTTTTGCGACCAAAGTCTACCAGTGTCTGGTCAACCGTAAATGGCCCTACCGAGAATCCACCAATAGTATAAGTTTCGTTGTTTCGTTGATAAATGTGATACAGCTGAATCGACAAACTGTTGTCGGCTGCCAATTTCCTTTCCCAACGCAGTTGCTGGTGGTGAGTCAATAATTGTTTTTCACGGGGCACATTCAATACGCTGGAATAACTATTGATAACACCCCGTACGCCATCACTTACTCCTAGATCGACCATAATCGCGTCATTGGCATCAATCGCATAATCACCACGAAAGCCAGCGATTTGTGTTCTTTTGTAATCCCTTCTGACAGGCAAGCCATCGTCGTGGATATAGGCTGCGTTGACGCGATAGTCCAGCTTGCCAAGACTGCTGCCGTGCCGGACAAACCCCTCGCGCACACCCTCATCACCTGCGTTCAGCTTGACCGAAGTTCCCCGATCCAGCTGTGCATGGCGGGTAGTAATACTGATGACGCCGAAGAAAGAATTGGCACCGTAGCTTGCCGAATTGGGGCCACGGACTACTTCAATTTTAACAATATCGTCGATCGTGATCGGCAGTTCTGCCCACGGCACTCCGCCGACCGCTGTGACATAGACAGATCTGCCATCGATCAGCACCTGCATGCGGCGCGCATACCGATCCAACGCCATGTGGTAACTGACAGAAGGCGTGTGGCCGTCGAAATAACCCACCTGAAACCCCGGTACCAGACGGAATAATTCCGGGATTTCACGCGCGCCACTGGCCTCGATCATGTCGTGATCAATAATGGTAACCGCAACCGGTGAATTGGTGACAGGCTGCACCAGACGTGTCACTGAGCTAACAACAGGTACATCACCGAGATACATTTCCTCAGTTGCGGGAGGTATCTCGGTCGCTTCGGCGCCCATCGCCGCCATCGAAAACAAGCTTATCCCCGACACTAATATACAGCGACCCCATTCGCGTTCAAGCAACGCCACCGGCATTGGTGATCCCCTTATACTTTTCTTATCTTGATAATCGATCGTGGCCTGCCAACTCAGCTCACATAATAATAGATTTATTAATGAATTAGAACGTTCAATAATGCCGATATCGATGCCTGGAGCGATTGCACTATTTTAATCATAGTAATCTTGCGCGCCTGATGTGCGCAAGATTGGATGGATAGTACTTGAGAGAAATAAGAAGTTTATTAAACCGCGATGCCGCGATCGCGCAATTCCTGTTTGGCCTCGAGGGCGAGCAAGGCCATTTCGAGTTCCCGCTCCCAATCATAGGGCTCGGCAAACTGCTCCGGAGCATAACGCTCTATGGCGTGGAAAGGTTCGTCCGCATAGATACGAACAATACGAGTTTCTTCGAGACTGGGGCTTAAATCCGGCCAGGCTTCGTGCAACATATTTTCTGGCCGCTGGATCGACCATTCATCAACGATCTTATAATTGGATGGCAACTGATCGAAGGCCTCCGGCGTACCCGTCTGGCGTTGCTTGCTATATTCATTGACGTGTTCGGTATACACAAACACGATCAATTTTGGTTTGTGCTTGAGAATTTCAGGAGTGGAATTTATTCCCGAAGGCATCCACGCCGAGAACGCGACATCAAATTCAAAATCAACATCCTCCAGCGTACCAATGCATAGCTCATAAACATCGGCATCATAAAATTCGGCGATCTGATTCGGCTTAGCATCCGGATCACGTAGGCCTATCACCTTCAATCCTTCACGCGCCAGCAAACTGCCAATGAACCCGTTACGCGCATGCACGTCCAGCACGATCGGCGCATTGGCAACGTGCTTGGCATAATAGGCAAACGCGCGGTTTTCTTCGCGCATCGGGTAATAATGCGCAATTGTGGGGCCAAACTTCGCCGGATCGCGATCTGGATTGCTGAATATCAGATTATGCAGCGACAGATCTTTAATACGTTCAGCAAACGGCTTATTCACGTCCCAGGCCGCATGCTCCTTCTCCTGAAACGCGATCATACGGTTGAACATGGCCTCAGTGAAAGGCCCCATCTGTTTCAGTTTTTCAAAGCGTCTGTCCATCATAATCAGCGATGATATTGCGCACTCAGTTCATGCACGGCATCAACAAAGGCGCGCGCGCGCTCCGGCTCCACATGTTGATGAATTCCATGTCCAAGATTAAACACATGGCCATTACCCGGCCCAAAGCTGGCGAGGATCGCACCGACTTCGCGGTGAATGCGCTCAGGCGACGCATAAAGTACGCTCGGGTCCATGTTGCCTTGCAGCGCCACTTTATTGCCGACGCGTTTGCGCGCTTCGCCGATATCGATGGTCCAGTCGACCCCCAATGCGTCACAACCCGTCGCCGCCATATCTTCCAGCCAGGCGCCACCACCCTTGGTAAACAGAATCACCGGCACCTTACGGCCTTCGGCCTCACGTGTCAGACCATCGACAATCTGCGCCATGTAACGCAGCGAAAATTCTTTGTAGTCACGCGGCGTCAGCACGCCGCCCCAAGTGTCGAAAATCATCAATGCTTGTGCACCAGCGGCGACTTGAGCATTCAGATAACTGATCACACTGCGGGCCGTAACATCGAGCAACTGATGACACAAGGCGGGCTGGTCATACATCATGCCCTTGATCTTGGCGAATTCCTTGGTGCCACTGCCTTCGACCATATAGGTCGCCAAGGTCCACGGGCTGCCGGAAAAACCGATCAGCGGCACGCGGCCATTCAATTCCCGGCGAATAGTACGCACGGCATCCATCACATACTTCAATTCCCCTTCTGGATCAGGCACGCCAATGCGCTGCACATCGGCAGCGGTGCGTACCGGCTTGTCAAAACGCGGGCCTTCGCCGGTTTCAAAATGCAGCCCCAAGCCCATCGCATCGGGAATGGTGAGAATGTCG
Source organism: Gammaproteobacteria bacterium (assembly GCA_016200485.1). Classification (NCBI taxonomy): domain Bacteria; kingdom Pseudomonadati; phylum Pseudomonadota; class Gammaproteobacteria; species Gammaproteobacteria bacterium. The sequence goes on from JACQEP010000016.1 coordinate 167,710, forward strand.
GAGAACAGAATCGCGGCATCCAGCGCGAAGCGATCCAGCGGCTGAATTGTCACTTCACAGGCCAGCTCCGGCGACTTGCACAGATCCATGAAGCTGCCCGCCTTTTCGCGCGTGGCACGATATTCAGGCAGATAACGGCCGGCCTGACGCATCATCCACACTGGCGTGACATCGACGGGCTGGCGCATCAGTGCGCGGAGGAAACGATCGTTTTTCAATTCTGTCATGCAATAAATCTCTCAACGCAGAGACGCGGAGGCGCGGAGACGCAAAGGGAGCTAAAATTGTTAATGGGATATTCATGCTTATCAACCACTAACAAACTGACAAGGACAAACGCCCCAGTTCCAGCTCCTCTCTGCGTCTCCGCGCCTCCGCGTTGGGTTTTCAAACTTCTAAATACTCCAAAATACCTTCCGCTGCCTGACGGCCTTCAAACACCGCCGTCACGACGAGATCGGAGCCGCGCACCATATCCCCACCGGCAAAGATCTTGGGATTGGTGGTTTGATGCTTGTAGCGATTGTCTGCTGGCGCTTTAACGCGTCCTTGGGCATCGGTTTCAATACTAAAGTCCTTAAACCACGGTGCAGGACTTGGACGGAAGCCAAAGGCAATAATCACGCGATCAGCCGGCACAATTTCTTCGGAACCTGGCACCACTTCGGGCTGACGGCGGCCACGGGCATCGGGCGCGCCAAGACGCGTGGTCACAAGCTTTACGCCCTCAACTTTATCCTTACCCACGATTTCTACCGGCTGCCGATTCCAGAGAAACTCAACACCTTCTTCCTTGGCATTGGCAACTTCGCGCTTCGAACCCGGCATGTTTTCCTCGTCACGGCGATAGGCGCAAACTACGGACTCGGCACCCTGGCGAATGGATGTGCGATTACAGTCCATCGCCGTATCACCACCGCCGAGCACCACTACTCGCTGCCGGGCCACGCTCACAAAACCCGCCGCACCCTGCTCGTAACCGAGGCACTGATTCGCGTTGGAAACCAGGAATGGCAGCGCCTCGTAAACACCGGGCAAATCCTCACCCGGAAAGCCGCCTTTCATATAGGTGTAAGTACCCATCCCCAGAAATACGGCATCGTACTCATTCAATAATTTCTGGAACGGGATGTCTTTGCCGATTTCGGTATTGAGCACAAATTCAACACCCATGCCTTCCATGATTTCACGGCGCAACTTGATGACTTCTTTTTCCAATTTGAATTCCGGAATACCAAAGGTCAGCAAACCGCCGATCTCGGGATTACGATCATAAACCACGGCTTTCACGCCATTACGCACCAGAATGTCGGCGCAGCCCAAGCCCGCAGGACCAGCACCGATAATGGCGACGCGCTTGCCCGTGGCTTTTACCTTGGACAAATCCGGCCGCCAGCCTTGCGCAAAGGCGGTGTCAGAGATGTATTTCTCGACGGCGCCGATGGTGACCGCACCGAAACCATCGTTCAGCGTACAGGCACCTTCACAAAGGCGGTCTTGCGGACAAACACGGCCGCAGATTTCCGGCAAGGAATTGGTACGATGTGACAATTCCGCCGCTTCAAAAAGATTGCCTTCCGCCACCAGTTTCAGCCAATTGGGGATGTAATTGTGGACCGGGCATTTCCATTCACAATAAGGATTACCGCAGGCCAGGCAACGTTCGGACTGCTGCGCCGCTTCAGCGCGATCAAAACTGCCGTAAATCTCGCGATATTCCTTGATGCGAATCTCGACCGGCTTTTTCTTCGGGTCAAGGCGCTTCACTTGTATGAACTGGAAATTGTTAGCCATAGTCTCGCAATCCGTAACTTACATCATCACGCATCAATTACGCCGCGCGCCGCAAATCTTCGAGCAGTGACTTGATCTCCGCCGCCTTGGGCTTGACCAGCCAGAACTTGGCGATCATATCGGCGAAGTTATCCAAAATCTCCTGCCCGCGACGGCTACCGGTCTCGGCGACATATTCTTCAATCATGCCGCGCAAGTGATTGGCATAAGCCTCCATCTGCTCGGTGCTGATGCGATGAATGTCGATCAGTTCGTGGTTATAGCGATCGACGAAACGGTTTTCTTCATCGAGCACATAGGCGAAACCACCGGTCATGCCTGCACCGAAATTGACGCCCGTCTGTCCCAGCACCACAACCAGACCGCCAGTCATGTATTCACAACCATGGTCACCAATCCCTTCGACAATGGCGACCGCACCGGAGTTTCGTACCCCGAAACGCTCGCCTGCCAGACCTGCGGCATACAACTTGCCGCCGGTAGCGCCATAAAGACAGGTGTTACCGATGATCGTCGTCTCGTGGCTCACAAAGTGGCTGCCTTTAGGCGGATAAATCACCAACTTGCCGCCAGCCATGCCTTTACCGACATAATCATTGGCATCGCCTTCGAGATACATGTGCAGGCCACCGGCATTCCAAACACCAAAGCTTTGGCCCGCGGTCCCCGTCATGCGCAAGGTGATCGGCGATCCTTCCATGCCGAGATCGCCATGACGCGCGGCAATCTCTCCGGACAAACGCGCACCAATCGAGCGATGCACATTGCGCAAGCTGTAGCGAAATTCCCCGCCACGTTTTTGCTCGATTGCAGACAAGATATCACGCACCATCTGCTCGGCCAATTCAGCCTTGTCAAAGGGCTCATTGCGCAGCGAACGGCAATATTGCGGCTTGTCAGCCGCCACGCCAGCGTCGGAAATAATCGGCAACAAATCCAGACCACGCTGCTTACCCGTGCGCGCCTCGGCCAGTTGCAACAAATCGACACGGCCGATCAATTCGTCGATGCTGCGCACGCCCAGCTTGGCCAGCCACTCACGTGTCTCCTGGGCGACAAATTTGATGTAATTCATCACCATCTCGACCGTACCCTTGTAGTGCTCAAGACGCAATACTTTGTTTTGCGTCGCGACACCGGTAGCGCAGTTATTGAGATGGCAAATACGCAGATACTTACAACCCATTGCCACCATTGGCGCAGTGCCAAAACCAAAGCTCTCAGCCCCCAGAATTGCGGCCTTGATGACATCCAGACCGGTCTTCAAACCGCCGTCCGTTTGCAAGCGTACTTTTTCACGCAGATTATTCGCGCGCAGGGTTTGATGGGTTTCGGTTAATCCCAACTCCCACGGACTGCCGGCGTATTTCACCGAGGTCAACGGGCTGGCGCCGGTACCGCCATCGTAACCGGAAATGGTAATCAAATCGGCATAGGCCTTGGCCACGCCCGCCGCAATCGTACCGACGCCAGCTTCAGCCACCAGCTTCACCGACACCAGCGCTTCCGGATTGACTTGCTTCAAGTCAAAAATCAACTGCGCCAGATCTTCGATGGAATAAATATCATGATGCGGCGGCGGTGAAATCAAACCGACACCGGGTTTGCAATACCGCAGGCGCGCAATCAAATCATTGACCTTATCGCCAGGCAACTGACCACCCTCACCGGGCTTGGCACCCTGCGCGATTTTGATTTGCAGCACTTCAGCACTGCGCAAATAGGCGGGCGTCACACCAAAACGGCCAGAGGCAACCTGTTTGATCTTGGAACGCTTGATGCCGCCGTAACGCGCTGGGTCTTCGCCGCCTTCACCGGAGTTGGAACGGCCACCCAGGCGATTCATCGCCTCGGCCAACGTTTCATGTGCCTCGGGCGACAGCGCGCCCAGCGACATTGCCGCCGAATCAAAGCGCTTGATGATAACTTCGATTGGCTCGACTTCATCAATCGAGATCGGCTTCACGTCGCTACGCAAGGTGAGCATATCGCGCAGCGTCAGATAGGGACGCTCATTCACCAGATTTGCATAGCTCAGGTAATCTTCGTATTTACCGCTGCTCACCGCGCGTTGCAGCGTCTGCACGACGTCAGGATTGTAGGCGTGATCCTCACCGCCATGAATGTATTTCAGCAATCCGCCTTGTTGAATATCCTTGCGCGAATTCCAGGCGCGCGCCATCAAGGCACACTGCTCCGCTTCAATCTCGGCAAAGCCCGTGCCTTGAATACGCGTCGTTGTCCCCTTGAAGCAAAGATCAACAACATCCTGTCGCAGCCCGACCGCCTCGAACAATTGCGAGCCGCGATAACTGCTGATCGTGGAGATCCCCATCTTGGAGATGATTTTGTACAAGCCCTTGTTGATACCCTTACGGTAGTTCTGTTCCAGTTCGGCGGGTTTCTGGCCCGCCAACTCGCCACTACGAATCAAGCCCGAAAGAGTTTCATACGCCAGATACGGATAAACGGCTGTCGCACCATAGCCGATCAACACTGCAAAGTGATGCGGATCACGCGCCGAGCCGGTTTCGACGACGATATTGGCATCGCAACGCAAACCTTCTTCGATCAAGCGATGATGCACTGCGCCCGTAGCCAATAACGCATGTACCGGCAACTTATCCTTGGCAATATCGCGATCGGAAAGCACCAGCACAACCTTGCCCGCACGAATCGCAGCCACGGCTTCATCGCAAACCGCCAGCAAGGCATCCTTAAGGTTTTTACCAGTACGATTCAGACTGATGCGCTGATGCGCATAGGCGGGATCGTCGATATTGAGCAACTGCGCAAACTTGCTGTACGACAACACCGGCGAATCGATACGCAACCGCGCTGCGTGATCGGCCGTTTCCTCGAACATGTTGCGTTCGCGACCGAGACATGTCTCCAGCGACATGACGATCTGTTCGCGGATCGGATCGATCGGCGGATTGGTGACTTGTGCGAATTGCTGACGGAAATAATCAAACGGCGACCGAATCTGGCGCGACAACACGGCCATCGGCGTGTCATCACCCATCGAACCCACTGCTTCCTGGCCCGCTTCGGCCAGCACGCGCAATACTTGATCACGCTCTTCAAAGCTGACGTCAAAAAATTTTTCGTAAACGTTCAATGTCTCGGCATCAAAACCATCGCCGAAATCGTTACGCTCTTCTTCCAGGCGCGACTCAAGCCGCTTAACCTTACTCTTAAGCCATTGCTTGTAGGGCTGACGATTCTTGAGCAGCGTATCGATGTCTTCCGGCAATAACAATTTACCGGTCGCCGTGTCGGCCGCCATCATCTGCCCTGGCTTGAGCCGGCCCTTGGCGACGACATCTTCAGGCTTATAGCCGTAAACGCCGATTTCCGACGCCAGGGTAATGTGGCGATCCTTGGTGATGACATAACGTGCCGGACGCAGACCGTTGCGATCCAGCACACAGGCCGCATAACGACCGTCGGTCAATACGATGCCGGCGGGGCCGTCCCACGGCTCCATGTGCATCGAACTATATTCATAGAATGCGCGCAGATCCGGGTCCATTGATTCGACGTTCTGCCAGGCTGGCGGCACCAACAAACGCATGGCGCGGAAAATATCCATCCCGCCCGCGAGCAGCGCTTCCAGCATGTTGTCGAGACTGTTCGAATCAGAACCCGTCATCGACACCAGCGGCCGCACATCGGCCATCGGCAACAACGGCGTTTCAAACTTGTGGCCGCGCGCCACCGACCAATAGCGATTGCCCTGCACGGTGTTGATCTCGCCGTTGTGCGCCAGATAACGGAACGGCTGTGCCAGACGCCACTGCGGCCAGGTGTTGGTGGAAAAACGTTGATGAAACACGCACAGAGAAGATTCCAGCGTTGCCTGCTGCAAGTCTTTATAGAACACCGGCAGATTGGCCGGCATCACCAAGCCTTTGTAAGAAATGACGCGACTCGACAGCGATGGCAGATAAAACACGTCGTCCTGCAATTGAATCGCTTTCTCAGCGCGACGACGCGCTATGTATAAGTGACGTTCAAATGCCGTTTCATCCATGCCAGCGGCGGCATTGACGTAAATCTGCTCAATATGGGGCAGGGTCTTGAGCGACTCTTCACCACAAGCGCTATTATCGGTCGGCACTACGCGCCAACCGGCAACCTGCAAACCTTCTTGCTGCAACTCACTTTCGAGGCGGCTACGCGCCTGATCGGCCATCACCGGATGGGTATTCAGGAACACCATGCCGACGGCGTAAGTATTTTGCAACGCAAAACCAAGCCGCTGGGCTTCAGTGCGCATAAAGCCATCAGGCTTGCGCAGCAGCAAACCGCAACCATCGCCCGTTTTGCCATCGGCAGCGACGGCGCCACGGTGGGTTAAACAGGCCAACGCACCAATGGCAGTGCTCACTACCCAATGGCTGGCGACGCCATCCATATGCGCAATCAGGCCGAAGCCACAGCTGTCTTTCTCAAACGCCGACCGGTATAAACCTTGTTCCATAGCGGATCACACTAACTGGTTGATTGATATGAGCTCATCGTTGCGCCAAACCCCGCCTGCCGACGCCTGCATAGTTGCGGCACAAAAGGGGTCAGGAGTATACCTCCCCTCAGCCCCGGGACGCAAACCACCGACCTCAAACCTGTCTAGCGCATGGGTTTACATTTATATAGACAACGATGAAGGTTACTTTGCTGCTTGCCTAACACTATCGAAATTACGGATCCAGGGTTTGTTTAACCCCCAGTCCTGCATGACTGTCGTCGCGGCTTTTTGGGCCTGTTCCTGGCTCGGGTAACTGCCATACACCAATACCGTCAGCAGCTTACCGTTACGCTTCACTTGGAACGTAGCGCTGTCTTTCTCGATCCTGCGCTCCTTGATGAAATTCTGAACCTTGGCGGCATCTTCCATTGCCATTAACTGCAAGGTGTAATGATTGCCGCCTTGAGCCTGGAGCCAGGCTTGATCCGGTTTACCATTGGCGGCGACCTCGAGCTTAGGCTTGGTCGGCGCTTCTGCCGCTGGGGCGGGTGCTACTGGAGCTGCCTTGGTCGCTGCAACGGCAGCAGCAGGCGCAAACTCTGTTTTTGGCTTGGTTTCAACCATTGGCGCGGGCTTGGTCGTTGCCGTCGAAGCCACAGGGGCATCAATCACTGGTTTTGCTGCTGGCGCAGTTACTTCGGCCACAGGCTCGGCCGGCGTCGACTCGGCCTCCTCCCGCCGGATATCACCCTTCAATTGCGGCACAGGCAAGGGCTGCACGGCGGCCACTTCTTGGCTCACTGTCGCTGTAGGCTGCGCCGATGGCGTAAACAGCTGGTTAATCTTGTTCTGCCAAATCAGAACTGCTCCAGCACCCGTAATCAACACACTGATCCCCAGCCACCGCCATGGCAGATTCGTGGCAAATCGGCGGCTACCGCCGCGCGACTTGGCCAACACCTCGCGCGCTTGCTGATTGATTTGTGCCGGAATCCCTTGCGAACGTTTGTAAATCCGCCGCAGCACTGAGTCACTGAACGCACCCAGCTCATAATCGGCATCGGCGATCGTCAGCCGATGCCGCACATAATCGGCGGTGGCCCGTTCATCCAGAGGATCAATGCGCACGGTGTATTCAGCCGGTTGCGGCAAAACAGCCAGGAGTTTGGCCAATGACTCGGTCACCCCGGAGAGAATCAGATCCAAGCCTATCTGGCTGCGTTCATCCCGCAACAACGCTTGTAACAGCGCGATCACTTCCTCGCCTAGCAAATCCGCATTTTCCAGTACAATAATGGCACGCCGGCCGCTACGACCCAGCTGCTGCATGTAAAAGCCCAGCTCTTCCAGCGTCTCCTGACGCGACCATTTGGAATTGACCCGCACGCCGATTTGTGTGGCCAGATCGCGTAAAAATTCATCGGCGCCGGTCAAAGAATGGCAACGAATCACACCCACGCGCCAATTCTCGCTGGTACGTGCCACAAGTTGTGCCAACAGACATGACTTACCAACACCAGCCGGACCTTCAACGGCGATCAGGCGATAATGCGGCGCTAAGTGGATGAGCTTATTGAGGCTGAGCTTACGGTTTTCATCGAGAAAATAACGGTCTTCCACGACCTGATCGGAAAACGGATCGCGCGCTTCTACCAAAAAGGAATCAGCGGCGGTTAGCGGCACACTGTCAAAATCGATATCCATGGCATTGGCACCCGCAAACTAAGAACGGCAGTGCCACAAATCTAGCATGAAAAACCCTGTAGAGGGGAAGTAGGGGCGATTCACGAATCGCCCAATGCGACTAATTTTCGCGCAGCCCTTCGACAAATACCACCCGGTAACCCTTCTTGACCTGGGCATCACGGGTCGCGAGCAGGGCCGATTCAGCCTGCTCGCGACTGGGATAATGCTCGCGTTTGAGCCGCCCACCCGAACCCTGATAGCCCCATTCTTTCACCAACGACCAGCCTTCCAGCAAATCCGGCTGTAAAAACAAGTGGTAAAAGCGCGGCGCCTCTTCGGCAGCGGGCGGGGTTTGTAAATAAATTCTCATGCCATTCTTTCTTAGGTGAGCGCCGCCGGACTAAACATCCGATCATGTTCAAGAATGGCATAGCGATCCGTCATCCCGGCGATGTAATCGGCCACCGCCCTCGCTCGCCCGGGCTCTCCCTGCTCGACTTCAAAATAACGAGCATGTTCGGCCTGTTCTGGCGGCAACAATTTCGGTTCGGCCATGAACGCGGCAAACAAATCGCGGATGACACGACTGGCCTTGCTGGTCATGCGCTGTACGCGGTAATGCTGATAGAGATTGTGGCGCAGGAAGCGTTTCAATTCGGAATTCAGCTGCCGCATCGGTTCACTGAAGCTGACTAATGGCTGCTGCTGTTGACGCACATCATCAATGCTTGCCGGTTGAATCTGAGCCAGCGTGGCGCGCGTGTTGTTGACCAAATCACTGACCTGGGCATTGATCATGCGGCGAATGATTTCATGTGTCTGACGCCGGCCACCCAGTTCGGGATATCGCTGCGCCACTTCATCGTGCTGACGGCGAAATAACTCGATTTCACACAACTGCTCGACGCTAATCAACCCGGCGCGCAGGCCATCGTCAACATCATGATTGTTATAGGCAATTTCATCGGCCAGATTGGCGAGTTGCGCCTCCAGACCGGGCTGGCGCTTTTCCAGAAACCGTTGCCCCAGATCGCCAAGCGTTGCCACCTTACCAAGACTGCAATGTTTAAGTATTCCCTCGCGCGTTTCAAAGGTGAGATTCAAGCCGGGAAAATCGGCATATTTTTCTTCCAGCTCATCCACCACACGCAACGATTGCAGATTGTGTTCGAAACCACCGTAATCACGCATGCATTCATTCAACACATCCTGCCCCGCATGGCCAAACGGCGTATGACCAAGATCGTGCGCCAGCGCAATCGCTTCCGTCAGATCTTCATTCAAGCCCAGCACGCGCGCAATCGAGCGCCCGATCTGCGCCACTTCAATCGAATGCGTGAGCCGGGTGCGGAACATGTCGCCTTCATGATTGACGAAGACCTGGGTTTTATACTCCAGACGCCGGAAGGCAGATGAATGGACGATGCGATCGCGATCGCGCTGATATTCACTGCGATACGTGGGCGCGGGCTCGGCATGACAACGTCCCCGCGAACGCTCTGGATGCGCCGCATAGACAGCAAGTGGCAATGTTCGCTCTTCCATTGACTACTCCCGACATTGCTCCAACGTTTGGCGCAAGGCATCTGCTTTAAAATCCGCCGTCACTACTGCTTCACCGATAGCGCGCAACAACACCAGACGCAACTGGCCTTCTTCAACCTTCTTGTCCACCGCCATCAAATCCAGCATCCGCTCCACACTCAGCGCCTTTGGCGCGCGCAAGGGTAACTTTGACCGCTGCAACAAGGCTTCGATTCGCTGCACAGCGGCGCGATCAATCCAGCCCAGGCGCGCCGACAAATCAGCAGCCATCGCCATCCCCGCCGCCACCGCCTCACCATGCAACCAGGCGCCATAACCCATGCCGGTCTCAATGGCGTGGCCAAAGGTATGCCCCAGATTGAGCAACGCACGCTGGCCTTGCTCGGTTTCATCTGCCGCCACCACTTCCGCCTTGTTACGACAAGAACGCTCGACGGCGCAAGCCAATGCCGCCGGATCACGCGCCAGCAACTGATCGATATTATGTTCCAGCCAGACAAAAAATTCCGGATCACGGATCACGCCATATTTAATCACTTCGGCCATGCCTGCCGCCAACTCACGATCAGCGAGCGTATTCAAGGTCTCGGTATCGGCAATCACACACCGCGGCTGATAAAAGGCGCCGATCATGTTTTTACCCAGCGGATGATTCACCGCCGTTTTGCCACCCACGGAAGAATCCACCTGCGACAGCAAGGTGGTGGGGATTTGCACAAACGGCACGCCGCGCTGATAACAGGCGGCGGCAAACCCCGCCATGTCGCCGATCACGCCACCGCCGAGTGCGACGATGGTCGCCTTGCGTGAAAAGCGATGCTGCAACAAAGCCGTGAAAATGTCGTTGAGCACGGTCAGCGATTTGTATTCCTCGCCATCGGGCAGGATCACTGCTTCCACGCGGCGCCCCGCAAGCGCTGTTTTCACCACATCCAGATACAGGGGGGCAACCGTAGTATTAGTCACAATCAACACCTCTTTGCCGCCAAGATAGGGCGCGATCAATTCTGCGCGGCGCAATAAATCACGGCCGATAAAAATCGGATAACTGCGCTCACCAAGCTCCACCGTGAGTGTTTTCATACTGCCTTCATTCCCATGCTTCATTCGTAATCATGATCGGGGCTGATTCGCCGCACCAGATCACGCACCACCTCGCGCGCGCCGTGTTTATCGGTATCGATAATGACATCCGCCATTTCGCGATACAACGGATCGCGCTGTTCCAATATTGCCGCCAACCGACTCCGCGGATCATCGGTCTGCAACAACGGCCGGTTCTTGTCGCGCGCTGTGCGCTCAAAGAGGGTATCCAACGAGGCGCGCAGATAAACTACCATCCCCCGCGCCGCCAGGTGGCGGCGGTTGTCCGGATCCAACACCGCCCCACCCCCGGTCGCCAAGACGATACCGCGCCGCTGAGTCAGCTCATCAATCACCGCCTGTTCCCGCTTGCGAAAACCCGCCTCACCCTCAATTTCAAAAATCAGGGGGATAGAGACGCCGGTACGGTGCTCAATTTCATGATCGCTATCGACAAATTCCCACGCCAGCCGCTTGGCCAGCTGCCGGCCAATCGTGGTCTTGCCGGCGCCCATCGGCCCGACGAGAAAGACATTCTCGTGTTTGGCGGCGGGGAATGGGTAGGTATCGAAATTCATAGAGGAGAAAATGTATCAGAAACACGGCCCTAACGCTAAATTCTGCAACCCCACAAAAGAACAGGGCCGCTGTTGCGGCCCTGGGTATCCTGCGAATGCCCACATGCTACTGAATCGATGAGCCCTCTTTAACGATCTTGGGCGTGATGAAGATCAGCAATTCTTCCTTGTTATCCGACTTGGTCGTCGAACGGAACATCCAGCCAATCAGCGGCAGATCACCGAAGAATGGCACCTTGGTCACGCCGTCGTTCTTCGATTGCTCATAAACCCCACCCAGGACCACGGTCTCGCCGTTCTGCACCAGCACCTGGGTATTGATCTCGCGGGTGTTGATACTGGGCACACCGTTATAAACAGTGCCCACACTGTCCTTATTGACCTTAAGATCCATGATCACCCGGTCATCTGGCGTGATCTGGGGCGTAACCCGCAGGCTCAGCACTGCCTTCTTGAACGATACGGATGTTGAACCTGATGAAGAAGCTTCCAGATAAGGGATTTCCACACCTTGCTCAATCAGCGCTTCTTTCTGGTTAGCCGTGATCACACGCGGCGTCGAGATCACCTCGCCCTTGCCCTCACTCTGCATCGCCGACAGCTCGAGATCGACCATGGTGCCAAATGGCAGCTTGGCCAAACCCATGGCGATCGAACCCGCCGGGCTCGTCACCGGCAGATTGACATTGAGCCGGCCCGGCGCAACCAAAGTTTCATTGTTAATGAGCTGATCGACAGCCGTGATGCTGCCGGACGTGACACTCTCGTGACCGCTGGACGTCATACCGGTATCCCGTGAAATACCAAAACGGGCACCCAGATCTCTACCAAAATCGCTATTGGCGATTACGATACGTGACTCGATCAACACCTGCTTCACCGGAATGTCCAGAGATGCGATCAGTTTGCGCGCCTGCGCCAGTTTGTCCGCAGTATCCTGCACTAATAAGGTATTGGTACGGGTATCGATGGACACACTGCCGCGCGACGACAAGACGCTGTTCTTCTCCGCCTTGAGCAGGGTGGCAATATCGGCCGCACGGGCATAATTAATTTGAATCATCTCGGAATACAGTGGCTCCAGCTCCTGGATCTGGCGCCGCGACTCAAGATCCTGTTTCTCGCGGGCAGCGATTTCATCCGCCGGACCGATGTAAACCACATTATCCGTCTTGCGCATGTCCAGACCCTTCGTCTTGAGGATGATGTCCAGCGCCTGATCCCACGGTACATTTTGCAAACGCAGCGTTAAGCTGCCTTTGACCGTATCGCTGGTTACCAGATTCATGTTGGTAAAATCAGCGATCAACTGCAATACTGCACGCACCTCAATATTCTGGAAATTCAGCGACAACCGGTCGCCGGTATAGCTCTTCTTTGGGCCGGCCGCCAGCATCTCCTTGTCTTTTTCATCGGTCTTTTTGACTTCGATAGTCAGCAGGTTGTCCGATTGAAAAGCCAAATGCTCATAGGCGCCCTTGGCGCTGATCAGCATCCGCACACCACTGCCCTGACGCACCGTTTCAATATCCGTCACCGGCGTTGCAAAATCCGTGACATCCAAACGTTGCGACAGCTGTTCCGGCAAGGTGGCATCCATGAAATCGACAGCGACCTTACCCGCTTCCTGATGAATATTGACGTTGGTGCCTGGATCGGAGAGCGTAACAATAATTCGGCCTTCGCCTTTCTCGCCACGACGGAAATCAACGTTCTTGATCGAGCGGCCAACAGCAGGGGCATGCCCACTGACGACGGCAGACGGCCTGGTTTCGGCCATTGGCAGCATCGAGGTTGCCACTTGCTCACTGGAATTGAGCACCACATAAATGTCATTACCCTCAACGCGCGTCTCATAAGGCACCAGACGCACGAGATTGAGCACCACACGAGTCCGGCCATTAGCCTCCACTGCGCTTAGACTGCGGGCCACGCCGACGCCAATATTGGTATTGCGTTGTGGCAAGGCATTTTTGGTGCGCGCAAAATCAAAGGCGATGCGTGCTGGATTATCGATGGTAAAACTCAGCGGTTCGGACGCACCCTGCTTCATGGTAAATTTAATCTGCACCCGATTGCCGGCCAGATTCACAACATCTACCGCCTGCAGCGCATTCTGATCCTGATTCGCAGTGGCCGTCTCGACAGGCGCCACAGCCTCCACCACCGGCGCTGTTTCAGCCGTTGCTTCTTCCTGCGCCAGCGCTACGCTCGGCAACAGCGATGCCAACAGCATCCACGCCAGTCGCGACTGATGCCGCCGCTCTTTAAAATTTGTCAGATCCGCTCGTATCATTGCCTTGCCCTCTATGGGATCACTCAACTATCGACATGGTTGCCGGGCGCTCCAACCAGCCGCCAAGTCCGTCCGGCACAATTTCAACCAACTCAATCTTTTCTTCATTCACGTTTAGAATGCGCCCATGGTTCTGGCCGAGATAATTGCCAGGCACCACTCGACTGACCAGTCCATCCGGGGTTTGCACCAGCGCAAACAATTGCTTGCCGCGCCGCATGGTGCCCACCATATGCAAGGTGTCCAGCGGGAAGCTTTCCATAGGCTCGCGGCGGCGCTCAAAATCAGGGTGCGGTCCAGTACCGGTATACTTTTTATTAGCACCGTTATTTTCCTGCGATAATTTTGTATCCCAAGTGACAAACGGATCATCCAAATTCATCGCTGCGTAGGCAAAATTCGCTGGCGGACTAAATTCCGGCATGGGTTCGATGCGACCCTTGTTCTTCGCCTTGACGTCGGCGATATAGCCCTGCAAATCGGCAAACTCACCGCTCGAACATGCTGCCAACAGCAACGTAGCCAATGACAACACCAATGACGTCCGCCACGACCGGGATCGATTATGATGATGAGCGCTCACTTGGCCTTCTCCTCACCCTTGGCGGATTTATCTTCTTCCATATAACGGAAAGTCTTGGCGGTGGCCGTCATCACCAAACGATTACTCTTCTTTTCCTTACCTTCTTTTGGAGTTATTGCAATATCATTCAACGTCACAATCCGCGGCAAGGCTGCCACGTCACTGACGAATTTGCCAAAGTCATGATAGGTGCCTGTGACCTTGATATTGATCGGCAGCTCGGCATAAAACTCGGCAGGCACCTCGGGCACCGGCTTGAACAATTCAAAATTAAGCCCATTGGCAACGCCGGCCTGGGACACATCTACCAACAAGGCAGCCACCTCCGTTTTACTCGGCAGCTGGCGCAGCATCGTGCCAAATGACTGTTCCATTTCCGTCATTTGCTGCTTGTATTCTTCAACATTCACCGCGCGGTAATGTTTTTGCTCGAATGTTTGTTTCAGCTCTGCTTCTTTATTCCTGAGCGCCTCCAAGTTCGCCAATTGATTCTGGGTATCAAACCAATAGCCGGCAAACAAGACGGCGGCGCAGACAACAGCGATTGCCACCACCTTGACCGGCAACGGCCAGGCACCCGCATCGTTGAAATCGAGATTCTTGAATTGTTCGAGGTCAATCGACTTGAGGTCTTTTAGATTGAGGTTCATTATTTTTTACCCCCCGCCTTACCTTTGCCACCTTTCTTCCCCTCAGTCTTATTAGGATCTCTATCGCCGTTAGGATCGGCCGGGTTGCGCTGGCTCACCTTAAGCAAAAAGCGATTGCCGCGCGCCGCCTCTTTTCCTTCCTGCGCCTGAATCACATCCAGCCTTGGGTCTTTGAACCATTCGGATTTTTCCAGATTATTCATTAGTGATGAGACGCGCGCATTGGATTGTGCTACACCTTCAAGCTCGATCTCGGCTTCTTTTTGAGTGATTTTGGTCAGGTACAAGCCTTCGGGCATCACGCGCACCAGCTCATCTATCATATGGACTGCCAGAGGACGACGGCTTTGCAAATCCTGTATCACTGTCATGCGCTGTAGCAATTTCTTCTTCTTGACATCCAGCTCGGCAATTTCCTTGATCGAGGCATCGACCTTGTCGATTTCACCTTGAAGAAAAGTGTTGCGCGCCTCTTGAGTCCCAATCATGCCGCTGATATGGATATGCAAATATAAAATGATCGCCGCCATCAAAATAGCGGCGCCAGCGCCGATCGACACGAATTGACGTTGCCTTTCCTTACGTAATGCTTCGCGCCATGGGAGAAGGTTAATGCGCGTCATCGATCAAAACTCCGCATCGCCAAACCGCACGCAATCATCAATGCCGGGGCATCTGCACTCAGCTGCTGTGGTTTAATCTTTGAAGACAAGGACATATTGGCAAAGGGATTGGCCACCACCGTGGTTACGCCCAATCTTTCTTCGATCAACTCATCTATCCCGGGAATGGAGGCACAACCGCCGGCCAGGACGACATGATCAATACTGTTGTATTGACTGGAAGAGAAGAAAAACTGGAGTGAACGACTCACCTGCTGCACCATGGCGTCTTTAAAGGGCTTGAGCACTTCCGGTACATAGTTATCCGGCAACCCTCCCTGCTTCTTCGCCAAACCCGCTTCTTCGTACGAAAGCCCGTAACGGCGCTGAATTTCTTCGGTCAGCTGCTTTCCGCCAAACACCTGTTCACGGGTATAGATAATCCTGGAGTCATGCAACACATTCAGGGTGGTCATCGTCGCGCCGACATCGAGCACGGCAACGGTCGCGCCCTCACCGTTATTCGGCAATTGTGCGGCGATCAAGGCAAATGCCGTCTCCATGGCATAGGCCTCGACATCCACCACCCTGGCGATCAGTCCGCCTAATTCACAAGAAGCGACACGCACATCGACATTCTCGCTACGCGATGCCGCCAATAACACGTCCACGCTATCGGCGGTTTTTTCCGAAGGCCCGATGATCTGAAAATCCATGTTCACTTCATCCAGCGGATAGGGAATGTATTGATCGGCTTCCAGGCCGATCTGCGATTCCAAATCTTCTTCGCTGAGATTGCCGGGCATGGTGATGACTTTGGTAATCACCGCCGAACCGGCGACGGCAACAGCTGCAAATTTGGTGCGGGGACCGGCGCGTTTGACCGCCTTGTTAATGGCTGCGCCTACGGACTCGACATCGGCGATGTTTTTTTCCACCACGGCATGCGGCGGCAAGGGCACCACGGAATAGCTTTCGACCCGGTAACGGCTCCCCGCTTCGCTTAGTTCAAGCAATTTGACAGCGGTGGCGCTGATGTCCAATCCCAGCAGGGTAGGTGCTTTGCGTTTGAAGAGTTCCAAAACCTCATTCCTTTGCAGAAATCCGTACGGTATCCAAGCTACCTACGGGTTATCGGGCATTCATGCCCATACTTAAGTCTCTTCACAAGAGCAATCATGCGATAATTCCAATAGTTAGTGCTATCCGTCAATCATTATGTGAACTAGTTATCGGTAACTGCCTGTCAAACATTAGCTGTACTACGGTAAGATACACGGCCATGTTCACTTTACCTTCGACCTGATCCGAGTCTATACATGAAACTGTTTAACAATTTTCTGCGTCGCATCCTCTTCGGGATCCTGGCCTTAGGCCTCCTCGGCCTGGTCGGACTGGGTGCCTCATTCGCCATTCTGATCCCGCAGCTGCCATCGGTGGAAATGCTGCGCGACATCCAATTCCAGGTCCCGCTTCAGGTTTTTGCCGAGGACGGCCAGCTGATCGCTGAATATGGCACCAAAAAACGCATCCCGCTCAGCTACGATCAAGTCCCGGAGCCGATGATCAAGGCCGTACTCGCTGCCGAAGATGATCGCTTTTTTCATCATCCTGGGGTTGACTACCAAGGCCTGGTTCGTGCCGCCGTGGTATTGGCCACCACCGGTGAAAAGGCTCAGGGCGGCAGCACCATTACCATGCAGGTTGCGCGTAACTTCTTTCTCAGCAACGAAAAGACCTATTTGCGCAAACTCAACGAAATCCTGCTGTCCTTCAAGATCGAACATGAGCTGACCAAGGAACAAATCCTGGAGCTTTATCTGAACAAGATCTATCTCGGCAATCGTGCCTATGGTGTAGGCGCGGCTGCGCAAATTTATTATGGCAAGCCATTGGCCGAACTAAGCATCGATCAATTTGCCATGATCGCAGGCCTGCCCAAGGCCCCTTCGCGCTACAACCCCATCGCCGACCCACAGCGCGCCCTGTTAAGACGCGACTACGTCCTCAAACGGATGCGGCAACTGCGATTTATTTCCGACAAGGAATACGAAACGGCAAAGGCGCAACCCTCGGGGGCTACCTTGCACGCCTCCGCCATCGGCGCCGATGCACCCTACATCGGCGAAATGGTCCGTGCCGATCTTTACGCTCAATACGGTGAAGATGCCTATACCAAAGGCCTCAACGTTTACACCACCCTCAACTCATCGCTGCAATCCGCATCCGATACCGCACTGCGCAAGGGATTACTCGATTTCGAACGTCGCCACGGCTACCGTGGCCCGGTGCGCAAAGTACAAATTGACTCCCGCGCCGATGCCGCCCAGCTGCCCGATCTGCTCGCCTCGGATCCGGACATCGGTGGACTCAAGCCCGCATTGATTTTGTCGACTCAAGCCAGCACCGCCACTGCGCTGCTGGCCGATGGCAGCAAGATCAAACTCGAAGCAGATGGCTTATCCTGGGCCCTTCGTTCTGGCAAAACCAATCCCGTCGCCAGCGGCGATGTGGTCTATGTTGAAAACGTTACCCCCGGCAAGTGGTCTTTGGCACAAATCCCCGCAGTTTCGGGCGCGACCGTGTCTATCGATCCCGATAACGGCGCAATTCGCGCCTTAAGCGGCGGCTTCGATTTTTACCAGAGCAAATTCAATCGCGTGATCCAGGCCAAACGCCAGCCGGGCTCCAGCTTCAAGCCGTTTATCTATTCAGCGGCGCTGGAACATGGCTTCACTGCGGCCTCGATTATCAATGACGCGCCTGTCGTTTTCGACGACCCCAGCCTCGAATCCGCATGGCGGCCGGAAAACTTCAGCGGTAAATTCTATGGCCCGACCCGCATGCGCGAAGCCCTCACTCACTCGCGTAACCTGGTATCCATCCGTTTATTACAAGCCGTGGGCCCTGATGTCGCCCTCGACCACGCCACCCGCTTCGGGTTCGACCGCAGCCATCTGCCGCGCAACTTGTCGTTAGCCCTGGGCAGCGGTGAAGTCACCCCGCTCGAATTGGCGCGTGGCTATACCGTGTTCGCTAATGGCGGATTTCTGGTGCAGCCTTATTACATCTCACGCATCGAAGACATGAATGGCAAACTCCTGTTCCAGGCCAAACCCGTCGTCGCTTGTCGTGAATGCGAACCCGTGATCACCCCCAGCGCTGACGGCACAACGCCCACCGAGACGGCGCCCGCACCCACCACCACTGCCAGCGGCCAACCGCTGGCGAAGCGTACCGTCTCCCCGCAAAATATCTACATCATGACCAGCATGATGCGTGACGTCATCCGCGCAGGCACCGCCACCCGCGCGATGCAGCTTGGCCGCAACGACCTCGCCGGTAAAACAGGCACCACCAATGATCAGCGTGACGCCTGGTTCGCTGGCTTTAATAAAGACTTGGTTACCGTCAGCTGGGTTGGTTTCGATGATTCGCACCCGCTGGGCAACGATGAAACCGGTGGCCGTTCGGCCCTGCCGATCTGGATGGACGTCATGCGCGTCGCTTTAGAGGGCAAACCGCAAATCGATCCCCCGCAACCGCCGGGTATCATTAGCGTTCGCATCGATCCGGAGACAGGCATGTTAGCGCGCGGCAATCAGGCCAATGCCATTTTTGAAATTTTCAAGGTTGAAGATGCACCGCAACGACAAAGCGACCTGCCTGACGATTCCGTCTCCTCAGGCAGCCGCGGGCGCGATGGCGGCACGGCATCGCAGCCGCTGTTCTGAAAAAACGAGCGAAACCCTAACGCGAAGGCGCAAAGATAACGCTCAATGAGTGCGTTCGTATTTTTAGCTTTTCTCCGCACCTTTGCGCCTTCGCGTTGGATTTTCTAACTTCGCTTGTTAATATCCACATAATCCCGCTCGGCCGCACCAACATACAACTGTCGTGGCCGTGCGATCCGCTGGTTGGGATCGGAGATCATTTCCATCCACTGTGCCACCCAGCCTACGGTGCGCGCAATCGCAAACATCACCGTAAACATATTCACCGGGATACCCAACGCCTTATAAATGATGCCGGAGTAAAAATCGACATTCGGATACAAGGAACGCTCGCGGAAATAATCGTCCTTGAGCGCAACCTCTTCCAGCCGCATCGCCAGCTCGAATAACGGGTCATTGGCATCGCCCAATTTCTCCAGCACCTCATGGCACATCTGGCGAATGATCTTGGCGCGCGGATCATAGTTCTTGTAGACGCGATGGCCAAAGCCCATCAATCGAAAACTGTCATTCTTGTCTTTGGCGCGATCAAGAAATTTCTGAATGTGTTTCACATCGCCGATTTCTTCCAGCATCCCCAACACTGCCTCATTGGCACCGCCATGGGCGGGCCCCCACAATGCAGCGATACCGGATGCCACGCAGGCAAATGGATTGGCCGCCGAACTACCGGCCAGACGAATCGTGGAAGTACTGGCATTTTGTTCATGATCCGCATGCAGAATAAAAATCAAATCCAGTGCCCGCTCGGCGATGGGATTGACATAATATTCCTCGCACGGCACTGAAAACATCATATGCAGCAAATTGCCGGTGTAGCTCAGGCTGTTGCGCGGATAGACAAACGGCTCACCGATGGAATGTTTATAACTCGCCGCCGCAATTGTCGGCATCTTGGCCATTAACCGATGCGCGGCGATTTCACGGTGCCTGGCATTTCGAATATCGGTGGAATCATGATAGAACGCCGACAGCGAACCGACGACACCGACCATAATCGCCATTGGATGTGCGTTGTATTGAAAACCTTGATAAAAACTCCTCAGGCTTTCACGAATCATCGTATGATGAATAATTCCGGTACTGAATGTTGTTAACTGCTCACGGCTCGGCAACTCGCCATACACCAGCAAATAGGCCACTTCGAGAAAGGTACTCTTTTCCGCCAGCTGCTCGATGGGATAGCCGCGATACAGCAACTCCCCCTTGTCGCCATCGATATACGTGATCGCGCTGCGGCAACTGGCGGTCGACATGAATCCGGGGTCGTATGTGACATAACCGAGTTCTTTGTAGAAAGACATGATATCCACCGCGCCTGGACCATGTGTGCCGCGATGCACAGGCAACTCGATCTGCTTACCTGTGGCGTTATCAATAACAGTTACTGTGTCTTTTTTCGATTCGCTATCTTTGGCCTTTGCCATACACGCGTCCTCAACCAGTAAGTTGTTTCTTCACACTCTAGCGGCCAAACGCCATGCCCGCTTTAATCCAACTGCTTGTTTCCATGTCGCTTTACCTGAAAACAAACCCCGAAATAGTCTTGTTTTTCCTGGCACTGAGTTATACTGCAAAAAATATTAGCCAATCGCCACCTTAACGTGAAGAAGCTTAATAAGAAACATCAAGCCAGAATTAATACCCTGTTTCAGCAAGCACAGGGTTATTTTAATTCTGGTTACCTTCAACAAGCACGCTCCGGTTGCACGGACATCTTACAGCTCAACCCGCAACACGCAGAAGCACTACATCTGCTGGGGCTTATCTGCCATCGTGCCGGCGACACTCAATCCGCCGTCCAGTTCATCGAGCAGGCCGTAGCCGCCAATCCAAAATCAGAAGCTTATTTGGGCAATCTCGGCACTATGTACAGCATGCTGGGCAATATCCAGGCCGCCGCCCGGGCCTATGAACGGGCACTGGCCATCGCCCCCCACTCTGCCGCCATTCACATGAATCTGGGCGTCGTCTATACCCGCGAAGGGCGCTATGACGATGCGATTGAAGCCTACCGTAAAGCTATCGCACTCAAACCCGGTTTCGCCGAGGCTCATAACAATCTGGGCATGGATCTGGAACGCAAAGCCTTGTTGAATGAAGCGGCAGCACAATTCCAACTCGCGCTCAAACACAATCCACAACTGCAGAATGCGCGTCAAAATCTACTCTTCTTGTTGAGTTATTACTGCCTCTCCACCCCCGAGCAAGTGCTTGAAGAACATCGCCAATGGGATCGCATCTACGGCGCACATGGCAGGCAACATCAATTCGCACACTCGCGCCACGGCGACCCCCATAAACGGTTACGCATTGGTTACGTGTCGCCGGATTTTCGCCGCCACCCGGTCAGCACCTTCATCGAACCCTTACTGGCGAAACATCATCGCGATCAGGTTGAAATCTTTTGTTACGCCGAGGTGTTTGAGCCGGATGCAGTCACCAAACACCTGCAATCGCTCGCCGATCACTGGCGCTCAACCATCAATACGCCGGATGAACAAGTCGCGCACATGATTCATGACGACCAAATCGACATCCTGATCGATCTTGCCGGCCACACTGCATTCAGTCGGCTCCCGATTTTTACCTACAAACCCGCGCCGATCCAGGCGACGTATTTAGGCTATTGCGCGACCACTGGTTTGCAGGCGATGGACTATTGGATCACAGATAACGTTCTGCATCCTGACAATACTCATGACTGCGCCAGCGAAACCATCTATCGTCTGCCGCGCTGCTGGGTGGTTTATCAACCGCCCGCCGGCGCACCTGACATACAACCACGCGCCGCCCACGCACCCCTCACCTTCGGCAGTTTTAACAACACACGCAAACTGGGTGACGCTGTTATTAGCGCCTGGTGCACGATTCTGAATCGTGTTCCGGGTTCACGCCTATTATTGAAGTCCCGTTATCTCGACCAGCCACATGAACGACAATTGATTGCCGAAAAATTCCGGCAGCATGGCATCGCGCCAGATCGACTGCAATTGCAAGGTGCCTCACCGTTTCCCGATTACTTAAATGTCTACAACGAGATTGATATTGCGTTGGACACTTTCCCCCGCTCCGGCGGCACCACCGCCGCCGACGCGTTGTGGATGGGATTACCGGTAATTACTTTGGCCGGACAGCGTTATGTCGAACGGCTGGCGGCGAGCAAGCTCAGCGCCATAAACCGCAGCGAATGGATCGCCAATACCACGGAAGAATATATCGAGATTGCCGTTTCACTGGCGAACAATCCGCAACTGCGTGCTGAACTGCGGCAAACACAACGCGCCGCGATGGCGGCCTCGCCGCTGTGCGATGGTGAAGGTTTGGCGACTGCGATGGAAGAGGCTTATCGCACGATGTGGCGGGATTATCTTGAACAACCTTAAAACATACTAAACCGCGAAGGCCGCAAAGTATACAAAGGAAAAAGCGTCAATTGACTGAAGGATGCTACGTAAGTTGTCGTGTAAATGTTTTCTCTTTACTGGCTTTCTTTGCGCTCCTTTGCGCCCTTCGCGGTTAAAGTTTTTATATTTTCTAACTCAAACTCTCACGCACCTGCGCTGCCGAACGCACCAAGGCGTTTTGTTCCTCTGTCGTTAACGGCAACTCAATCACCCGTTCCACCCCACCCGCACCCAACACCACCGGCACCCCCATCGCCAGATCGCGACAACCATATTCACCCTCAAGCACGGCAACACAAGGCAGAATACGGCGCCGGTCATGGGCAATGGCATCGACCATTTCGGCAATCGCCGCAGCGGGGGCATCATAGGCGCTGGCATTTTGTTTGAGCGCGAGGATTTCGGCGCCGCCCTTGCGTGTGCGCTCGCAAACGCGCTCCACCGTTGCGGCATCAAGAAAGTGAGTGATGGGAATACCGCTGATCGTACTGTAACGCGGCAACGGTACCATGCCATCGCCGTGACCGCCGATCACCAGCGCGCGCACGTCTTCGATCGAAAGCTTTGCTTCGGCGGCGATGAAACTCGCCATGCGGGCACTGTCCAGCACACCGGACAAACCCAACACCCGCTGCCGCGGCCAGCCCGTGCGCTGCCAGGCAAAGTAGGTCAATGCATCCACCGGATTGGTCACCAGCAGCAGCATGGCCTCCGGTGCATGGTGCAACACGTTGTCCATGATCGAGCCGATGACGGTCTTGTTGACCTGCATCAACTCAGCACGCGACATGCCCGGTTTACGCGGCAAACCGGCAGTAACAATCACCAGATCGGAACCCGCCATCAGCGCCGGATCGGCACCACCAGTTACACGCGTATCAAATTCGAATTGCGGCGCGCTCTCCTGGATATCGAGTGCGATGCCTTGCGCCACCTGCGCGTCCGTGCCCAACAATACCAGCTCGCGACACAGCTCTTCTTTGGCAAGATTCTGCGCCGTGGACTCACCGACGCGACCGGGACCCACCACTGTGATTTTGCGCATAGCACACCTCCTTGTATGGCTTTTTAGTAAACCCTCCGAACCACAGAGGCGCAGAGTACACAGAGAATAAACATTCTGTATAGCGCTGATGTGCGCAGGCAGCGGGTGAGCGCAGCGCTAAAATGACATTATGACTTCCTCTGTGCTCTCTGCGCCTCTGTGGTAAGGTTTTTAGGATTTCAGATTTTTGTCTTATAGTGCGCCGGATACGGCAGACTCGCCACCCCCGTCTCCACCGCTGCACGCGCCACTGCCGCCGGTACGTGATCGATCAGGCGCGCGTCAAAGGGCTTGGGAATGATGTAATCGGGCCCGAACGCCAGATGATCGAGCTTGTAAGCGGCCAGCACTTCGCGCGGCACGGGTTCTTTGGCCAACGCGCTCAACGCATGCACGGCACCGATTTGCATCTCGATGTTGATGCGCGTGGCGCGCACGTCCAGCGCACCGCGGAAAATATAAGGAAAACCCAGCACGTTATTCACCTGATTGGGATAATCGCTGCGGCCCGTGGCCATGATCATATCCTTACGCACCTGGCACGCCAGCTCCGGACTAATCTCGGGATCGGGATTGGAGAGCGCGAACACCACCGGCTTCGGCGCCATCACCTGCAACATCTCCGGCGCCACCAGATTCGGGCCTGAAACGCCGACAAATACATCCGCGTCCTGCATCGCATCCGCCAGCGTGCGCTTGGTCGTATCCAGCGCGAACTGACTCTTCCAGATATTAAGATCGTCGCGGCCGCTGTGTATCACGCCACGCCGGTCGACCAGATAGATGTGTTCTTTTTTCGCGCCCAGCGCCACCAATAACCGCATCGAGGCGATGCCCGCGGCACCTGCGCCCAGACAAACGATGCGCGCCGAGGCCAGCGTCTTGCCCTGCAACTCCAGCGCGTTGAGCAAGCCAGCGGCGACGATAATCGCCGTGCCGTGCTGATCGTCGTGAAAGACGGGAATATCGAGACGCTCGATCAATGCATCTTCAATCGTGAAACAATGCGGCGCGGCGATGTCTTCGAGATTAATGCCGCCGAAGGTCGGCGCAATGTTGGCGACGGTTTCGATAAAAGTGGCGGGATCCTGCGTGCCGACTTCGATATCGAACACATCGATATCAGCAAACTTCTTGAACAGCACGCCCTTGCCTTCCATCACCGGCTTGCCGGCCAGCGCGCCGACATTGCCCAGACCCAGCACCGCACTGCCATCAGTAATCACCGCCACCAGGTTGCCCTTGCCGGTATAGCGATAGGCGGCCTCCGGATCGGCATCAATCTCACGCACCGGCGCAGCGACGCCCGGGGTGTATGCGAGCGAGAGATCGACTTGCGTGGCACAGGGCTTGGTAATCGCCGTCCCGATTTTCCCGGGCTTGGGATGCTCGTGATACTTGAGGGCGCGTTGCTTGAGGTCATCGCTCATATCATTAATCCAGTTATGTAGTTGCAGGGATCGATAACATACATTTTACCCGACGATCGTAGTCTTGGCGCTACTACTTGATTTGCAGGCAGATAATGCCTGTCACCTGTAGGGGCGATTCATGAATCGCCCCTACGTTTAATGCGATACCGCCTCCGCCGCCGGAATCCGCCACCACAAGACCAGTGACGTCACCAACAACGCCAGCTGCCCCAACGCCATATGGCTCGGCGCGAGGCTCAACAATGGCACCGCCAAGCTCGCAATCAGCGCATTGACCATCATTTGCACAAAACCCTGCAACGCCGACGCTGTACCACGATGATGGGGAAAACAGTCCAGCGACAACACCGTCATCGCCGGCATCGCCAATCCGATGCCACAGGCAAACAACACCAGCGGCGCCACCGAGGTGACGACCATCGGCAACAGCCACAGCGATTGCGCCACATTCAATACCGTACCCACCGTCATCAACGTCAACGCCAGTTTCACCGTCCGCTCCGGCGGCCAGCGATGAGCCAGCCGCGCGCTCAACCCAGAACCGGAGATCATGCCCATCACCATCGGCACGAACATCAGACCAAAATCGCCGCTTTGCAGATGCAAAAAATCAAAGATCAGCGTCGGCGCCCCAGCAATATAAAGAAACATACCGCCGAAATAGCCGCTCACAATAAACACCAGTGACAAAAAACGGCGATGCACCAACGCGCGGCCGTAAACACGGGCCACATTCACTGGATGAAAGGATTGGCGCAAGGCTGGGGCCAGCGTCTCCGGAATTCGCAACAACACTAGCAAAAACACCAGGCCGCTATAAATCGCTAGGAAATAAAACACACTGTGCCAGCCAAAGGCATCGTGCAACCAACCGCCAATCACCGGCGCTATCGCTGGCGCCAGCGCAAACAGCATCATCACCTGCGACATCGCCCGCTGCGCATCCTGCGGATTGTAAACATCGCGGATCATCGCCCGCCCCGCCACCAAGCCACCCCCGGCCGCCACCCCCTGCAACAGGCGATAGAACAAAAAGCTGCCATAGTCCGCCGCCATGGCGCAGCCGACCGACGCTGCAATATAAAACAACAACGACCCCAGAATCACTCGCCGCCGTCCCAATCGGTCCGCCAACGGCCCCAACACCAGCGTCGAAATCGCAAACGCCGCCAGATAAAACGCCAGACTCTGCGACAACAACGCCCGGCTCACCCCAAACTCCGCCTCAATCTCGGGGAAGGAAGGCAAATAGGTATCGATGGTAAACGGTCCGATCATCGACGTCACCGCGACGATCAGCGTCAGTCCTTTGGGTGGGGGGATTTTATGGGGCACTTAGTTTCGCTTATTAAAAAACGCCCTCCCTCTGAGGGAGAAAGGACTCATTTTTTCAACAAGTGGCTAATGATGAGGCGCATGGGCCGCATCGGGTTTCACTTCGATTTTCAACCCAAGACCGTGCATCAGCTTAACGAAACTGGAGAGCTTGGGATTGCCTTTGCTTGAGAGCATTTTATACATGCTCTCACGGCCAAGAGAGGTTCGCTCTGCCAAGCCGCTAATCCCATCTTCTTGCGCCTCCGCAATATTACGCAGCGCCATCAGAACGACGGCGGGATCGTCACTTTCCAGCGCCTCGTTTAGATATTCACAGGCAACATCCAGGTCTTTCAACATCTCATTATGTGTTTGCCGAACGTTTCGGGTCGCCATCGTTTTCACCTCACTTGTTACTTTTGTGCGCTGACCAATACGTAAGCGCACGTTTAATATCCTTCTTTTGGCTGGACTTATCGCCACCACACAACAGCAAATAGATATTCACACCATCTTTCGCATAGTAGACGCGATAACCGGGGCCGTAATGAATGCGCAATTCGCTCACACCTTCCCCCACTGGCTTGGAGTCGCCAAACAGTCCCAGCTCCATCCGGTCCACTTGCATGATGACCTTCGCCTTGGCGCGTGGATCATTCAGCGCTGCCAACCAACCGCCGTAGGGCGAATGGCCCTCATCGTCCAAATATTCGTGGATGATATTTATTATCGGCATATCACATTGTATCCTTTAGGATACATGAAGTGCAAACCCGCGCTTGACTGCAATAATGCTTACAAAGCATATACATGTAACGATTACCCGCCTCGGCGAAGGGATAGGGATGATATGTAGAGTAATGAAGTTTGTGTGGAATGTCAGTCGCCATATTTTTCAGAGACTTACCCTGCCACGCAATATTAGCGCGGGCTAATTTGTCAAAAAGAAGAAATGCAAACATAATCGATTTGCAAAACAAAACAGTGGAGATGGTGCGTGAAATACGCCGTCGGGTGTTCGTTATCGTTGCTACAAGATAAGGTGCGAGCAGAACCGCCTAGGTTACGAAATTTAAAGGGTTTTGACCCTGAGGTCTGGTGAGCGACCGACCATAACGGCGGAAGACGCTGCGCTTTCCGCCCTACGCGCTTCGACATCCAGACGCCAAACGAACCCGGCATCTATCCCTTCCAGTGGCGCATGCAGCAAAAACAGATGGGATTATTCGGTGCAACGAGTCCGTTGTTGAAGATTGAGGTGAAGAGGGGCGGGAAGTAACTGTACGGGTGATGATGGAGTAGGGTGCAATAAGGCGGTAGCCGCGTTGCATCGGAGGGTGGTTCATGCGGCGCAAACGCGTAAGGCGTAACGGTAGGGCGGAAAAGCGTAGCGCCTTCCGCCGCATGAAGTTGCATAAATGAATCCCATCATGCCAAATGATTATTGGAACTGTCGAGCCCAAGAAAAACCTCGCACCTTCGCCTCAAATGGGCCTGAAGAGAACATACGGCGGAAGGCGCTACGCTTTTCCGCCCTACCTAAAGAGACTACATCTGCCTTACAAGCAGGGATCCGTCGCCGGTTCTGACGCTGAGCCAAATGTTTGTGTGATCGAATTACCTTGAATGATTTGAACAATCTGTGACAAACCAAAGGTAATACTGAAAAACTGGCAAAACGAGTTGGGATCGGTCGTCGGCGCACCCTACATAGTAAGCGTAGCCTGGGTTGAGCGTTTTTTGCGAAACCCGGGTTATTGATGGCTACAACTGTACACCCTGAGTTTCACTTCGTGAAGCCCAGGGTGCACAAGCCAAACATCCTGCATCTTGATGTCCTAAGTAGGTATTTACTCAGCTTATGAGTGGTGTCGAAATCGTGATGCTGCGTGTTTGGCGCGGCGTTGGCCATTATGAAAACATGGGCATCGTTGGTGGCAGTATTTGCTAGTTGAGAGCGATGACTTGAATGTAACCCTAAGTTGTCCATTTTCATTGCCAGTGAAATATTGCTGATAGCAATTTTGGTGATCGCGTCTAATATGATGTCATGTTCCTTGGTATGTAGAAGCGAAAGGTCAGCGTTTGCATTTGTTTGTCTTGTTGATAATTGCCAAGGTAATGGGGGGTCATGCCGTGGCATCAGCGGGCTATTAACGGGGAGTAGTCACTTTATTTGGTTTGTCCGGCATGAGTAAGAAACGAAGGGAATTTGGACGGACGGTTAGAATAATCAAGGAGAAATAACATGTTCGGTTTTCAAGAAAATTATCGCATGTTCTTTAGATTAATCGGAGTTTTGCTGGCGCTTTCTGCCTATGCGGGGGTTGGTGAGGCGAGCCCGGTGTGGGAACTGGTGCCGGCGAAAGGCAAAGTTGTGTTCTGGTGGACTGAGGAAAGTGCTGCAATTACGCTTCCAGAAGAAAGGCAAAATAATACTAATGAGGCGAAGTGGGAAAAATTTGAAAATCCTCCAGCCAACGCAACGGATTGGCGACAGTGGACGGAAGATAAAGACGGCAAGCGCTCCGACGTGATCGGAGGGAATATCAAGAAAACCAATCCATGGAATTGGGAGCCACTTGACACTCTGCCTGCTGTGGACTGGCGGATTCCAGACCTCTTTGCGGTAGAACCGAACTTGCAGACGCTCTATACGGCAGTAAATCTTGATTTGTATTTGGCTAACAATCCATGGCCATTATTGTCGATTGGCGACCTATTATCGATCGCTGACGGCAAAATATCCGGTCTGCAAGGTATTTATTTGAGTTCGACTGAATTTACGTTTGATCCAAACTCTGAAAACGGGTTTGTGGGAACCGCGTTTAATGGCTTGGCGCGAGCTGGTGCTTTTCACAGCAGCGTGCCGGAACCGACGGCAATCTCGTTGCTTGGATTAGGGCTGGCATGCTTGCCTGTGTTCAAGAGAGTTCGCAGCGCCAAGACGGGCTGACATACTGCTCTGACAATTAACCCTAATTTGAAGAACACAAGTTTTTCAACGCGCCTAAGACGTAATGGCAGAGCGCCAATAGGCGAAGCCGTATTGCGCCGGATGGAAGCGCAACGCGTTTGTGAAAACTTAAACTACCGTAGCTAAGACGCTACTGGCCCAAAAGTTATTTTGATTCATTCTTGTTTTTCTTCGCCGCTTTTTTCTCTTTTGGAGTCATGGCGGGCTTCTTTTTACTCTCTTTATTACTTTTTTGTTCCTTGCCCATGGCGCTCACTCCTAATAATGAATGGGAAATCTTCGGGTTAGTTATTACAACTCAGTTTAACGGAACCGACAATGATTTTCTGACAACACTGCACAAGATACTGAGATAGAAAGGGAAGTGATCCCTCCGTCGGTAACTACGGAGTATTTCGCCGTCTGGCATGAGATGAGCCAGCGCTGGCGAAAATAGCAGACGCCAATCCACAATACCATGAATATAGACACTGGGTTCCACTCTTTTCGGCAACCCAGACAAGTAGGGTGCGCATAGCGCACCCTACATCTTGGACTTTATGACATATGCTTTCCGGTGGTGAGTTAAAAATAAATGGGGGCGCAACACCACAACGGGATCAGTTCCAACATTCCAACATTAATCTCCCATTGCACTAACGCGTAAGACGTAATGGCAGGGCTCAAAAGCTCAATCCATTTTGATCGCTCGGCAATCACTCAGTTGCGTTTAATCTTCACTATCACTCGTGGCCGTCACATCAGTCGCGTGGGCGTGGCGGGCGAGCACCTTGTCGATGCGCTTGCCATCGAGGTCGACCACCTCCAGCCGCCAATCCTCCCAGGTGACGATGTCGCCGGTGCGCGGCAGGTGGCCGAGCAGCCACATCACCATGCCGCTGAGGGTGTGATAGCGGCCGCGCTCCTCTTCGGGGACGCTCTTCAGCGCCAGCCGATCCTTCAGTTCGGGGATCGGGATCAGTCCGTCGAGCAGCCAGGAGCCATCCTCGCGCTGTACGGCCCAAGCGTCTTCGAGATGGTGCGATTTGAATTCGCCGGTGACTGCTTCCAGCACATCGTGGAGCGTGACCATGCCCTGCACTTCGCCGTACTCGTCGATGACAAAGACCAGATGGGTGCTGGAGGCGCGGAACTGTTCGAGCAGTTCCATGCCGGTGAGTGACTCGGGCACATAGACGACCGACTGCAACTGGTAAGTGAGATCGGCCCTGGCCCCCTTGAGGGTCTGGTTGAAAAGCTGCTTGGCGGTGATGATACCGACGATGTCACCCAGGCCGCCGCGGCAGACAGGGAAACGGGAGTGATCCGATTCCGCCATGCGGGCAAGGTTCTCCTCCAGCGGACGGTTGAGGTCGAGCCAGACGATGTCGGCACGCGGCACCATCAGGGTGCCGAGCTGGCGGTCATCGAGGCGGAACACATTACGCACCATCTCATGCTCACTCTTATCGATGATGCCCGACTCCGACCCCTCTTCCAGCATGGCGTGGATTTCCTCCTCGGTCACCCCCTGCGCCCCCAGGTCGCGGGTGCCGAGCAGCCGCAGTAGCAGAGCGGTCGAGCGCATCAGCAGCCACACAAACGGGCGCGAAGCAACGGCCAGGGCATTCATGGGGCGCGCCACCAAGCAGGCGATGCGTTCGGGATCCATCTGGCCGATGCGCTTGGGCACCAGCTCGCCGACAACAATCGAGATATAGGTGATGACCACCACTACCAGCACTGTGGCGCCGATCTCGCTGGGCCGCTGTTCGAAGCCAAGCTCCTGAAGCCAGAGCGCAAACGGCTCCGCCAGGGCGGCCTCGCCGACGATGCCGTTGAGGATGCCGATGGAGGTGATGCCGATCTGGATGGTGGAGAGGAAGCGGGTCGGCTCCTCGCCCAGTTTGATGGCCATCGCGGCGGAGCAGTCACCCGCCTCCGCCAGACGGGCCAAGCGCAGGCGGCGGGCGGCGATGAGCGCGATCTCGGACATGGCAAATGCGCCATTCAACAGGATCAGGGCAGCGAGGATCAGAATTTCCATGGGGCAGTTTCCGGAATAGACAATGAAAAGAAGCGGCTCACGAACGGTAGTCCGAGGCACGGGGCTATATATTACACGAGGCGCTACAGCGACTGTTTTAAGTGCCATTCGGGTCGGAGCCCTTAATCCTCTCAATAAACCATCAGCACGCGGCCCGGGGCACTTCTAACATTCCAACATTGATCTCTCATTGCACCAGCGTGAAAGAACATTCCTAAACCTGTTCGTCACGTGCCTATTGCTTGGCCTCTTGACTTACCTTCATCTATCGAGCGACATATATATTTAACTGACTATAATTATTCTTGCATTGGCGGATATCAGACTGGCTCAATAAAACCGTGCTAACCGCTTAATTCGAGCGGTTATCTGAATTTAATCGCAACACGCCAGTCAAATCAGAGTGTCATTTTCTTGCGGGTATCAATAATCATCAGAAACCCGCATAGGAGGTAGGTATGTTTAAAAATGTAACAACTATCATCCACCATATTTCAATATTAGCCTTGAGCGCTGCTATTGCCCTATCGCTGCCTTACACAGGTAAATTTGTTGCAGACAATTACCTAACCTATTGGTCACTTATCGAAAGCGAAAAGGTGTTCCCTATTTCCGTGGAAATTGTGTTTGCAATACTGCTGATCATTTTTCTAAACTTTTTAGGGATGAGCTGGAAAGATAGGAAATTCTCTAGAATGGCTACTGTTGATATGGGCCTTGTGCTTGTAGCACATGCAGAAAGTCTTCGCTCGAAAAAGCGAGCGAAAAAACTTAAAGAAGAACATGGCATTGCAAAAGATGTGTTGTTAATTGGCTCAACGGGCTTCGATACATTCGTAACCCAGGAAGGGGATCTACATCAGATAATACAGAATTGCCGTGAAGCGAAGATAATGCTCCTGAATCCCTCTAGCGAAGGGGCAAACTTCCGCGCAAAGAGCATCCCCAATCCTGACGTAACACCTGAACGTTTCAGGAATCAGATCGCCAAGAGCATTGATTTTTTGAAAAACCTCAAATCTCTCCAGAAAAATATAAGACTGAAGTTGTACGAGGAGACGCCATTTCTTAAGCTTGTTATCCTCGGAGATTATATGTTTATGAAGTATTATCACGCTGGCCTGAGTGGACAGGACATGCCGGAATATATATTTAAACATTCTCCAAACCAAAGCAGTCTGTTCCATCCTTTCTATCAGTTTTTTCTTTCAAAATGGCGTGATCCGAATATCCCAGAATATGATTTTGATTCTGATGAGTTGATATATAGGGATACTTCCGGAAATGAGACTAAAAGAGAGAAATTTCTGCAATACATTACAGATTAAAGAGATTATCCGGCCGAAAGTTTGCGCCCCATATCCATATCCCGCAAACGCTGGGTATCACCGAATCTTTGCCATCGACGTAACTCCATAACGGGAACACCTGCTTCCACATTGGCACAGAGATGGAGCATAGCAAGCGCGGCTTGATGTGATGGGTTGAGAAGAATTAAAGGTGGCAAGGCCCTTAACACTTTATCGAGAAATATTCCTTACTGTGGTAAGTTGAAGATAAGCGGGGACGTAACCGCCCCCGCTTTTTTTATGCCGCTTTAACTGACTCCGCCTGCCCCTCAATAGGCGTGGCGCCCCCCGCGTTGATCTCGATGCGTTTTGGTTTCATTGCTTCGGGGATCACGCGTTTCAGATCCACGGTCAGCAATCCGTTTTGCAGTTTGGCGCCGGTGACTTCAACATGATCCGCGAGATTGAATTTGCGCTCAAAGGCACGGGTGGCGATGCCATGATGCAGATAATTGCGTTTTTGATTGTCGTCGGCCTTTCTGCCTTTAATGCTTAACATGCCGCGCTCGACCTGAATATCAATCTCGGTGTCGGCAAACCCGGCGACGGCGAGGGTGATGGCGTAACGGTTTTCATCAAGCACTTCGATGTTGTATGGCGGGTAACCGGGGGCAGTTTGTTCGGCGTGGAAGGCGCCTTCCAATAATGAGGCCAGGCGATCAAAGCCAACGCTGTTGCGATACAGGGGTGTTAAATCGATTGTGGTCATGGCATATCCTCCTTTGAAGCGATATGAAAATAATCAACTAGTTAGGTGAGCATGCGCCGATTAGCCCCATGCCCACATCAATAAAAATGTGGGCGGGGAAAAGAATTTCAAGCGTTGATCTTGCAGGAGAGAGGGAGCAGAACCCTTAATGCGTTACGTTACGCCCGATCAATGGGGCGCAACACCAGCAGCAAGACTATGCTACCGACAAGAAACCACACCGGACCCAGCAACCATAGCGTCAGCGGAATGGCCAGATAAAAACCTCGCATCCCCAACGTATAGTGACGGGCACCACGCTCCAGCAAGCGTCTGGCGCTCTCCGCACCGACATCCGGCACATCTTCTCGTGGCGGTACTGTGAGTGCAAAACAGGCGTGGTTGTAGTAACGAATTGCCAATGTGAAATTAAAAAAGGCAAAGAAAAAATCGATCGCGAGAAGCATCAGCTTTTCCAGCCACAACGCAGGAGCCACTGCCTCCACCCGATGCAACAGACCGGCCAATTCTCCTTGCCTGTCGGCAGTGAGGGCAAGATTGAAAACACCGAGCGCAATCAGAATGGCAGCTGAAGCAAGAAAGGTCGAGGCCATCGTCCAATTGCGCAAGGTTTGCACTGCCAGGATGTCGCGCTTGCGCGCGATGACGTCCTCAACCCAACGAGCACGGACCTCGTCGGCAGCACCGATGGCAGTCGCCAGTGGTGTTAAACGCACTTTGCGGTAGAGATGAACATGATAAAAAACCAAGAGCAACAAGGCCAATGGACTTAATCCGAATTCAATCGCGCGCATAAAATCCATTATGTGTTGTTCCTTACGATAAAGGGATGGGATCCTTTAATACTTTACTTTAATTCGTTAATCATGCCCACGATAGAGCGTCTTTACAGCCTACCATTAACGATTACTGAATCTTTTGCGCCTTGAAATACCGCCCCTTGATTTTTCCCGTTGTGAGTTGCTGCAGCGCCTGATTCGCCACGGAACGCTCGATAGCAACATAGGCTTGGTGATCAAAGATGTCGATCTTACCCACCTGACTTCCGGCGATGCCGGATTCGCCGGTCAACGCGCCGAGGATATCGCCCGCACGCACTTTGCCTTTGCGTCCGCCTTCGATGCACAGCGTGACCATCGGTGGCTTGAGATCATGCTTGTTATTGACTTGCAAGGTGTCGATGGCAGCGATGGTGACCGGGCTTTTTTGATAATCTTCGATGGCATTGACACGATACGATTCGGCGGCGGTATACAGACTTAAAGCCAGCCCTGCTTTTCCGGCGCGACCGGTGCGCCCGATGCGATGGATGTGTACTTCCGGATCTTGACTCAATTCAAAATTGATCACGGCTTCCAGGTCTTTGATATCAAGTCCACGCGCGGCGACGTCGGTTGCAACCAGAATTGAACAGCTCTTGTTGGAAAAACGTACCAACACTTGATCGCGATCTTTTTGTTCCAGGTCACCATGCAGCGCCAGCGCGCTAAAGCCTTTGGCTTGCAGCGTATCGGCGATCTCCTGGCATTGCAGTTTGGTGTTGCAAAAGATGGCGCATGACGCCGGATGATAATGGCCTAATAGCGTGACCAGCGCCGCGAGGCGATGGCTGTTGCTGCTCACTTCATAAAACACTTGCTCGATCTTGGTCGAGGTGTGCGTGGCCTCAACACTGACCCGGCTCGGGTTATTCTGCATCGATGCGCTGACTTGTTTAATTGCATCCGGATAAGTGGCAGAAAACAGCAAGGTTTGGCGCTGGCCGGGCGTGGCAGCGACAACTTCGGCGATGTCATCGTAAAAGCCCATGTCGAGCATGCGATCCGCCTCATCCAACACCAACACTTTCAATCGATCCAACTTGAGCGCACCCTTGCGCAAATGTTTAAGCACCCGCCCCGGTGTGCCGACGATGATATGCGCGCCGTGCTCCAACGAGCCCAACTGCGGGCCGGAGGGCACGCCACCGCACAGCGTGAGCAGTTTTACGTTCGGGATGTACGTCGCCAGACGCCGGATCTCCTTGCTCACCTGGTCGGCAAGTTCACGCGTCGGGCATAACACCAAGGCTTGAACGTTGAAGTCGCGCGCATTCAACCGCGTGAGCAGGCCAATACCAAACGCCGCCGTCTTGCCGCTGCCGGTCTCTGCCTGGGCAATGAGGTCTGTGCCCTGCAACATAATCGGTACGCTTTGCGCTTGAATCGGCGTCATTGCCTGATAACCCATGGATTCAATATTGGCCAGCAAGGCGGAGTCTAAGCCCAGTGTAGAGAAAGATGTTGTAGTCATAGCGGTTACCTGAGGAGCCTCGAATGAATGCACAGGGCGTACGCCCTCAAGCACGTGTTATTTAATAATCTCGACCGTCGCCGGATGCTGCAATCGCATCTGCAACTTTCCTTCCTTGCGTGACATCCAGCCACGCACGCGCAAGGTTTTGCCCCGCAACTGCTCCGGCTGCCATTTGTCTTTAAAGAAGCGCAGGTCCCTTGACTCGATGCGTGCCACCACGGAACCCGGGAACTCTAAATACATGTCCCGCTTCCGATTGCTGACACGCTCTACCTTGCCTTCTATCACTTGAAAGCCAGGGCCGAGCTTGGGGTCGGTGGTGGCCAGACCCCGATACCGCGGCAGCGACCAAATACCTTTTTTCTCGGCGCGCGCCGTCTGTTCTGCCGCATGGTAACAATCAAGATTCAAGTCATTGGGTGGCACTACGATCGCCGCGCCCAACCCATCCGCCAACAACCGTTCTTCGACCGTGCGCCGGTCTGGCAAATAGACATGGGCGAGGGTGCGGCCGTAACGATCACGCCGTTCCTGGTCATAGCGCAACCCAACCTGCGGATTTTCAGCCAGCATTTTGGTCAGGCTGACCCTGGCCTCGTCGCCAAAACGTTCGGCGGGCTTGCCCTGCCGCTCCAGCTCCGGCGTATTGACCCCGATCAGCCGCACGCTGCGGCCATCGACCAATTTGAAAGTATCGCCATCATGCACATGGTCGACCTCGACCCACTCGTCGACTAGATACGGGGCACATACTGTCGCGGCGGCGGCCGCGATCCCGCTGGCACCGCACCATAAAACAAAAAGGGCGCCCCACTGGGACGCCCTTTTCGGACTGATTACTGACAGCATTACGGGATTTACTTCTTCCCGTACTTCTGACGGAATTTGTCGACGCGGCCAGCGGTATCCACCATCTTTTGCTTGCCGGTGAAGAACGGATGGCAGCTGGAGCATACATCCAGGTGCAAATCTTTACGACCCAAGGTGGAACGGGTTTCAAAGGCGGCGCCGCAGCTGCAATTCACCTTAACCGTTTCATAATTGGGATGAATACCTTCTTTCATAACTCGACCTCTCGTACCTAGGATGTTGGTTCCCGCACCGGGAATCCGCGAAATAGCCGCGCATCATACAAAAATCCACCCCTTACAGCAAGCCCTGCGCCGGGGCCGGGACTGGCATTCCCGCCATTTACAAAATAACCGATTGATTATTATGTGAAAAATATCCACCCATCAGCCTTGAAGTGATGACAATCTTTTACATTCGTCGACAAGACTGTGATTCGCAACCCGCCACAACTCCACTAAAGTCTAGTTCGTCGGGGATTTCCCGATTTGTATCGAATCAACATCATCACCTGGAGAATAGTTTATGAAGAAGATTGTTGCATTTGCCTCTGCCGCCGCCCTGCTGTCTATGTTCGCTATGCCTGGCATGGCCGCCGACAAGGCCGCTGAGAAGAAGACCCCTGAAGAAATGTGTAAAGCCATGGCTGAGAAAGACAAGGTTTCTGCTGACAAGATGGACGCTTACATCAAAACCTGCGTCGAGAAGCATACCAAGGCTAGCGCTCCTGCGAAGCCGGCTGGCAAGTAAATTAAGCGTTTTACGCATAGTTGTTGTTCCTCGTGTGTCTTGACCCCGCTATCACTGGCGGGGTTTTTTCCTGGCCAGATCGGCGGATCGATTGCCACGGGGCATCCACGCAACTTAGCGTTTTGTCGCAGCAATGACTTTCACTTAGTCTTCGCAATCGATGCCGTGATGCCCGTTCTCATACACGGTTTCTGCCGCGAACTAATATCGTACCCAACCCAGTAAAGGAGTAATTCATGAAAAAAATCATCGCCCTGGTATCTGCCGCTGCTCTATTATCCGCGTTCGCTATGCCGACCATGGCTGCCCCGAAAAAATCAGCGGAAGAAGTCTGCAAGACTCGCGCAGAGAAAAAGCAAATCGCTGCCGACAAAATGGACGAATTTGTTAAGTCCTGTGTCGAAAAACACAATAAGAGTCATCACAAAGCCAAGCATAACGCTCCGGCCAACTGATCTGCTGATCTAACGTAAGAATAAGCTCAAATCCCCGCCTCTGGCTGGGATTTTTTTATGCGCTACACTACACACAACGCCTCACCCCTAGGATGCTTTCGTTTGCGTCACTCAGATTCCGCCATGCATGCCATTACTGCGCCTTCCACCAGCCGCAGCCGGTTGCGCATGCGCACCTCCATCACCTTGCTCAGTGCAATGCTGCTGGCGATGTTGGCGCTGGCGGGATTCACCTTCCAGCTGCTGAAAAATCAGCGTCATCTACTCGAACAGACCTTGCGCGAATCACAATCGCAAACAGTCGCCTTGCTTGCCAGCCGCATCGAACAGGCGCTGATCGGCGCCATGCGCCCTCCTTTTTTAGGGCTGAAAAACATTCCGATCGACCGCGTTGAGGCTAATCGTTTACAGCAAATCGCCAAGACTTATCCCGAAGTCAGGGAAATCATTCTGCTGGGCAATGATATGCGGATTCGTCATAGCTTTCCTCTGGCCACAACACCTGAACAAATCGCTTTGACGCACTGGATGGCCGACAGGGCTGCGCTTGAACACACCAAAACCAAGGATTCAAACGCGCTGTGGCGTGTTTTCGCTGAGCAAATCGATGGACAACTGGCGATTTTCGCCATTCAGCGGGTTAACGAACTGGATCATGACGAAGGCTGGATTCTGATGCATTTTGACGCCAGCGTGATGTTCGCTCGCTATATCGATCCGATGTTGCAGGAGTTCAATCATAAACAACCGGGCACGATTACACTGGCGGGGCCGGACTCGCCGTGGGACGACGATGCCCTCAACTGGCCGGTGAATCGCGCCTTGCCAGGCTGGACACTGGTTTTTAAGGCCAATCCCGCACTACAAGCTGAAAATCTGCGTCGCGATCAAACCCTGGTGCTGATGATTACCACCGCGGTAATCATCACCTTGATGATTACTACGTTTGCCGTTTGGCGTGAGTTAATGCGCGAACATGCCTTGGTCAATTTGCGGAATCGTTTTATTGCCAATGTTTCGCACGAACTCAAAACGCCATTGGCATTGATCCGCATGTTTGCCGAGACGCTTTATCTGCGCCGTCTGGCCGACCCTGACAAGCAACACGAATATCATCGCACCATTCTGCGCGAATCCGAACGGCTCAGCGATATGATCGACAACGTACTCAATTTCTCCCGCCAAACTCGCCAGACGCCCTTGTATCAACTCAATGATATTGACCTTGCAACGACTGTCGGGGGCGTGATTGCCGACTATCGTTACCGGCTCGATGACATGGGACTGGCGTTACACATCAACTGCGACAACTCGCTACCCGCTGTCGCGCATGATCGTGGCGGCATCCGACAGATTCTGCTCAATCTGCTTGATAACGCCATCAAGTTTGGCCAACAAGGCGGGCGTATCGAAATCGGCCTCCATACCAAGGATGATACTGTAGAGTTGAGCGTGTCTGATTACGGCCCAGGCATCCCGGTTTCCGAACGCGATCGTCTGCGGCAACCCTTCGAGCGCGGCCATAGCCTCCCCCCTGACAGCGGCAGCGGCCTTGGGTTGGCGGTGGTCGATCAGATTGCACAGGCTCATAATGCGAATTTCCTGCTTGAGCATGCCGCCGGGAACCAGGGACTACGGGCTACGGTCATATTTCCAGTGAAACAACCTACTTCGCCATGAAAACACCTGCCATCCTGATTGTTGAAGATGACCGTGGCCTGCTCACTGGATTGAAGGACAATCTCGAAATCGAAGGCTATCGGGTACTCACCGCAGGCACAGCCAAAGAGGGACGTGACCAGGCGCTGGCCCACCGGCCGGATTTGATCCTGCTGGATGTGATGCTGCCCGATGGCGACGGCATCAGCCTCTGCCGCCAATTGCGGCGTCATGGCCTTCGCCAACCCATCATCATGCTCACTGCTCGCGGTGAGGAGCACGACAAGCTGCTGGGCTTCGAGGTTGGCGCTGACGATTACGTCGTTAAACCCTTTAGTTTGCGCGAGTTGTTGGCCCGCATCCACGCCCGTCTGCGCGTGCTCGAATCACCGCCGACGGGGGGCATCATGGTCGGCGTGGCGATGGTCGACTTCGAGCGCCACACCTTGATGCGCAACCACCAGCCCCTTGAGATCAGCGCCAAGGAATTGGAATTATTGCGCTACCTGACCGAGCATCGCGGCCAGGTGGTTTCACGCGACGATCTGCTAAACCATGTCTGGGGCCACCAGGGAGAAATCACTACCCGCACCATTGATAATTTCATCGTCCGCCTGCGCAAGAAGATCGAACCGGACCCCGCCAATCCCCTTTATTTAATTACTGTTTATGGCAGCGGTTATAAACTTGTTGAGCAATCCGCCGCCACAATCTCTCACACCCTTTAAGCAACAATCGTTTACATTAAAGCCTGCTATTAATCAGCCGCTTATCTAAACATCATCTCTGTCCTATAGTGAGTAGTGAAAGGACGAACAAAGATCCGCATTGGGGACCCTATGAACGACTATCAACATCGGCAACAGCTCAAGTACGATTACCTGGGCCTGGACCAGGAATCGCTCAAACATTCACTGGCCAACCGCCTCGAATATTCCGCGGGCAAGGATCTCTACACCGCCACGCCGCGCGACTGGTTTCATGTCGCCGCCTGGACGGTGCGCGACCGGCTGATGGAACGGTGGATGGAAACCATGCGCAGCTATTATCGCGCTGACGCCAAACGTGTTTATTACCTGTCGCTTGAATTCTTGATCGGCCGCACCCTGACCAATGGCCTGATCAATCTTGGTATCCACGATCCTTTTGTGAATGCCTTGCACGAGGTCGGCGTGCGTCTGGAAGAGATTCAGGAAATGGAAAACGACGCCGCGCTGGGTAATGGTGGCCTCGGACGATTGGCGGCGTGTTTTCTGGATTCAATGGCCTCGCTCGGCATTCCCGGCTATGGCTACGGCATCCGTTATGAATACGGGATCTTCACTCAGACCATCGATCAAGGTCATCAGATCGAACATCCGGAAAATTGGTTGCGTTACGGCAACCCCTGGGAGTTTCCGCGCGCTGAAGTGCTGTACCCCGTCAAATTTAACGGCCGGGTCATTTCGTACAATGACGAAAAAGGCCAGCAGCGCTTCAGCTGGGTCGATACCGATGAAGTCATGGCCATGGCCTATGACACGCCGGTACCCGGATATGGCAACAGCACCGTCAACAACATGCGGCTCTGGTCGGCAAAATCGACGCGCGACTTCAATCTGAAATATTTCAATGAAGGCAATTACATCAAGGCCGTCGAAGACAAAAACGAATCCGAGAATTTATCCAAGGTGTTATATCCGGACGACACCACTGTCGTCGGGCGCGAACTGCGATTGAAACAACAATATTTCTTTGTCAGCGCCTCGCTGCAAGACATTCTCTACCGGCATCGCAAATATCACGACACCTTCGATAATCTGGCGGACAAAGTCGCTATCCAGCTCAATGATACGCATCCCGTATTGTCGATCCCAGAATTGATGCGGCTGCTGATCGATGTGCACCACATGACCTGGGAGCATGCCTGGGGCATCACCACGCGCACTTTTGGCTACACCAATCACACCCTCCTGCCCGAGGCGCTGGAGACATGGCCGGTAGCGACTCTGGAAAAACTGCTGCCCCGTCACTTGCAAATCATTTATGAAATCAACCATCGCTTCCTCCATGCCGTGATGCATCGCCATCCCGGTGATGTCGATCTACTGCGTCGGATGTCCATCGTCAGCGAGAACGGCAGCAAGCGGATACGCATGGGCCATCTGGCCGTCGTCGGCAGCCACAAAGTCAACGGCGTTGCGGCGTTGCATACCAAATTAATGAAGGAATCCATTTTTGCCGACTTCGACCATTACTTCCCCGGCAAACTGATTAACAAGACCAATGGCATCACGCCGCGGCGCTGGTTGTGTCTGGCCAACCCCGAACTGGCCAAACTGATTACGCGTCATATCGGATCGCAATGGGTCACCGATCTCGATCAATTAAAAAAACTGGCTCCCTTGGCCCATAATCCCGAGTTTCACAGAGTATTTGCTGGCATAAAGCGCGCCAACAAAGAACGTCTTGCCGCGTTAATCAAGGAACGCACCGGCATCGAGGTCAATACCGGCTCGATGTTCGATATCCAGGTCAAACGTATCCACGAGTACAAACGGCAACTGCTCAATGTGTTGCATGTCATCACCATTTACAATCGCATTCGTCACAATCGGCAGGCCGACATTGTGCCGCGCACGGTTATTTTCGCCGGCAAAGCAGCACCTGGTTACTTCTTGGCCAAACGCATTATCAAACTGATCAATGATGTCGCGGACGTGGTTAACAATGACCCGGCAGTTGGCAACAAACTAAAAGTAGTATTTTTGCCGAATTACAACGTCTCGCTGGCGGAAAAAATCGTCCCCGCCTGCGACCTCTCAGAGCAGATCTCAACCGCAGGCACAGAAGCTTCCGGCACCGGCAATATGAAATTCGCGCTCAACGGCGCGCTCACCATCGGCACGCTCGATGGCGCCAATGTCGAAATCAGAGAAGAAGTCGGCGAGGACAATATCTTTATCTTCGGCATGACGACCACTGAAGTCGCCGCCCTGCACAACAGCGGTTACAACCCGTGGGATTATTACCACGGCAATAGCGAACTCAAAGAAGCGCTGGACATGATCGGCAATGGTTTCTTTTCACAATTCGATAACGGATTGCATAAGCCTATCGTCGAGGCATTGACGACCGAAGGGGATCGTTTCCTGGTGCTTGCTGACTATGCTAGCTATGTCGCCTGCCAGCAACAGGCGGCACAACTCTACCGCGATGCCGACGCCTGGACCACCAAGGCGATACTCAACACCGCCAATATGGGTAAGTTCTCCAGCGACCGCACGATACGCGAGTATGCCTCTGAAGTCTGGCAAACCCATCCGGTTGAAGTCACCCTCACGCAGGGCAGCCAACCAGTTATCGCCGCCAAATAAAAAAGCGGCGCTGTCTCCAGCGCCGCTTTTTTTGATTTTCCGAATTATCCGCGTTTCATCGCATCAAAGAATTCAGCATTGGTCTTGGTATCCTTCAGCTTGTCGAGCAGGAACTCCATCGCCGCCAGCTCATCCATCGAGTGCAGCAGCTTGCGCAGGATCCACATCTTTTGCAAATCTTCCGTACTGGTGAGCAATTCCTCGCGGCGAGTGCCGGAGCGATTGATATTGATGGCTGGATAAATGCGTTTCTCGGCGATCCGGCGCTCCAGGTGCAACTCCATGTTACCGGTACCTTTGAACTCTTCGTAAATCACATCGTCCATACGCGAACCGGTTTCGATCAGCGCCGTGGCGATGATCGTCAGCGAACCACCTTCTTCGATGTTACGTGCAGCGCCGAAAAAGCGCTTCGGCCGATGCAATGCATTGGCATCGACACCGCCGGTCAGTACCTTGCCCGATGATGGAATCACGGTGTTATACGCACGCGCCAGACGGGTAATCGAATCCAGCAGAATCACCACGTCGCGCTTGTGCTCGACCAGACGTTTGGCCTTTTCAATGACCATTTCCGCCACTTGAACGTGACGGCTGGCCGGTTCGTCGAACGTCGACGACACCACTTCGCCACGCACCGAGCGCTGCATTTCGGTCACTTCTTCCGGACGCTCGTCGATCAGCAACACGATGAGATAACACTCCGGATGCTTGGCCGCGATGGACTGG
The DNA here is from genome assembly GCA_016200485.1 of Gammaproteobacteria bacterium. Classification (NCBI taxonomy): domain Bacteria; kingdom Pseudomonadati; phylum Pseudomonadota; class Gammaproteobacteria; species Gammaproteobacteria bacterium. The sequence continues at coordinate 211,088 of JACQEP010000016.1, forward strand.
GCAATGTTCTGCAACATCATCGTCTTACCCGCCTTGGGCGGCGACACAATCATGCCGCGCTGACCTTTACCGATCGGCGACACCAATTCGATGACGCGAGCAGTCAAGTCTTCGGTTGAACCATTCCCCTGCTCCATGGAAAAACGCTTGGTCGCAAACAAGGGCGTCAGATTTTCAAACAACACCTTGTTCTTGGCATTTTCTGGCGGCTCAAAATTGATTTCATCGACCTTCAGCAGCGCGAAATAACGCTCGCCTTCTTTCGGCGGGCGAATCTTGCCGGCAACGGTGTCACCCGTCCGCAGGTTAAAGCGGCGGATCTGACTGGGCGAGACATAGATGTCGTCAGGGCCGGCCAGGTACGAACTATCGGCGGAACGCAGGAACCCAAATCCATCCTGGAGGATTTCCAGGACACCATCACCAAAAATGGATTCACCCTTCTTGGCATGGCCCTTGAGGATGGCAAAAATGACATCCTGTTTGCGCATGCGGGCCATGCCTTCAAGGCCCATGGATTCTGCGAGTTCGATTAGTTCAACGACGGGTTTTTGTTTCAGTTCAGTCAGATTCATATTTTTTGAGTTGGCTACCAGAAAAAGAATATTGAGGAGGTTTACAGATGCGGGCCGCCAGGCCCGACAGGAATTTGTTGGATTGAGTGGTCCGATGCCCGAGGGACAAGAAATTCTTTGTAACTAATTTCCTGCACCCTACCACATCTAATTCGACCGCGTCCAGCGTAACTTTAGGGGAAGCTCCAAAAATCTACTGATTTTTCAGAAGCCCCCTCGCCGGACACAGCCCCCTTCGAGTTTTATCTCAGATATTGCTATCGAGAAAAGCAGTCAATTGCGATTTGGACACCGCGCCCACCTTGGTCGCTTCGACATTGCCATCCTTGAACAGCATTAACGTTGGGATACCGCGAATTCCGAATTTAGGTGGCGTGCCTGGATTTTCATCGATATTGAGTTTGGCAATTTTTACCTTGCCCTCATATTCGGTCGCAATTTCATCCAGAATCGGCGCAATCATTTTGCACGGGCCACACCAGTCGGCCCAGAAATCCACCAACACTGGCCCGCCCGCCTTAAGTACATCGCCATCGAAACTGGCATCGGTCACATATACAATATTACCACTCACTTACATTACCTCCACGTCAGGCGTGGGCGTAAAACGCCCCTAAACCCGGGTTAAATTACAGAATTCTACAGACAGCCTGAGAAAGCCAGTGTTTTTATTACCGATAGTCTGTAGAATTCAAGCTCAAACCGAGACATATTGCAAGCCCCCCTGGTCAACGCCAGGCATTAAAGACACCGATGGCCGTAGAACATTTATCCACAACCCGATTCCAGGAACTCGCCTTACCTGAAGCCCTGCAAGCGGATTTACGCAATGCCGGCTTTGAGTTTTGCACCCCGATCCAGGCCAAATCCTTGCCGCTTTTATTGCAGGGTCACGACGTTGCGGGCCAGGCCCAGACTGGGACGGGCAAGACCATTGCCTTTCTGGTCGCCACCATTACCCGCTTGGTCACACAGCCTGCCACGCCTCGGCGCCGCACCAACCAGCCGCGCGCCCTGATTCTGGCCCCGACCCGCGAGCTGGCGGTGCAGATCCACAAGGATGCTGAACCCCTGGTCCGACAGGCCGGGCTGAGCGTCGGCGTCGTGTATGGTGGCGCCAATTATGACAAACAGCGCCAAATGCTGGAACAGGGCGTGGATATCGTAATCGGCACCCCGGGGCGCCTGATCGACTACTTTAACCAAAAAATATTCGATCTCCAGGCCATCCAGGTGATGGTGCTCGACGAAGCCGATCGCATGTTTGATCTGGGTTTTATCAAGGACGTGCGCTTTATGTTCCGCCGCATGCCTAAACCAGAACATCGATTGAGCATGTTGTTCTCGGCCACGCTCTCGCACCGCGTGATCGAACTTGCCTACGAGCACATGAACAATCCGGAACTCGTCAAAATCGAAAGTGATTCCATTACCTCTGCCAACGTCACCGAATGCGTTTATTACGTCGCCAATGACGAAAAGATTCCGCTATTGCTCGGCCTGATGAAACAGCTGCAACCACCACGGACCATGATTTTCGCCAACACCAAACGTTCTGTCGAATTAGTTTGGGGATTTCTGGAAGGCAACGGTTTTCGCGCCGGATTGTTATCAGGCGATATTCCGCAAAATAAACGCCTGCGGCTGCTGGAACAATTTACCCAGGGCGAGCTTCCCACTCTGGTCGCCACCGATGTTGCTGCGCGTGGCCTGCACGTGGCCGACGTCACGCATGTGTTTAATTTTGATCTGCCGCAAAATGCCGAGGACTACGTGCATCGCATCGGCCGTACAGCACGCGCGGGCTGCAGCGGTGAAGCCATCAGCTTCGCCTGTGAGGAATATGCCTTCCATTTACCCGAGATCGAAGAATTCATCGGTCACAAAATCGCCTCGCAGCAGGTAAAAGCCGAATTACTAGTGACGCCCGCACCGCGGGTGCGGATTGATAAATCCGAGCGCGTACAAAAGCGTCCTGACAGCGGCCGACGCGGACCGCCGCGCAGCGATAGCCAAAAACGTGGCTCAGGTGGTAGCAGTGGCCGCGCTCGGCGCAGTCCAAAACCAAAATAGGTAAATTGACGTGGCACTTGGCTTCAATGATCTGCCGCAACGAGAAGCCCTCGCCGCCATTGCGCGCGATTTTCACGGGCGCGGCTGGATGGCGGGTACTGCGGGTAACCTCAGCACTCGGTGCGGCGACGATGAAAACAATTTCTGGATCACTGCCAGCGGTCTGCCCAAGGGAAATCTCGACGAACGCGACTTGATCCTGATTCAGGTTAAAAGCGGCGAGGTGATAGAGCGTCTGCGCCCCGAAGCCAAACCTTCGGCCGAAACCAGCATTCATCAAGTCATTTACCGTCTGTTTCCCGAGGCTCGCGCCTGTCTCCATGTCCACACCGTCGATGCCTGCCTGGCCACTGCACGTGCACCGCGCAATGCGCTCGACATGCGCCTGCCGCCATTGGAAATGATCAAAGGCCTGAATATCTGGGAAGAAGATCCCGTCGTCGAGTTGCCGCTCTTCGATAACTGGCTGGACGTGCCGAGCATCGCTCGCGAAATCGAACGCCGCTTCCGCAGTCAGTCACCACAAGTGCCGGCACTGATGGTCCGCAACCATGGCATCACCGTTTGGGGCAACAGCCCGCAGCAGGCCTACAACCGGGTCGAGATCGTCGAATTCATCATGAGTTATCTGGCACGCCCAACTTGGCCAGGATCTTGTCCATCAAACACCAATTGGTAATCCCGCTCTGAAACAGATTAGCGCCCACAAAGACAGTGAGCCATAACCAGTTGCTGGACTGGAACAACGGACTCGCTTCCACCCCCAAGACCAGAGACAGCAGAATAAAAGTACCCGCAATAGTGCGCACAACACGATTAATCGTCATGACCAGACTCCTTCCTGTAATTTAGGTCAAAATATTAGAGAATTCTAATATACCATACAAGCCCCCCACCACCGTACCAAATTCGCTCGAAATATCCCTCATTCTTGACACTCTCATTGGGGCATGGCATAAACTCCTTTCGGTACCGTTGCGTGAGGGGGTAGGGGTTTCAACTCAGCAACCAACGGTTTCGATAGCTCGGCAATCGCATACCGCTTTGGGGGATTCTCAGCGGACGAAATGCCGACGGAACAGCGTCTGCTGTTTTACCCTAATAACGAATCAAGGAGACTTACATGAAAGCACGTTGGTTGAGCGTTTCTGCTGCAGCTCTGCTGCTGATGGCTGCTGGCCAAGCCAGCGCTGAAGAAGGTCTGGAACTGGCTAAAAAAAGCGGTTGCCTGGCTTGCCATAGCGTTGAAAAGAAAGTTGTCGGTCCAGCTTGGAAAGACGTTTCTGCCAAGTACAAGGGTAATGCCGGTGCCAAAGCTGCCCTGGTAGCCAAGGTTAAGGCTGGCGGTAAAGGCAACTGGACTGAAGTCACTGGTGGCGTTCCAATGCCTCCCTACTCGCCGCGCGTTGCTGACGCCGACATCGAGAAGCTGGTTGACTTCGTTCTGGCTCTGTAATTTTGAGACTACGATCGCCACACAAAAGCCAGCCTCCGGGCTGGCTTTTGTTTTTATACGAGCCTCTTTCACCACAGAGGCACGGAGGGCGCAGGCATTCTGAACGAGGGCAGTCAATCCATGTGCCCGGTGGTGAATAATTATTTCTCGCAATTATAAGTTTTTTTCCAAAATCTCCACCTTAAGACCCGCGATCTTTTGCCTGCCCATCACAGCGGGCAATATGAATTCTTGCGCGATTCCTACGCGCTGATAACCACGACGTTCATAAAATGCGATCAACTCGTGGCGCACATTGATCACTTTCATCTGCATTTTGCTTACCTTCCATGCGCTCCGAACCTGACGCTCGGCTGCCATCAACATTTGTTTGCCAATGCCGGTAGATTGTGAACGCGGATTTACGGCAAACATTCCTAGAAAGGCAGAATCTGCATTTTTTTGTAAATGTACGGAAGCAACAATCTCTGCATCCCTGATGCCCACCAAAATCGTTGAATCCTGATCGTCAAGGATCGCCATGATTTCGGCGCTATCGGTCCTGATCCCCTCGAGCAAATCGGCCTCTGTCGTCCACCCCAAGCGGCTGCTGTCGCCGCGATAGGCCGCATTGACCAGCGCCACTATCTGCGGCGTGTCGTCGTTAACGGCTTTGCGGATCATTAATTCTGTCACGTCGGATCTGCGCTTAAATTTCGATCATCTCGAATTCATCTTTCATGGCGCCGCAGTCGGGGCAGCTCCAGGTGATGGGCAGATCTTCCCAGCGCGTCCCCGGCGCAATGCCCTCTTCGGGGCGGCCTTGGGCCTCATCATAGATGAAGCCACAGATGACACACATGTATTTACGCATCGGTCGTGTCACTTACCATTCTCCTTTCGCTTGATTCCAACGGATGCAATCCGCCCTAAGAATGCTAAAATCCAAATGCATCCCTGCACATGAATTATATAGGCGGCGCGGCCGATTTCGGGCGCAAATTCAAAAATGACTAAACCCTACAGTGTTCCTGTTGTGATGACGTTTTCGGGCAGCGATCCCACGGGCGGCGCCGGCATTCAGGCCGATATCGAAACCCTGGCCAGCATGGGCTGCCACTGTGCGCCGGTGATTACCGCGATTACCGTACAGGACACACGTGGTGTGATACGTTTTCAGGCCACTGAGCCCAGCCTGCTGATCGAACAGGCGCGGGCGGTACTGGAAGACATGCCGGTCAAGGCCTTCAAAATTGGAATGATCGGTTCGGTGCAAAATGTCGAGTGCATCCATACGCTGTTACTGGATTACCCCGATCTGCCGGTGGTGCTGGATCCGGTACTCGCCGGCGGCGGGGGCGGCCATCTGACCACCGAGGAAATCATCGCCGCCATTTCAACCCTGCTGTTGCCGCAAACTACGGTGTTAACTCCTAACAGCCAGGAGGCACGGATTCTGGCGCCGGAGGCCGACACCCTCGACGCCTGTGGCCACGAATTACTGGAGCTGGGCTGCGAATTTGTGCTGATCACCGGCACCCACGAGAACACGCCCCAGGTGGAAAACCGCCTCTATGCGGAACATCGCCGCCTTGAAACCTTCACCTGGCAACGATTACCACACAACTATCACGGCTCCGGCTGCACGCTTGCCTCTGCGATCGCGGGCCTGTTGGCGCAAGGAATCGAACCCTTCGCCGCCATCCATGAGGCCCAGGAGTATGCCTGGCAGACGCTGAATCATGGTTATCGAAGCGGCATGGGGCAGCTCTTACCCAACCGTTTGTTTTGGGCACGGAGCGACGAGACCACGGAAGATTAGTGATGCGTGGTCTGTATGCCATCACCGACGACCGGCTAACGGCTGGCGAACAATTGCTGCCCAAAGTCGAACAAGCGCTGCTCGGTGGCGCGCGGCTGATCCAGTATCGCAACAAGACGTTGTCGCCGGTTGTAGGGGCACGGCGCGCCGTGCCCCTACTAGCACTATGTCGCCGTTATGGCGTGCCGCTAATCATCAATGACGACCTGGAACTGGCACTGACCATCGGCGCCGATGGCGTGCATCTGGGCCGCGACGATGGTGATTTGCACGCTGCGCGCGCCCGGCTCCAGCCCGGCGGCATCCTCGGCGTATCCTGCTACAATGACTGGGCGAATGCTGTCGCCGCCGTCCGCGCCGGTGCCGATTACGTCGCCTTTGGTGCCTTTTTTCCGTCAGCGACCAAACCGCAGGCCGCGCGCGCCACGCCGGATCTGATTCGACGCGCAAAACAAGAACTGACGATCCCGGTGGTGGCGATTGGTGGTATCACACCCGACAATGGCGCGGCGCTGATTGATGCAGGCGCCGACATGCTGGCGGTGATCACAGCGGTTTTCGATCAAGACGATGTCACTGGTGCGGCGCGACAGTTTGGGAAATTATTTGAAGATTTAAAATCCAACGCGGAGGCGCAGAGGCGCAAAGAAAGACAAAAGCGGTAAACTTGCGAGCGCTATGTAGCCCGGATGGAATCCGAAGCGGCCTGTGTGTGAAATCATTCTCGCAATTCTCCGCGTCTCTGCGCCTCCGCGTTGGATTTTTTAAAACACATTTAGCCAAGACAGCATGAGAAGGACAACAGCTTATGACGCGCTCACACGAACTTTTTAAAGCCGCTCAACATCATATTCCCGGCGGGGTAAACTCGCCGGTACGCGCCTTTCGCGGCGTGGGCGGCGAACCCATTTTTTTCAAGCGTGGCCAGGGCGCCTATCTCTGGGATGAAGACAACAATAAGTACATCGATTATGTCGCCTCCTGGGGTCCGATGATCCTGGGGCATGCGCATCCAAAAGTCATCGCTGCCGTTGAAGAAGCCATCAAGAATGGATTAAGTTTCGGCGCGCCGACCGCGCTGGAAACGATGATGGCCGACAAGGTCTGCGAGATCATGCCCTCGATTGAAATGATCCGCATGGTCAATTCCGGCACCGAAGCGACGATGAGCGCCATTCGCTTGGCACGCGGTTTCACGGGTCGCGACAAGATTGTTAAGTTTGAAGGCTGTTATCACGGCCACGCCGATTCGTTGCTGGTCAAGGCAGGTTCCGGTGCATTGACGCTGGGCGTACCCACTTCACCGGGCGTGCCCGTAGCGCTGGCGGAACATACGATTACGCTCGCCTACAACGATCTGGAACAGGTGCGGCAGACGTTTGCCCATGTTGGCGGCCAAATCGCGTGCATCATTGTCGAGCCTGTTGCCGGAAACATGAATTGTATTCCACCGGCTCCGGGTTTTCTCGAAGGTCTGCGCAAGATTTGCGATGAATATGAATCGGTATTGATTTTCGATGAAGTGATGACCGGTTTTCGTGTTGCCCTGGGCGGCGCGCAGGCTTATTACAAGGTTAACCCCGATCTGACAACACTGGGCAAGGTCATCGGCGGCGGCATGCCGGTCGGCGCCTTCGGCGGCAGCCGCGAGATCATGGAACAAATCGCACCGTTGGGCCCGATTTATCAAGCGGGCACCCTCTCCGGTAATCCGGTGGCGATGGCGGCGGGCCTCGCCAATCTCGAAGAAATCTCCAAGCCCGGTTTCTACGAAGCACTCAGCGAAAAGACCGCGCGGCTGGTGCAAGGTTTAGTGACCCGCGCCCGCGCCTTCGACATACCATTCACCGAGAATCACGTCGGCGGCATGTTCGGTATTTTCTTTTCCGATGAGGCCAAGGTTGAAAACTTCAATCAAGTGACCCAGTGCAACATCGACCGCTTTAAACTCTTCTTCCATGGCATGCTGGCGGAAGGTATATATCTTGCACCTTCGGCCTATGAAGCAGGCTTTGTCTCGGCAGCACACAGTGATGGCGATATCAAAAATACATTGATCGCCGCTGAAAAGGTGTTCTCAACTCTATAAGGAGATTGCGCGTGGAATATCGTCGCCTCGGCTGGACGGAACTCAAGGTCAGTTGCCTGTGTTTGGGTACCATGACCTTTGGCGAACAAAATAGCGAGGCCGATGCCCACGCCCAACTCGATCGCGCCATGGCGGCGGGCATTAATTTCATCGACACGGCGGAACTATATCCCGTGCCGCCGCACGCCGAGACGTATGGCCGCACCGAAGAATACATCGGCACCTGGCTCAAGGCGCGCGGCAATCGCGATCAAGTCATTCTTGCGAGTAAAATCGCCGGCCCCGACGAACATCTGGCTTATATCCGGGGCGGGAAAACACGCTTTGACCGCAAACATATTGAAGCGGCATTGAATGCCAGCTTGAAGCGTTTGCAAACCGACACCATCGATCTTTATCAGCTGCACTGGCCGGAACGCAGCACCAATTATTTTGGCCAATTGGGTTATGTGCACAATCCCAACGAACAATGTATGCCGATTGAAGAAACGTTGCGCGTACTCGGCGATCAAATCAAAGCGGGCAAGATCCGCTACATCGGCCTGTCAAATGAAACGCCGTGGGGCGTGATGCATGCCCTTAGCGTCGCTGCTAATTTGAAATTGCCGCGCGTGGTGAGCATCCAAAATCCCTACAGCCTGCTTAACCGCAGCTTTGAGGTGGGACTGGCCGAGATTGCACATCGCGAACTGACCGGGTTACTGGCCTATTCGCCGCTGGGCTTTGGTGTGTTGAGCGGTAAATATCTCAACGGTGCCCACCCTGAAGGTGCGCGTTTGACGCTATTCGAACGCTTCAGCCGCTATAACAATTCGCAAGCCCAAGCTGCCACTCAAGCCTATGTCGAACTGGCGCGCCACCATGGTATATCGCCCACGCAAATGGCACTGGCCTTTGTCACTAGCCGTCCGTTTCTGACCAGCAACATCATCGGCGCTACTACGCTAGCACAACTGGATGAGAACATCGCCAGCGCGGATATCACACTGTCACGTGAAGTACTGGATGGTATTGAAGACATCCATCGGCGATTTACCATTCCTTGCCCCTAAATGTTAAAAATGTCATTTCCAAGTTACCGGATTCTGTCGTTAGGCTGCTGCAGCCTGGGATTATTGTTGTCCTTCACAACACAGGCTGCCATCCCGCTTGAGCCTGGTGTTGTCGGTTATGGCAAAGATACCTCCATCACACTGCATCTGAACCCGGGGCAAACGCTGCGCGAGGTAACGTTAAGCCCTGGCGGCCCGCAGTCTTTGCAAAGAATCCCGCTTCCTTCTGCTGCTCAGTCTATTACTCAAAGCGGACAATTCCTGTTGATTGGCACCGAGGATGGACTCCATGTTTTGGACACCGCCAGCAATACTCTGATTAGCCAGATCGCTCACGCAGGCGGATTCAAACAAATTTTAGCTCGCGACACCGCGGCGCTGGCGCTCGACAGCAACAACACATTACTACTGATCGATCTTTCAACACCGGCGCAGCCCCGCATTGGGGAGGAAATTAAAGCTGATCGAATCATCACCAGCTTGGGTATAAGCAATGGTGTTTTTTTTGCGACACTCAAGGATTCAAAAATTGCCCGGGTAGTGGTGGGCAACCGCGATTCATTGACACTTGAGATTTTGCCTGTGCCATCGGCCACTATTCACGCCATCACTGGCGATGGCGACAACCTGTATTTTGCCGATGACCAAGGTTTTCTGGTCGGCACGATTGAAAACAATGCGCTCCGCATTCTAGGACGCTATTATTGCAATTCACCTGCCACCTCGGTCGCCATCAATAATGGCTTGGCGCTAATCAATTGCAATGGCATCACTGTCGTCGATGTCTCAGACCCCAGCCTGCCACTTTGGCTCGGCAGCCACCAGCAACTTGGCAATGTGATTCAGATTGTCAGCGATGGCGCGCAACCTCTGGCACTGACCGACAACGGTTTATTATTTCGCCTGACCATCGACAATCCCGCCGAACCCTCCATCACGAATAGCTGGCGTAGCGCTGAACCTCTGCGCGGCGCTATTGACCATGGCGACAAGATTTATGCATTAACTGCCAATGCCATTGAATTGATCGACGCCGCTCCCGCCGTTCCGCAACTGAGTAACGAGGCGCTCAATTTCGGTCAGGGAGTGAATCTTGGCGGAGAGCGCCGCGTTTTTGTTAGCGATCATCTGGCCTATGTTGCCGATTGGTTTTCGGGCATTCATATCTATGACATTCAACACCCAGAGCGCCCCAGCCTGCTTTCCAGCATGCATACACCTGGTTCTCCCAAAGGCATAATTGTCCGCAATAACATCGCCTATGTCGCAGATGATGATCACGGACTACAAGTGATTGATGTTCGCGATCCAGGCAAGCCGAAGCAAATCACATCATTGGCCACTTCCGGGCTGGCATACACTCCCAAGCTTTCCGGCAACCATCTGTATCTCGCCAGTCATCGCGGTGGTTTTCAGATCATCGACATCAGCGATCCACAAACACCGCGTTTGATTACCGATTACGATACGCCGGGCAAGGCTTGGTCACTCGAGGTGCGAGGGCATCTGCTTTATGTCGCCGATGATGACAGTGGATTGCTGATTTTCGATGTCGAGGATTCAACCCATCCGCGGCTGATCGGCCAATTTACCCCCGGTGGCGCTGCCGAAGAAGTGGTGGTTCGCGACAATATCGCCTTCGTGGCTTTTTTTAATGACGGCCTTTACATACTCGACGTCAGCGATCCCGCTCAGCCCAATGTCATTTCACATCTTGCCCTCCCCGGCAATGCGCGCGGTCTGGATATCATTGGCGATCGCGCCTACGTTGCGGATTGGCTGGCGGGAATTCAGATTGTCGACATCTCTAAACTCGAACAGCCGCAACTGATCGGCACCCTTGACACACCTGGCGCCAGCTGGGGCGTAAAGGTTAACGGCGATAACGCCCTCGTCATGGATTGGTGGGGCGGCTTTACCGTGGTTGATATTCGTGATCCCCGGCAACTGCGCACACTCGGCAGCTATCACCGTCGTGGCCAGGTACATAACAGCAAAGTTCGCGGCAATTATTTATTTGTCGCCGACGGCACCCACGGCTTGCAGGTATTCGACATCAAAAATCCGTTGAATCCCACCTGGATCACGGGTGCCGATTTCGCGGGCCATGCCTACGATCTCGCACTTAGTCACAACGAAGTGCTGGTCGCCGCAGGTAGTGAAGGCATTATCCGGATTGAAGCCTCCGATCCCTTTAATGTCCGCGTTCAAGAATCATTGCGTGGACTGGTCGATGTCCGCCAACTTACCTCCTTTAACAACATTGTCTTTGCTCTGGACCAGGGACATGCCTTGTTGGCGTTGGATCGATCCCAACCCGGCACACTTCAAATTCTTGATCGCCTTGAAATCGCTGCCCAACAATTTTTGCTCCTTGGCCACCAGTTGTTGCTTGCCACCGATAATGGATTGGCGCTGATTGCATTTGAGCAAGCGCGTGGTTTTGGCACTGTCACCATGCTGAGTGGTAACTATGTGCCCGAGCATTTACTGAGCCTCGACCAAGGCAAGATGTTTATTTCCGCCGTCGGCCAACAGCTGAGACTGCATTCAATCGAGGGCACGCAATTAACTACACTGAGCCAACTTGATGTTGGCGCCAGAATTCGTGCCTTGAGTGTTGACGAAAACACGCTTTACGTTGCCACAGATACCGAATTTACCTTCTATCGCCTTGAGAATACTCAATTTGAAAAAACCGCCAGCTATCCACTACTGATGAGTCCGCAGAGCATCACTTTACACAACGGGACGGCTTATCTCGGCGGCGGTGAAACCCCAGTGGCGATTCGTTTGCTGCCCGCGCTCGCCGCCACTCCTTCCAACGATTCAACGGCGGCGATCACCGTCCCCGGCTCACTGCCGGTAGGCAACTACCATCTGCAACTGCGCTTTGACGACAACACCAGTATCACGCTGCGCAATGCCCTGCGTGTTGACATGCCCGCCTTTGGCAAACCCAAAATGAGCCTTGATCAATTCAAGCAGCTCTTGGAGCAGAAAAAAGGCACCGATCTCTTTGTTCAACCCCCTAATCCTTAGGAAGTTTCGCTAATGAAGTACAGCGCCATCGTTTTTATTTTTGCCATCACCACCGCCATCGCCTATCCCTCTTTTGCCGCACCGCGCGATGTTTCGGCCTCAACCTCGATCGAGGTGCGTCTCGACTATGTAGAAAAACTCATGCAATCGCGTAGCGGCCAACGCCTGCAAACGCACAAGGGTGGCAAGGCTTATAAAGACGCGCAAAAACTCATTGCCGCCGCCCGCGCGGCCTTGCAACAGAATCAGCGTGACAAGGCCGATAAACTCACCCGACAGGGTCTGACCACCTTCATGGCCGGTGTCCGCGACATGCCCGACGACCCGGAAGAAATCGAGCGCATGAAAAATCGTTTTAATAACTTGCGCACCGGCCTGGAGAAATTCGTCTATGCCCAAACCGACAATCGGCAACGCATCGCCAGCGAGAAGGGTGTGTCCAGCCCTGACTACAATAAATCCAAGGTTGCCGAGCTGATGTCCTACGCCGACATCGATGCCGCCGAGGGTGATTACGAAAAGGCCATTGCCCGCCTGACCGAGGCCCAGACCATTGTCACTGCCTCCATCCAGGGCATGCTCAACCACTCAACGTTGGTCAGCGAACTCGACGTCAGCACCCCCGAGAAAGAATATTTCTACGAACTGCGGCGTTATCTGGGCTACGAGGAATTGATTCCGGTCGCGATCGAGGTTAAACGCCCTGCCGCACCGCTGGCGGAGCAAATGAAAAGTATGGGCGAAAAGGCCAAATGGATGGCCGAACAGGCGCGCCTGAAGGCCATCGAAAAAAACTACCCGGTCGCGATTCGAATGATGCTGGATGCCACCAGCGTAGTGCGTGAAGCGCTAAAAATGGCCGACGTCGACATGTGATCTTGCGCCAAAATAAATGTGGAGCATTCTCTTTCCAATTTTCCATATTAATCAGACGACTATTTAATGATAGATGGGTGCGATTAGCGATTACCCTATTGTATTTTCCTTTTTCTCCCTCCATAGTGAGCAATGGGGGAGTTGTATGATTCGCTTATATTCCAGATTACGCTACTTGCTCATTTTCGTCCTCTGCATGATGGCGGCACCGGCCTTTTCCGCCCCCAAAATCCTGGTATTGCATCCCGACTTGACCGCTGTTTATGGCCGGGTATTTGAAGAAATTCTTTCCGGTATAGAATCCACCCCCGGCGTTGAAATCTCCACCCGCGTCGTGACTGAACAAACCTCGCTCGCAGAAATCACCACCCTAATCCAACAGCGCCGTTTCGATGGCGTGATTGCGCTGGGGCAATCCTCCCACGAATTAGGCTACCTCCTCAAAGATCAACTATCTGTGGTCCATGGCGGGCTATTCCTCAACCCCAATGGCCACAGCGGCATCAGCCTGGCGGGGTCACCGCATCAATTTTATGCCGCATTGAATGTCGTGGCACCACAGGTTAAACGGGTATTAACGGTCTATAACGAGAAGAATAGCGGCTGGCTGATCGATGTCGCCCGCAAGGAGGCTGCCGCCAGTGGCATTATCCTGGAAGCGCTGGCCGCCTCGGATGTTCGCGAAGCTGCACAGCAATTTCAGGTCATCCTGGATCGCGCCAGAGGCCCGCAGGACGCCATCTGGCTCCTGCTTGACAATGTGATCCCGGACAAAACCGTACTGCCAGTAATACTCGATGTCGCCTGGCGCAAAAAAGTGGTCCTGTTTTCAAACAATCCTTTACATTCCAAGCGCGGCGCCCTGTTTGCGTTGTTTCCTGACCATCCCCGCCTGGGCGCCAACCTCATGGAGATGGTGTTGAAGCAGATTCGCAGCGATCACCAACCGACCGTTATCCCACTTAGCAGACTCAAGGTTTCGGTTAACGAGCGCACCGCCACCCATCTGGGCCTGAATTATTCCATTGAGCGACTAAATCAATTTGACCTCGTCTACTCACAACAATAGCGCCACCGCGCTTATAGACAGTGGTATTGGTGTTGGAAATACCAACAACGCCCACTCCACCAGTTTTCGTTCCCAATTAACCAAAATCGTCGCCGCAGGCATCCTGACTCTGGCGGTCACCACCGCGCTCACCTCCGCCTGGGTCACGACCAATAATATTCGCTCGCAATTCATTGCCGATGGTGTTCAGGTGACCGAATCGCTTGCCGAACAATCGGTGCTCGCCCTGCTTTATGCCAGCCCGGAGAACGCTGAAGAGGCGTCTTCGGCGGCGCTTGGCTTCCCTTCCATTACCGGTGTTAGTATTTTAACGCCCGACCGCCGCCCCCTGCTCGCGCGTGGCGAAGTCATTGCCGTCGTCGCAGGCATTAAACCCGCGACCCGCACCGCACTTCTGGTCGAAAACAGTTTCAAGCGCTGGACATTCATGGCACCGGTCTATAGTTCCACGCATGACGGCACAGCGGAGGGTGACATGCTTTCGCTACCCGCGCGGGCGCCGGAATTGCTGGGCTATGTCCTGGTCAACAAGAGCAAGGAAAAACTCAACGAAGTACTGATCGATACCATTGTTAACAACCTGGTGATCGGACTGATTATTGCGATGGGCTTTATTTTTGTCATCCGCCGCGCCTTTTCGCGGCTGATGACACCCGTTGACCGCCTGACCCAGGTCATGAGCCTTGCCGAACAGGGTAATGCTCAGGTTCGTGCCGAGGTTGATGGCCCCAAGGAAGTGGCCAAGATTGCCCGCGCCTTTAATAAAATGATCGAAGCCCTGGCCGAGCGTGACGCCCAACTGCGCAGTCACAATGAATTATTGGAGTATGAAGTGGCGGAACGCACCCAGGATCTGGTTTACGCCCGCGACATGGCCGTACAAGCCAACCGCAACAAATCCAGCTTCCTCTCCAGCGTCAGTCACGAGCTGCGCACCCCGCTGCAAGGCATCATCGGCTACAGCGATTTATTGCTCGACTCGCTGCCCCATGATATGCCCGGCGAACGCCACGACATTGAAACCATACTCAAAAATGCCCAACATCTGCTGACAATGATCAACTCCATCCTTGATATCGCCAAGATTGAGTCCGGTCGCATCACCATCGAATCGCACCCCACCCAGCTGCTCGATCTCATCGAAAACATCACCCAAACCGTGCGCCCGATGATGGACAAAAATCAAAACCAGTTCGACACCGAGCTTTATCTTCAAGACAGCGAAGTGATTATCGACGACGCCAAATTGCGGCAGTCCATCCTCAATTTGCTCAGCAATGCCGCTAAATTCACCCATCAAGGACACGTATTATTGAAAATCACGCAACAACACCGGCAACTGATCATCAACGTAGAAGACACCGGCATCGGCCTGCAGGCAGAAGATCTGATCCACATCTTTGAACCGTTCTACCAAGCGGACAGCGGCATTACCCGCCACTATCAAGGCACGGGCCTGGGACTGGCCATCACCAAGCAGTTTTGTCTGGCCATGGGTGGAGATGTTACCGTCACCAGCCAACCCGGCAAGGGTTCCTGCTTTACCATTACCCTGCCTTTAAAAGATCAAGATTCAGCGAGAACATCCGACATATAAACAAATACCCATGGCACTGGCAGCTGATTTTTAGTACAGTATTTTTCGGGATACCGAGCGGGGGCAAGGCGTTGGGCTCAGCGAAGCAAATACTTGTTTATTTTAAAGATTCTGAGGCCCGCAAGTCGATTCTAAGCGCTTTGGGCCAAGATCAGCGCCTTGATCTGAATGCGGTGGGTGATAGCGTTTCTGCGCTTAAAGCCCTAAGCTCACCCTCGATCAGCGCCGTCATCTGCGATGTCGAACTCGGCGAACTCGATGGCTGGCGCTTTGCCCGCCTGATACGCTCCGGCGCCCTGGCGGTCAACGCTAACCTCCCGATCATCATGGTCTCCCGCAGTCATAGCGCCCGCATCGCCAACGCCACAGCCAAGACGTTCCAGATCAACCATTATGTCGCCTTCGATCAGCTGCACACCCTGCCCGATATCGTTCAGGGCGCACTCGACCCTCATCAAAAAGGTCTTTCCAAACCCAGGCTGCTGGTCATTGAAGACTACAGCGATACTGTCGTCTTGATTACCCGGGTACTCAGTGACCGCTTCGAAATCGATATCGCCGCTAATGGCCTGGCCGGGCTTGAAACCTGGAAAAAGCGCCGCCATGAACTGGTATTGCTGGATGTGATGCTCCCAGGCATGTCGGGCATTGATGTCCTGAAGGAGATTCTCAAACTCTCACCGGCACAATCGGTGGTGATGATGACCGCCCACTCTTCTGCCGAACGCGCCAGTGAACTTATTCTGGCAGGCGCCGTCGATTTTATTCCCAAACCCTTTCGCGCCGAACAATTGCGCCGAGTATGTGACATTGCCGAGCAGCGGCAAGACTTTATTGTCAGCAATCAGGAATTCGCGCAGCGGCAAGATGCGCTGTTTCGGGAAAAGGAATTGGCGCAAACAACGTTGCAATCCATTGCTGACGGTGTCATCACCACCAATCTCGATGGCATTATTGAATACCTAAACCCCGTCGCCGTGTTACTCTCCGGCTGGTCGTTGGCTGAGGCACGTGGCAAAACATTGAATCAGATTTTAAAAATTGGCGATGAAATGCTGCAATTGCAAAACTCCGATGCCATCGCCGCCTGCCTGGCCTCAGGCCATGTCATCCAAGGCGTGCATGCCGCCACATTTCTCAATCGCGACGGACGAGAACTGAAACTCGATTATATTGTCTCCCCGATTCGCGATCGGCGCGAGCGAGTTGTTGGCGCCGTCATCGTGTTACGCGACGTCAGCGAAGCCTTCGTGCTGGAAACAAAACTGGAATACCAGGCCAAGCACGACGCCCTTACCGGCTTGACCAATCGCTCCGCCTTTGAAGACCGCCTGCAACTGGCGCTCGATGAGCGCAACCGTGAGAGCGGCGCCTTTTCACTTTGTTATATCGACCTCGATCAATTCAAGATCGTCAACGATACCTGCGGCCACGCCGCTGGCGACCAACTCCTGCGCCAGATCAAGACCATCATGCTGAGCAAAATCCGGCGTCACCGCGATACCCTCTCTCGTTTTGGTGGTGATGAATTTGTTCTGCTGCTCGAAGACTGCCCTCAGGAACAGGCCACGAAGGTGGCACAACACATCATCGATGCCTTACAGGAGCATCGTTTTTCCTATGCGGGCAAGACATTCAGCATCGGCGCCAGCATTGGCGTGGTACCGATCTCCGAAGAATTTAATGATGTGAATGAAATCCTGCGCGCTGCCGACAACGCCTGCTATATCGCCAAAGAGAAAGGGCGTGGCCGGGTACATGTTTATCATGCCCAAGACCAGGAACTGATCAAACGCCACAGCGAAATGAACGTCGTAGCGCGCATCAACAAAGCGCTGGAAGAGGATGGCCTGGGCCTGTTTTATCAAACCATCGCCCCACTTGCTGCCTCGTCCAAGGGGCTGCATATCGAAATCCTCATCCGCATGCGCGATGAAAATGGCGCCTGGGTCACGCCCGGTTTCTTTCTGCCCGCCGCAGAGCGCTATAACATCGCACCCAAGATCGATCGCTGGGTCATCGCAAACACCCTGAGCACCTTCGCCAGCAGACCAGAGTTATTTTCTCAAATTGAATTATGCTCAATCAATCTGTCAGGCGTCAGCTTCCGCGACGAACATTTTATTAAATTCATCGGCCAGCAATTTAAGGTCTCCGGCCTGCCCGCGAACAAATTCTGCTTTGAAGTGACAGAAACCGCCGCCATCAGCAATCTCGATCAAGCGACCGATTTCATCAGCCAGATTAAATCACTGGGCTGCCAGTTCGCACTCGATGACTTTGGTAGCGGCATGTCCTCTTATGCCTACCTAAAAGCACTGCCCGTCGATTACTTAAAGATTGACGGCATGTTCATCCGCGGCATCCTCGACGACCCCGTCGATCATGCCATGGTGCGCTCAATCAATGAAATCGGTCATGTGCTCGGCCTGCAAACCATCGCCGAGTTTGTGGAAACGCAAGCCATCATTGACGCCTTAAAACTCATCGAAGTGGATTTTGTGCAAGGCTATGGCATTCATAAGCCGGCACATATTGATACGCTTGCTGATGCCAATCCAAAAAAGCGATTGAAATTAGGAACCTAATCTACAAACATCGACGTTACCCGCTTTTACTCATCATTTAAATTCAATAGGAGAAATCCATGGAACCATTTGCCCACGTATCACCCTCTTTACAAGTTAATGACAAGGTCGTGTGGGACATCATTTGTGGCATGATTGGATTTCCTGCCATCTTCGTTGCTCATGAACTCAAGCTATTTTCTCTGTTGGATTGTGAACCACAAACCACGTCACACATCTGCGCCACATTGCATACTGATCGCCGCGCCACTGAGGCGATGCTCACCGTATGCGCCGCGCTGGGATTAATTGAACAGGTAGATCAGCGCTATCGGCTAACCGCCACCGCCAATGCTTATCTACTGGAATCCAGCCCGACTTATATGGGGGGCTTTCTTGATTTAATTATCGGCAACCACGCATCCATCTCCATTGATAGCCTGCGAAATGCCATGAAAAGTGGCGCAACCCAGGCGTATGGAGGTGGCGATATTTTTGAATCTCATGCCGAAATGGATGAACGCGCGCGCGTGTTCACACGCGCCATGCATAGCGCGAGCGTTGCGCCAGCCCAACATTGGCCACAACATTTGGATTTATCCACCTATCACACCATGCTTGATATTGGCGGCGGTTCAGGCGCACATACCATTGGCGCACTCAAACAATGGCCACAACTGCAAGGCATCGTCTTTGATATTCCACCGGTTTGTGACGTAGCGGGGGAAATTGCCGCCGCAAACGACCTTGGCAACCGCATCTCGACGCATAATGGCGATCTCTGGAACAGCGATTTCCCGACGGCTGATATTCACTTTTATTCTCAGATCTACCATGACTGGCCGGAAGATAAATGCCGCTTTCTAACAGAAAAGAGTTTCAAGGCTCTCAACAGTGGCGGGCGCATCATCATTCATGAAATGCTTTATGACAATAACAAGTCCGGCCCCTTCGTCGCCGCTGCATCCAGCATTGGCATGTTGTTATGGACACAGGGCCGTCAATATTCAGGGATGGAGCTTTCGCAAATCCTATCTGACGCCGGCTTCAAGGATATCAAGATCATTCCAACACACAGTTACTGGAGCATCGTAACCGCTGTAAAATCTTAATCTTCTCTACACAACATACCCCGGCGTATGCCGGAGACGGTATACACCCTAATGACAAAGGCGCTCGATGCGCCTCATGGTATTTATTACACGACTATGCGCCCGCTCCGCCATCGACATGCCAAATAGATGCAGTGACATAGGTCGCTTCAATTTGCGCCAGGATCACATGTGCCACCTCTTCCGGCCTGCCATAACGATGCATAGGAATCAACGTTTGTTCCTGGTGAGCTTTAACAGCAGCAATCTGCTCAGGTGGTATTCCAAGTTTTTGGATAATAGGTGTATCAATTGCGCCTGGTGAAACCACGTTCACACGCACGTTGTCGGCCGCTAATTCAATTGCCAAGCTTCTCGTAAACGCATCAATTGCCCCTTTGGTAGCAGCATATAAACTCGCGTTAGGCAAACCATTATTACAACAGCCGATGAAACATTGGTGATCGCCCCCTGCCTCATCTTGAGCGCTGGTAACAATAACTGAGTCAGGACCATCGGCCCCCTGACATTGATACTAAAAAATTCTTCAAAATCCTTCAGCGTATGTGCTTCTAAAGGCATAAAATTTGGCAATAGCGGCATTGTTTACTAGCGCATCCAAGCCACTATCAAATTGACCGGCAATTGCCTGGATATCTTCTATACGTCCTAAGTCTGCCACCAAACCACATACCTTCAAAGCATCTGCGGCACGATCAACCTTTTCAGGATCACGGCCTACAATGGTTACATCGTAACCCTTTGCTTTGCACAATTCTGCCGTCGCATAGCCTATGCCAGAGTTACCGCCTGTTATAAGTATTTTTTTCATTCGCCTCACCTTAGAAATTTTTGACCACCTTTATCACACCGGAACCGGCCTGTGAGCCTTCCCCTGATAATCAATATCATTACAACACAGGGGCAAAAATGACTCCGGCGGCTGATCACGATATTCAGCATAGCAAGCATGGACACCACTGCTTACCCATGTGCTGTATATTCTCGTTATCTCGTCAACGCTGAATCCTTGATCAACAAGGAACGCCACGCTATATCCCAGCATGTTTATGCTTTCATTTTGCAAATTGCGAATTTCGGCTTCTATTTCATACGCCAACTCAAGATGGCCGCCTATTTCGAACCCAAGTTCTTTACTAACACGTTCCATTGCCGGAACACGTTCGTCACCTGTTGCAATCGGCCTCGCATAACCCATGATTACAGCGCTGTCTTTACCACCACGCTTCTTTTTTGCCAGCGCTGAAGAAATTATGTCTCTAATGGAAACTCCTCGTTGTCGTGCCTTGCGGGCCTGAATGATAAATTCTGCTCCTTCCCTCAAAGCGCCCGCACCATACATACGCGAGTCAGCTGCCAGAATCCCCATACTTGCGGCAGCTACCGGCGAGCATTGCATGGTGCCCGCATAAGCGCCCATTTTATTGCACCAGATTCTTGGATCAGGCCAGCTTAGACAAATAAAGCTCGCTTCGATCCAATCAGCAAGCCGTTTCTCAGGGAGCCGGCCTGTTATATTTAAAAGGAGAACCTGGAAATAGGAGTTATATCCTACCAAGTCGTCCATCATCGAATAACCGTGATTATAAACAGCTTCACCAATTATCCAACCGCCTCTGCGATTGCGGATTACTCCCCTTCTTTCATCCCAGAAGCGCGTTTTATCTTGGCGTGAGTTCATCGATGACATAATGTTCTTGATCTATGAATGGAATCGCTGTCAGTGGCCGCCCAGCCATCTCGACGCCATGTGCCAACAATCCTGGCGCACTTATGAGTTGAAATAAGCCAACGCCTGCACTCGGTTTAAAGCCTAAATCAGTCAGTACCGCCGCCGCAATACCTGGACTCAGCCAACCTTGGCCGACACAGCCCAATTCCTCTACGAATTCCTGAGCCCATTTCATTGTGACGCCTGCCGCTGGCAGTTTTAAGAGCTCTAACGCAATTTTTTGGCATAATATATCAATATCGCCATACCGGCTGCCAAAGCCGGGCGCGATATGATTATCGCCTTGGGGACGAGGCCGATACGTCCTCATTAGCGCCGCAGCTACTTCTCGGGCTGAGCTTTGTACATGCTCGACAAGAAAACGCATTGCCAGTTCGACCTCTTTGCCACCGAGATAGCTACCGCCCTGAATTGATAGGGCGATAGGCAATATATGCGCGTAATCAACCTTGCTTACTCCAGCATTCATCGCTGCTTGCGTCGCTGGGTGACGTGGCCCTGGATTGATTAACCCAATGAACAATGACTCCAGCAGTTTAGATTGGCCTGAGTTAGGCAGCTCGCTACGGAACAAGAGGTACAACACGTCTATAAAACTGCGATGTCTTACCAAATCCAGCAAGTCATACCCGTGACATCGCGCATCAGTAGCAACATATGGATTATCTGATGCGGGGATCTCCTGCCAAATCTCGGTCGAAATACGATCGGCAAAGGCCTCTTTACGGAGGCTAACTTTGGATGATGACTTAGTCTCGCTCACATCAAAACGTTATTCAAAATGATATCGGGCTTCTAGATATCCACCACGGCCTTCAAGGGGATAATCATCCGGGATTGAACCATTGCTGGGTTCACGTGCATCTTGGTCAAACAGGTTGCGTATCCCTGCTGCCAATTCCCAGGAATTGTTGACCGGCGCATATCGTAGCGCGGCATCTACGGTCGTATAATCGCCGATTTCTGCACGAGCAGGTGTTTCGGTAGCACGCGCCCGATCTGCCACCCAATTGACCTGCCCAGACATTATCCAGGCGGGTATAAATTTCCAAACGGCCGCCACATTCGCGTGTCGCCGTGGCGCATCAATCACTATTGCGCCCGTCTTTTTGTCTTCCGAATGTTGAAACGCCATATTACCTTTAACTGTTAAGGCCTGTGTCGCTTGCCAGGTCAACTCAATCTCTATCCCTCGACCTTTTTGGCTTCTGGCATTTTGTGCCACATTATTACTGTCAAATTCAATCAAACGATCCACGTCATAACCGTATAAACTCCACACCGTTTGCAATTCAAAAGAAGGCCGGTAATCGAAAGCCAGCTCTATCATATCAATGATTTCTGGTTCAAGATTTCGATTGCCACTTATCGCCGGATTATTCTGAAAATAGAGATCTGTCACGCTCGGTGCGCGGAAGGCACGGCCATAAAGCAATTTGGTCGTGAGGTTGTAGTCCGTCGCCCACACTAATGCTAAGCGTGGATTAGTCGTGTTGCCAAAATCGCTGTAATTGTCATGGCGTACGCCTGCCGTCAACTCCCAATCCGGTGCCACCCGCCATTCGTCTTGTAGCGATAGATAATGCACACTTCTTGTCACATCCGGGGAGAAAATAACGGCGGACCTTCCTGTAACATCCGTTAATGCGCCACTAATTGGACTAACAGTGCCGTCGATGATACCCGGACCGAAGTTCTGGGTTGCTCGCGCCTCGAACTCACTCCTATTGTATCCAAGCGCCATTCTCAGCAGATGATTATCGATGCCATCATAATTAACCACCGCTTCTAAATAGGTATTTTTCTCTGTACCCCCGGGGTTGCCAAACATGCCTTCGGGAAAGCTCACCATACACACCGGCCCAAACACTGGGTGATTCGTCGGTACGACGCACGCGACCGGCGTTGTCAACAGATTGCCGTCAGCACCAATGGGAAGACTGGCGCCTGGCGGGAACAATCGAAAATTTTCATCCTGATCCATGATGCGATAGGACATATGCGCATCGAGCTTCCAATGTGGCGCAAGCTCAGCGCCCGAGTAATCTACTTTTCCGCTATATTGGCCTACATCCTGCCAGCCATAAGTATCCAATGCCTGCGCTGCGCCCGGGCCAACGCCGGCGTCGCCCAAATTCCAGCTGTTAAACCAGATATTCCAGTGGTCATTGCTGACAGTGATGGACGTGTTCAGCAATTCGTAGCGAGTTTCCAATGGACCCGGAGTCAGGCTGGCATGGGTGCCAAATAGAGTATCAAACGTTTTTTGCAAATCCGACTTTACGATGCGCCCACGGTCGCCATCACTGTGGCTATATTCCATACTGAGCGCGACATCCCATAGACCTAACTTGATACCATCCTGCACCCAGACATCTTTGGTATCAAATGAACCCGCCCGCGCCCCTACCTGAATTCCTCCAATATCAGAGGCCTCTTTGGTAATCACATTGATGACACCGGCAAAGGCATCCGCCCCAAACACGGCGGAACCGGGGCCACGAATCACTTCGATACGAGCGATATTCTCTACTGGCAATTTAAATAATGGTGGGCGACCGCCGGTAAGAATGTCATTAAATTGCAACCCATTTACCAACAAAAGAACCTGTGGGTTCTGGCCAGTATGAATCCCACGTATCGAATAAAGACTGTTGTTTCGATTAAATGATCGCGACACATGCAGCCCTGGCACAGATTCTAACGCTTCATCCAGCGTGCGCCAGCCCATGGCTTTAATTTCTTTGGCGGTGATGACGCTGGCAACGGAGGGAGCGAGGTGTATCGGTTTGGCGGTGCCTGTTGCGATTTCTACGACTTCTTCGTTTTCGTAGAGCAGCATCAAGTCGGGTTCGGCGGCGGCGAGCATCTCCGCCGCTGCAGCCTGCACCCCGAGCCCCATGATTACCACCGGCAATAATCGCGCGTACCTTGGCATCAACTCCCCCGCTGAGTTAGTCCATCGCCACAAACCTGTGATCAATCCAGTTGTTAATATAGCCTAAAAATATTTATCACGTTTGTTATATATAATCCACTGCCTCTTTATAAGAATCACGCTAAGCTATTATTACGGCGAAGCGTCTTAACTCGCACCCCCATCGGCGGCACCTCTTCGGGATCGATATAGATATCGAGTACGCATGGCACTGTGGTCTGATACCGCGCATTCAAATCGAGTTGGGCAAAGTCTTCTGGCGTTTTAACGGTATACCCAACCGCTCCCATTGCACGCGCCATGGCTGCAAAATCCACCGGCGGCAATTCATAACCAATGGGTTCCGCACCACCCAGGCGCTGACCATGCTTGACCATGCCTAACGCTTGATCATTGAGCACGATAAAAATTACTGGCAGACGTTCCTGAATTGCTGTCGTCAACTCTTGCCCGCTCATCAGCCAACTGCCATCGCCGGTAATGCACACTACTGGCTCGCCGGGACAACCCAATGCTGTTCCCACTGCTGCGCCAATCGCCCAGCCCATGGCGCCAAAGCCAAAGCCAATCCGCTGCATACCGGTGCTGCGCAGCAGCAAATAATGGGTTGCCCACGCCCAGGCATTGCCGGCATCGATGATATAACGCGTATTTTTGGGCAGTCGCTGCGCCAATTCGCGCATGACGCGTTGTGGCTTTAAAGGAACAGCATCGGAATCACATTGCGCGGGATCTCGCAGCTC
This sequence comes from Gammaproteobacteria bacterium, assembly GCA_016200485.1. Classification (NCBI taxonomy): domain Bacteria; kingdom Pseudomonadati; phylum Pseudomonadota; class Gammaproteobacteria; species Gammaproteobacteria bacterium. The sequence goes on from JACQEP010000016.1 coordinate 235,810, forward strand.
AACCGTTTCTGGCATATAATTTTTTTGATTATTACTGTTATCGCCAACCTCAATGTGACGCATTCGCTTTGGGCTGGTAATCAATAAGTCTTTTTGCAGATTGGCAAATAGCGCACGCACGTCACTCAATACGTGCAGACATGCCATTGGTGAGCGTGAAAAGTCTTCCAGCGTTCCCGTAATATGGACCAGCTTGTGATTGAGCAGCCGCCGATCCCAGCTTGCCGTTGATAATTCACTCAGCGACGTGCCCACCGCAATCACCAGATCGACATCATTATCCATCAAGGTATCAAAAGCACTGGCATGGCCTGCAAACCCAAAAACACCGCGATAGAGCGGATGATAAGCATTGACCCAGGACTTACCCGCTGGCGTTGTAATCATGGGAATATGATTGTGTTCAGCAAGTGAAACAATGATATCTATCGCGTGGCGGCTACCCGCGCCCAGAAAGAAAACAGGGTTACGCGCGGCCTTGATTGCTGACAACAGCGCATCGTATGAACTCTCGTCAATCGCCTTAGGCTGGCGGAAGAGGTGCGCCAGTTGGTAGGCAGTGATATCCGTTTCCAGCGGCGTATTCATGATATCCATTGGAATACTCAAATGCACCGGGCCGCGCGGCCGTCGAAACGCATGCAGCAGCGCCATATTGAGCTTGCCTTCAACCTGCTCTGGGTGTGACACCAGACTGTTATAGCGCGTGCAGTGCTCGAACATGCCAACGATATCGACGGCATCACTGGAAGACTCCTGCAAACCCAGCTTGCCGAAGTTCGGCAACGCCGTTTGTGGCGTGATCACCAGCATTGGTATGCGGTCAGCATAAGCTGATGCCACGCCGGTGATGAGATTGGTCGCGCCTGGCCCGGTGGTGGCGCAACACACACCGATCTTGCCGGTTTCACGGGCATAACCATCGGCCATGAAGGCAGCCCCGCTTTCATGGCGGGCGATGACTGCCTGAATGGAACGTGAGGTTCGCCGCTGGCGTAACGGAATCATCGAATTCTTTTTCTTTTGGTGTGCACTATCCTCCAGCGGCGAGCGCATTTGCCTGGCGATGGCGTTATACAGCGGCTCAATCGCGCCGCCCGGCACGCCAAAGATATAGCCTGCGTCTATTTCGATGAGATAGCTTAAAATCAGATCCGCATAGGTGTACTGGCCAATGCTGCCCGACGATTCGACACTGATCGCGCTTTTGGTCATAACATCCCTATCAATTATCATGCAATCGAGGTGGTTAAGTTATCGGTTAATTGTTAATTAGGTTTAACACTTTACTCAGGCATACTCCAAATTATCTATCATTATACTCGGGAATAAAAAATCCCAGCCATGTTGCCCTGGCTGGGATTTATCATGCATCAAAAAATGCGGTGTTGTTTACTTGTGGTAAGAAACCACACGCTCAACTTCAGTCTTGGAGCCCAAGATCACCGGCACGCGCTGGTGAATACCCTTCGGCTTCATACTCATGATGCGCTCATGGCCGGTGCTGGAGACACCGCCCGCTTGCTCAACGATGAACGACATGGGGTTGGCTTCGTACATCAGACGCAGCTTGCCGCCCTTGTCTTTCATCTTGCTGTCCAGCGGATACATGAAGATGCCGCCGCGCGTCAGGATGCGATGAACTTCAGCGACCATTGAGGCGACCCAACGCATGTTGAAGTCCTTGCCGCGAGGGCCGTCTTTACCTTGCAGGCATTCTTCGACATAGCGTTGCACGGGTTTTTCCCAGAACCGCTGATTCGAGGCATTGATGGCGAATTCTTTAGTCTCTTCTGGAATGCGCATATTCGGATGCGTCAGAATAAATTCACCGACGTTGCGATCGAGCGTGAAGCCATTCGCGCCGTTACCGGTGGTCAACACCAGCATGGTGGACGGCCCATACAGCGCGTAACCGGCGCAGATTTGTTGCGTGCCGGGCTGCAGAAAATCTTCAACCTTCGGATCGGTCACGCCTTCGGGGCAACGCAGGATCGAGAAGATGGTGCCAACGGAAATGTTAACGTCGATGTTGGAAGAACCATCGAGCGGATCGAACAGCATCAGATATTTGCCACGCGGATATTGCGGCGGAATCGGATAGATGTCGTCCATTTCTTCGGAGGCCATCGCCGCCAGGTGACCGGCCCATTCGTTGGACTTGAGCACCACTTCATTGGTAATCACGTCCAGTTTCTTCTGCGTTTCGCCTTGAACGTTTTCGCTCTCGGCCGAACCCAGCACGCCAATCAGTGCGCCTTTGTTGACCGCATTCGAAATCACCTTGCAGGCGGTGACGATGTCGTTAAGCAGCGAGGTGAAGTCGCCAGTGGCGTTGGGCAGGCGGCGCTGCTCCTCGATGATGAACTGTGTCAGTGATACCCCGTTGTGCATACTGTGTTCCTTATATTTAGAGACTAGAAATCGGGTCAGAATCTGTGTGAGCCCGCTATTATAAGGAGAACCGGGGGACGGGGAAAGTAAAGCCGGCTGCCAAAGCACTGAAAAAATCTCTACCCCCTCCTCCTTGAAGGAGGAGGGGTGCCCCGAAAGGGTGCGAATGCATGGATGCACGAGGTAGGGCAACGCAGGGAGCGGTGCCGAGGGTGGTGGTTTTAAAAGTTCAAACCACCCCGGCGCTACGCGCCACATCCCGCCCAGGGTGCGCACGCGCACCCGTTCGTCGGGAAAAAAGTCCACCGGACCTTTTTCTTTCCCTCCTCACCCTTATCCAAGGAGGGGATAAACACCGGTTTTTCTAACCCCGCTTTCCCCTTTCATCTTTTCCCTTTTCCCTTTACCCTAGCCACCCATGAGCCTACCCCCACTCCAACTCAAGCGTAACGAAGGTCGCCGCCTGCGCGCCGGCCACCTCTGGGTATTCAGCAATGAGATCGATACCACCCGCACGCCGTTATCTGCCTTCGAGCCTGGCCAGGACGTGGAACTCATTGATGATTCTGGCAAATTCCTGGGCCATGCCTATGTCAACCCAAACTCTTTGATCTGCGCCCGCATCGTTTCGCGCGAGCGGGATTACCCGGCTTCCGCCAGCTTGATCACGCACCGGCTCAACATCGCCCTGTCGCTGCGCGAGCGCCTGTTCGCCCATCCTTATTACCGGCTGGTGTATGGGGAAGGCGATGGCCTACCCGGCTTGGTCGTCGATCGTTTTGGCGATGTACTTAGCGTCCAGATCACCACCTTTGGCATGGAAAAGCGGCGCGATGAAATCATTGCTTGCCTCGACAAGCTGCTGCGACCCAAGGCGATCATTTTGCGCAATGACAGCTCGATCCGCGAAATGGAAGGCTTGCCACGTTACGTGGAGGTCGCCCACGGCACAGCGCCGGAGTTGCTGGATGTCATCGAAAACGACTGCCGTTTTCAGGCTCCTGCACAAACCGGCCAGAAAACCGGCTGGTTTTATGATCATCGCCTGAACCGCGGCCGATTAACACATTATGTGAAAGATTTGCGGGTGCTGGATGTGTTCAGCTATATGGGCGGCTGGGGCATCCCGGCGGCAGTGGCCGGTGCGCGCGAAGTGCTGTGCATCGACGAATCCAATCTCGCCATCGATCAAATCCATAACAATGCGGCCTTGAATAATGTCGGTGACCGCGTCGCCACTTTGCATGGCGATGCCTTTGATGCGCTCAAGCAGTTGCGCGCCGAGCGCGAGCATTTCGATGTCATCGTCCTCGACCCGCCGGCCTTTATCAAACGCAAAAAAGATATTGCCAAGGGCACTGAGGCCTATCGCCGCCTGAATCAAATGGCGATGCAGGTGCTGAGCAAGGACGGCATTCTGGTCTCCGCCTCCTGTTCCTATCACATGGATCGTGATGAGCTGCGGCAGCAGGTGTTGCAGGCGGCGCGCCATATCGACCGCAACGTGGTGATACTCGAACAGGGCCATCAGGGGCCGGACCATCCGGTGCATCCGGCCATCCCGGAGACGGATTATTTGAAGGCGTTTATTTGCCGAGTCACGCCGATTTAAGTCAGGGCCGAAAGGGAAAGATACAAGGGAAAAGGGAATGAGCGCGCATTGCGCGCTAAATATTTTTAACCGTCGGCCTTCGGCCGACTCATCCCCTTTACCCTTTCATCTTTTCCCTTTTCCCGAGTATCCTACGCCCATGCTGACCTATCCCCAAATCGACCCCGTCGCCCTTCATCTCGGCCCGCTCAAAGTTCACTGGTACGGCTTGATGTACCTAATCGGCTTTGCCGCCGCCTGGTGGTTGGGACAATACCGCGCCCGCAAGCCTGGCGCCATTTTGCAGCCGGAACAAATCAGTGACCTGATATTCTATTGCGCCCTGGGCGCGGTGCTTGGCGGCCGTATCGGCTATGTGCTGTTTTATGATCTCGGCGTTTACCTGGAACACCCCGCCAATATCTTTAAAGTCTGGGAAGGTGGCATGTCGTTCCACGGCGGGATGATCGGCGTGATTACGGCGATGCTGATCTATGGCCGCAAGGTGCAGCGCGGATTTTTTGAACTGATGGATTTCGTCGCACCATTGGTGCCGATTGGCTTAGGTGCCGGCCGCATCGGTAATTTCATCAACGGCGAACTCTGGGGCAAGGTCACTGATGTGCCGTGGGCGATGATCTTTCCCCACGGCGGGCCACTGCCACGCCACCCGTCGCAGTTATATCAGGCCTTTCTCGAAGGCGCGGTTCTGTTCCTGATTCTCTGGTTTTATTCGCGTAAACCAAGACCCACCATGGCCGTGTCTGGACTCTTTCTGCTGTGCTATGGTGTGTTTCGATTTGCGGTGGAATTTGCCCGCCAACCCGACGCCCAGCTCGGTTATCTCGCCTTCGGCTGGCTAACCATGGGCCAGGTGTTATCGACGCCGATGATCCTCGGCGGTGTCGGTTTGATGGTGTGGGCGTATCGGCGATAAGGGAAATGAACCCGTAGGGGCACGGCGCGCCGTGCCCCTACCAAATGCCGTCTGGCACCATAATTTTAGAGTCGATACAAATATTTGCAGTTATCATCAAATTTATAGCCGGATATAAAACATGCAGCAATACCTTGATTTAATGAGACATGTGCATCAGCACGGCACCCGCAAGGAAGATCGCACCGGTACCGGCACCGTCAGCGTCTTTGGTTATCAAATGCGCTTCGACCTGGCCCAGGGCTTCCCGCTGGTCACCACCAAGAAGCTGCACCTGCGCTCCATCATCCATGAACTGCTCTGGTTCCTGAAGGGCGAAACCAACACCCGTTACCTGAAAGATAACGGCGTCAGCATCTGGGATGAGTGGGCTGATGCCGACGGCGAACTGGGGCCAGTGTATGGTTATCAGTGGCGGTCATGGCCGACAGCCGATGGCCGTCACATCGACCAGATCAACCAAGTGGTTGAGCAGATCAAGCGCACGCCCGACTCGCGGCGGCTGATCGTCAGCGCCTGGAATGTGGGCGAGATCGAGCACATGGCGCTGCCACCGTGTCATGCCTTCTTCCAGTTCTATGTTGCTGAGGGTCGATTGTCCTGCCAGCTCTATCAACGCAGCGCCGACATCTTTCTCGGCGTGCCGTTCAACATCGCTTCCTATGCCCTGCTCACCTTAATGGTGGCGCAGGTCACTGGGCTCAAGCCGGGCGAGTTTATCCATACCCTGGGTGACGCCCATTTGTATTCCAATCACCTGGAACAGGTGCAAACCCAACTGGCGCGTGAACCCTATCCGCTGCCGAAAATGAAACTCAATCCGGCGGTGAACAGTATCTTCGATTTTAAATTTGAGGACTTTGAGCTGGTGGATTATCAGTGCCATCCGCATATCAAGGCACCGGTGGCGGTGTGATTTTGTATTAAGGTTCCTTCTCCCTCTGGGAGAAGGCCAGGATGAGGGAATATTAATTTCCCCCCTCACCCCAACCCTCTCCCGGAGGGAGAGGGGGACAATCGGTAAAGGTAACAGAATGATTATCTCCCTCATCGCCGCCATGGCCGACAACCGCGTCATCGGCATCGAAAACCGCCTGCCCTGGAACTTGCCCGCGGACATGAAATGGTTCCGCCAACACACACTTGGTAAACCGGTGCTGATGGGGCGCAAGACCTTCGAGTCGATCGGCAAACCGCTGCCCAACCGCACCAACATCGTCGTCACCCGCGATGCAGGCTGGACGGCGGCAGGTTGTGTGGTGGTCAAAGACATCGACGCCGCCTTGCGCGCGGCGAGTGATGCGCCGGAAGTGATGGTCATCGGCGGCGCCTCGTTCTACGCCCAAATGCTGCCGAAAGCCCAGCGCTTATACCTGACGCTGGTCCACACCGAGATCGAAGGCGATGCCTGGTTTCCGGAAATCAATTTCGCAGAGTGGCGGGAAATTGAACGGCATGATTATCCGGCGGATGAGGTCAATGGTTACCCCTACAGTTTTGTAATCTACCAACGGTAGGGGCACGGTATGCCCCACAACACGCCATATCCAACAACCCACCGTAGGGGCACGGCACACCGTACCCCAACGGTGGAACAATTTGGTCGTCCCGTTTCCGGGTCACTTCCTACCATTGTCCGATCATTCAAATCCGCCGTTACAAAACGCGTCAACGAATTGCAACAAACACCTGGTGCCACATTATGGCAACGCAATTACTGGGAACGCATCATTCGCAATGAATCGGAATTGAATCTCATCCGGGAATACATCCGCAATAATCCGGCGCAATGGGAATTGGATCGTCTTTATGTGAACGAACACGACATACCGTTGGAATGCACCCCGCACCCGTACGGGCACGGCACGCCGTGCCCGTACCAAATCATGCCCTGCACCCCAACATCATGCCCTGCACCCCAACAACACCATGCCCCTACCGACCGGCCTGTTGATATAACGGCATCATTTGCGGCACTAGCCCGGACAAGGTTTCCATGCGCTTACCCGGCGCCGGATGGGTGCTGAGAAAATCAAAACGCTCGCTGCCGCCGGTCTTCTCCATCTTCTGCCATAACGTCACCGCGGCATGCGGATCGTAACCGGCGCGCGCGGCCAGTTCGATGCCGATGCGATCGGCTTCAGTTTCGGCCTCGCGGCTGTTGGGCAATTTAACGGCCAGCGTTGCCGCCAGTGCGGCGCCTTGCAACGCAGCGCCTGAGTTTTTGCTGGCGGCGGCGATGGAACCGAGCGCCAGATCCGAGGCCATGGCGACGGACATCTTCTCTGCGGTGTGATTAGACAAAGCGTGAGCAATCTCGTGGCCCATTACCTGCGCCAGTTCGTCATCTGTTGGTTTGATCTGCTGTATAAGGCCGGTATACACCGCCATTCGGCCACCCGCCATGCAAAAGGCATTGACGGTCTGCGGGTCGTCAATCACTTTCACCGTCCATTCCCATTGTTCGGTCTCGGGCCGGAAGCGGATCGCCTGCGCGACCAGTTTGCTGGTGATTTTATCAATGCGGGCTTTTAATGCCTTATCGCTATCGATCTTGCCGTCTTTCTCAAGTGGGCTCATCATCTGCACATAGGCTTCTTTCGAGGCGGCGATGGCTTGGCTCTCGGGGACGATCATGAATTGTTTGCGGCCAGTAACGGGATTGGTAGCACAACTGGCGACTAAAACTGCACAGGCGGCGATAGTGAGAAGACGTTTCATGGGGAGCTCCAATGTGATCCGGCATATTGCGCGATTATACCGGAATTACCCTCACGTACCCGTACGTAGGGGCACGGCGCGCCGTGCCCCTACAATAATCCAAACAACCGTTTCTTTTGCCCGGGTTGAGCATCGAGCAGATTGACGATGTCCGTCCGCTGCCGGGATTGAGCAAGGTCGCGGGCGCTTTCACGTTTTTGATTGCGCAGGCCGCTGTCGGCACCGGCGGGGAGCAATACCTTAATGACTTCAGCATTGCCAGCACGCGCAGCGATAAGTAGCGCGGTGTCGCCAACACCATTTTGCGTATTTACCGCAGCACCGGCTTGCAGCAAGGCGTTCACTGCCTCGGCATTGCCGGCGGCGCTGGCGAGCGTGAGGGCGGTGTCACGATTACGCGCCGCCAATCCCGGTTGTGCCTTTGCCCGCAGCAACAGGCTTACAACCTGAGCACTGCCGCGCCGGGCGGCGCGCATGAGCGGTGTGTAGCCCTCGCTATCGGCATAATCAACAGCCGCGCCTTGTTTAAGCAAACGTGCGGTCAGCTCGGCGTTACCGCGATCGGCAACCAGCCATAATGCGCTGCGTCCCTGGCGATCGGCGTCATTGACCGACGCACCACCGGCAAGCAACGCATCGAGCAAGGCAGGATCATCACGGCGCAAGGCGGCGAGCAGTGGTGTCATGCCTTCATTGTTGGCACGACTGGCGTCGGCGCCGCTTTTCAGCAACGCGGCGGCGATGCTTGCATGACCACTCTGTGCGGCATGCCAGAGTGCAGTGGCACCACTTTTATCGCGCGTGTTAATTTCCACGCCGGCATTAAGCAGTACCTGCACAGCTTCAAGCTTATTTGCGACAGCGGCCAGTATCAGCGGCGTGCGGCCGTCGCCATCGCGCGGATCAAGCTGGGCTTTGGCCTTCACTAACAAATCGACGGCCTCTGTATCGCCAGCCGTCGCGGCGAACGCGAGGGCTGTCATTCCCTTGGTATCGTGTTCGTTCACATCAACACCCTGCGCCAACAGTGAACGCACCATCGCCGACTGACCGCGTGCGGCGGCGATCATTAAGTTACTCCAACCAACATAAAGTTGCTTGTCGGCAAGATTGGCATCGGCTTTCACCACCGTGTTTGCCGTCGCTGTTGTGGGTTCATCGCGCACTCCAGCGGCGATTAAACTTTGTTCCACTTGTTTTTGGCCATGATCACGCGCAGCCTGCACTACACTACGCCCTTTGGCGTCATTGGCCTTGAGATCGGCACCCGCAGCAATTAATTGCTTGATGATATCGACATCGCCATGCTCAATGGCTTCATGCAACACCGGATTACCGCTACCATCTCGTGTGTTGGGATTAGCCTTACCCGCTAGTAGCGCGCTTATTAATTTACTATCGCCACGGCGCACTGCAAGCAACAAGGCATCGTCCTGATATTTATCCTTGTGCTTTGGATCGGCGCCCTGTGTCAACAAGAATTTCGCCATCTCGATTTGTCCAGCAGAAATCGCCGCCAGTAATGGTGTACTGCCTTGTTGATCGGGGACATTAACATCATTATTTTGCACCAACAATTGTCGGACTCGCGCCAGATCACCTTTGGTCACCGCACGATACAATTCTTCATTGGACTCCGTCGGCGTTTTCGCCATCGGTGCCAACAATGTTAGCCGTTGCCGGGCAAGCGCGTGCCCTTGTGCCGCGGCCTTTACATACCAGGCGCGCGCCTGATCGACATTTAGCGGCGTGGCGGTGCCTGACTCGTACATCGTTGCCAAATTATATTGTGCCTTGTCATAGCCTTGCTCCGCCGCACGCTGCAGTAATTCGAAGGCTTTTTTATCATCACTCGCCACACCCTGGCCAGAACGATACAACACAGCGAGTTGATACTGTGCTGCGCGATCACCTTGTTGTGCCAAGGGCTTGAGCAGTTGCACGGCCTGAGTAAAATCTTTTTTGCGGATTGCACCGGCAACATCGTCCATGTCAGCGGCCTGAGCCATACTGATCGACGCCGCAAGACAAATGGCAAGTCTGCTACGCCGTGCCATATTTAGTTTCAACTTCAATCCCTATGCTTTTCAAAAAGGGTGTCGGCAACACGCCGCCGGCACAGACAATGACGGCATCGTTGGCGACCTCTATCTCCTGATCGCCCTTTGCAATCCGCACTCGCTTGGCGCTGATCTCGCGCACCTGCGATTCAAGCAATACCTGTAACTTCCCGGTCTCCTGCGCTGCCTGCACTTCATTGCGATTCTTGGCCTTGGCGCGAGCGAAGGCTTCACCGCGATATGACAGAGTGACTTTTGTTCCGGGTTGCGCGGCGATGGTCCATGCCGCTTCCAGCGCACTGTCGCCACCACCAACGATCAAGACATGCTGGCCACGATACTGTTCGGCGTCGATCAGGCGATACACCACTTTGGGCAACTCTTCACCCGGCACTTCGAGCTTGCGCGGCGTACCGCGGCGACCGATGGCCAGCAATACGCTGCGAACGCGATATTGCGCTTGACTGGTGGCGACGACAAAGCCATCACCCTCGACCGTCATCGTCTCCATGCGCTCATTGAAACGCATTTGCAACTGATGCTGCTCGCGCACCTGCTGCCAGAATTCGAGCAGCGATTCCTTGCTGGTTTCACGAAATTGCACCTTGCCCACCAAAGGCAGCTCCACCGGCCGCGTCAACACCAGTTTGCCGCGCGGGAAGTGTGCCACTGTGCCGCCAAAAGACTCTTGCTCAATGACAACATAGCTGAGACCGGCTTGCTTCGCGGCCAGGGCGGCGGCGAAACCGGCCGGTCCGGCACCGACGATCAATACATCGAGACGATCATCATGGCCGCGGCCGCGTTGCGCAATCGCCATCATCGCCTGCCGCCCCTGCTCGATGGCATTGCCGATCAGGCCCATGCCACCCAGTTCGCCAGCAATGAATACGCCTGGCACACTGGTTTCGAATTCTGGACTCAACAATGGAATGTCGACACCACGCTTTTCAGTGCCAAATACCAGCGTGATGCACTGCGACGGACATGCCCGCGCACAAGCACCGTGACCAATGCAGGCGCTGGGCGTGACCAGGTGCGCCTTGCCACCGATCAAGCCAAGCACCGACTTCTCGGGGCAGGCATCGATGCATGAGCCGCAGCCAATACAGCAGGCGTGGTCGACCACCGGGTGCAATGACGCTGGCTCGGCCAATCCGGCGTCACGTGCATCGTTCAACAACGCCTGGCTGCGACGACTCACGCGGCGGCGGCGCCAGCCATAGATCGTCCAGATTAATGCCATCGCGCCGCCATACAGCGCCGTGATCGCCAGTGATTCGCTACTCATACTCATGATCTTCGGTATTTGCTGGGCGGATTTTATACCGATTCAAGCAACTTGCTGCGCAGTTCTCAAAATCCGTCTCGAATTTGCGACAGATTGCGCAAATCGATAGTTACCCCATCGTCTAATTGTAATGAATGGCCGATAATATCCACATACAAGTACAGTCTTCCATTAGCTAAAATTAAATTACGCACTATGTAATAGTGCCAGGGTTAAATATCGTGAGCAGTGTCAATACCAGCATCCGAGGCAATCTGGAGCCCTCGCCGGCCAAAACTACCCGTAACAGCAGCGATGGCAAAACGCGCGCCAGTTTCACCGGCACGTTGATCTTTTTTCTACTGGTGACCATTCTGCTCTATGACGGCTGGCTGAATCGATTCAACAAAGACATCACCGCCGAGCATGGCATCGGCTACTGGCTGGGGATTATCGGTGGCAGTCTGATGCTACTGCTGTTGCTTTATCCGCTGCGCAAACGCTGGGGTGCGATGCGCAAGCTGGGGGCGGTAAAACACTGGTTCCGTTTTCATATGGCACTGGGCGTGCTCGGGCCCACGGCAATTCTTTATCACTCGAATTTTCAGCTCGGCGCGCTTAACAGTAATATCGCGCTGTCCTGCATGTTGATCGTCGCCAGCAGCGGTCTGCTCGGCCGATATTTTTACGCCAAGATTCACCATGGTCTCTATGGCCGTCAAGCCACGCTCGAAGAACTCAATGCCGCGCTGTCGGCACAAGAAAACATTCTGCTGGGCGATTCAGCGGTAGCCACCAGGATGAGCGAGCGTCTGGCGCGTTATCACTCCCTAGCGCAACCGCCAAGCAGTCTCGCGCAATCCTTAGCCCGTGTATTGGCGCTTGCCATCCATACGCGCAGTGACTACTGGCGCATCCGGCGCGGATATAGCCGTGAACTGCGCCGCCATCTGGCCGATTATTTTTCCGCCATCCGCCACGTTGCCGAGTATTCACTCTATACCCGTCTATTCGCACTTTGGCACATACTACATCTACCATTGTTTGTAATGATGCTGATTACCGGCATCGTGCATGTCATCGCCGTTCACGTGTATTGATTTTTTATGCGTGCGGTCTGGTGGTGTTTATTCCTGACGTTATGGTCCAGTATTGCCACAGCAACGCTGGAGACACTGGTGATGCCCGGCAAGTTGGCCAGCGCCCATGCCAAATACGAAGAACAATGCGCCAAATGCCACACGCCGTTGCGCGACACACCGCAAAAAACGCTCTGCCTCGATTGCCATAAGGAGGTTGCTGCTGACATTAAGGCAAATCGCGGTCTGCATGGGCTCGATCCACAACTCATTAAAACCGACTGCAAAACGTGTCACACCGATCACAAGGGACGTGGCGCCGATATCGTGCAATTCAATCAAACGCAATTCAATCATGCCCACACCAATTTTCCGCTCAAGGGCGCGCATCAATCGACACTCTGCGGCGCCTGTCACCGGACCGGCGATCCCTACCGCAAAGCGCCAAGCCGCTGTCTGGATTGCCACAAACAGGACGACCGCCACGCCGGAAAATTAGGCCCGCAATGCGATAAATGCCACACCCAGGATCAATGGCGTGATTCCCGCTTTGATCACAGCAAGACAAACTATCCGCTCACTGGCAAACACCGCCAGGTGGATTGCGCGCTGTGTCACCCCGGCCAAAAGTACAAGGATGTACCGCAGCAATGCGTCGCCTGCCACGGCATCAACGACGTGCACCAGAATCGTTATGGTGATAACTGCAAGCGTTGCCACTCGACGCAGGGCTGGAAGGGCACCGCCTTTGATCATGATCGCGACACGCACTACAAGCTGCTGGGGCGGCATGCAACGACGCCTTGTCAAAGTTGCCACAACGCCGATTTCAAAACCAAACTGGCAACCGATTGTTACGGCTGTCATCGTGCCGATGATGAACATCAGGGCCGTTATGGCAAACAATGCCAAAGCTGCCATACGCCTGAGCGCTGGGCCAAGAAACAGTTTGATCACGATAAAGCGACCAAATTTCCGCTGCGTGGCAAGCATCGGGACGTCATCTGTGGCGCCTGCCACAAGGGTCCGGCGAGCAATGAAAAAAATAAAACCGCCTGTCGGCAGTGTCATGCCAGCGCTGATATCCACCGCGGTAGCCAGGGTGACAAGTGCGAGCGTTGTCATAGCGAAGCTGGATGGCGTGATCGCGTTGTTTTCGATCATGACACCACTCGCTTCCCATTAATCGGCTTGCATGCCGCAGCCACCTGCGCCGATTGTCATCCCACATCTGAATATAAGGGAATCAAGTCGAATTGCCTGGCATGTCATAGTGCACAGGACAAACACAAAGGCAGGCTCGGCGAAAAATGCGAAGCCTGCCACAACCCCAACGATTGGCGCTTTTGGCAATTTGATCATAGTCAGGAGACCAAATTCTCACTGCGCGAGGCGCATGCCAAATTACGCTGTGATGATTGTCACCGTTCGGCGACTAACAATCTGAAGATTTCTTCAGCCTGCGGCGATTGTCATCGCGCGGATGACGTTCATGACGGCGAATTTGGTCAGCGTTGTGAACGCTGTCACAGCGAGCGTAGCTTCAAAGATATTACGATAAAAAGATAGGGGCTTATATGAAACGCATTGCTTCACTATTCATCTTGATCGCCGGACTTATGTTCGGCCTGTCCGCAATAGCCGCGGGTACTGGCTCGCAGCAGCGCTTTGATCACTCCATGACGGCCTTTCCGCTCACCGGTGGCCATGCCACGGTAAATTGCGCGGCTTGCCACCCACGCGGGGTATTTAAGGGCGCGCCGCGTACCTGTCAGGGCTGCCATGGTGCCAGTGCCAGCATTAATGCGACACGCAAAAATTCGCGCCACATCGTCTCTAGCAGTACCTGCGATGCCTGCCATAGCGTATATACCTGGACGCCGGCAAAACGAATGGATCATGCCGAGGTCAGTAGCGATTGCTTTAAATGCCACAATGGCCGCACTGCACCTGGCAAACCAGCCAAACACATTCAAACCAATAGTCAGTGCGATAATTGCCATATCAGTGGCAGCTGGACGCCTGCCGTCTTTGATCATCGTCAGGTGAGTGGAAGTTGCGCGAGTTGTCACAACGGCACTTCTGCTATGGGTAAGTCGGCAAATCACGTGTTAACAACTCTTGATTGCAATAGTTGTCACATAACGCTGTCATGGACGCCAGCGCATTTTAATCACAGCAACGTGACCGGCAGTTGTTCGACCTGCCATAACGGCACGTCAGCAGCGGGCAAGAAGGTCTCGCACATCACCACGACCCAGGACTGCGGCATATGCCATACCACCAATGCCTGGTTACCCGCGGGGGTTGATCATTCCACCGCAGGTACTAATTGCTCAAGCTGCCACAACGGGTCTAACGCTACCGGCAAAACCGCAACACACGTTGCGACGACACAGCAATGCGGCACGTGTCATAGCACGACTGCTTGGAAACCCGCTAACTTCAATCACCTCGGTGCGACGGCGGCCTGCACCACATGCCACAATGGAACGAGCGCTACAGGCAAGACAGCGACGCATATCGTCACCACGTTGCAATGCAATAGTTGCCATACTACGACTGCCTGGAAGCCCGCGACCTTTAGCCACAGTGGCATTACTGCGGCCTGCTCCACCTGTCACAATGGCAGCAGTGCGACCGGCAAGACAACGACGCACATTGTCACCACCTTGCAGTGCGACAGCTGCCATACCACTCGCGCCTGGAAACCTGCGGCCGTCAATCATTCGCTGGTCGGCACGACTTGCTCAAGCTGTCACAATGGCACCACCGCCACCGGTAAAACAGCTGCTCATATTCCGACTACGTTACAATGCGGAACTTGTCATAATACAGGTGCATGGTTACCGGCCAATTTCAACCACACCGGAGCCACTGGGACCTGTGCCACGTGCCACAATGGTTCAACCGCCACAGGCAAATCAACCTCACACATTGTTACTACGCTGGCGTGTGATACGTGCCATGCCACCACTGCTTGGAAACCTGCAAGCGTCAATCATTCGCTCGTCGGTACAAACTGCTCAAGCTGTCACAATGGCAGCAGCGCTATCGGCAAAACGGTAACGCACATAGCGACAACCTTGCAATGCAACAGTTGTCACACCACCAACGCCTGGCTGCCGGCGACATTTAGTCATTCGGGGGTGACTGCCGCCTGTTCCACTTGCCATAACGGCACCAGCGCTACTGGCAAATCGGCCTCACACATTGTCACCACCTTGACCTGTGATAGTTGCCACACCACCGCAGCGTGGAGACCTGCGACCGTCAATCATTCACTGGTCGGCACGAATTGTTCCACCTGTCACAACGGTACCAGCGCTACCGGCAAGTCAGCAACGCACATAGCGACAACCTTGCAATGCAACAGTTGCCACACCACTGTTGCCTGGCTGCCGGCGACGTTTAGTCATTCGGGGGTGACCGCCGCTTGTTCCACTTGCCATAACGGCGTCAGTGCAACCGGTAAACCGACTGGGCATTTCTCAGGCGAATGCAGCAGCTGTCACGTCACTCTCGCCTGGCGACCGGTCAGCACCTATTCGCATACCTCGGCTAAGTACCCCGGCAATCACCGCGCGCCATTGACGTGTAACAGCAGCCGTTGTCACAGCACCTTAAGCAACGCAGTGAATTGGCCATATCCAGCTTATCAACCCGACTGCGGCGCCTGTCATGCTGGTAATTTCAAACAGGGCCCGCACGATGAAACGGTCAGTCAATTGCGCAACTGTAGCGGTAGCTGCCACGTACAGGGAGTGGCGCGCAGCGGCCAACATCATATAACGGATGCGGAATTCTAAATGAATAGCACACATACTTTTCGCTGGTCCTTATTATTGTGCGCATTCTTATTGCCGCCGCGCGTCTTTTCTGCGGCTGATATACCCGTCACGCCTGAGACGCCACCGCCACCGGGTGAATCGCTCGCTGAGTTGCCGGAAGACCCGTTGGCAGCGACCATGGAACAAGCGCGTCGCGCATTTAGCTCGGGCGATTACTCACGCGCGGCTCAACTCTATACTAAGGCGCTCGATAGCAAGGATAAACGTTTTGCTCAGGTAGCACTCGAAATGCTTGGTGTCGTCCGTGAACGCAATGGCCAGTACGCACAGGCAAAGGCGGTATACGAGCAGTATTTGTCACGCTTTCCCAAAGGCGAAGGTGCAGTTCGTGTGCGGCAGCGACTTGCAGGCCTAGTAACTGCGGAATGGAAACCAAAAGAGACCGTGCCTGAAACGAAGCCCGTTGCGAAACAAGAGAAGGGATCCGAGTTCTATGGATCGTTCGGTCAGACCTATCGCCATTTCTCAACTTCAACGGCCACGTCTTCATCTGATCAAAGTTCGCTCTTGTCATCCATTGATCTGAATGCCCGCGGTCATAGCAGCAATCTTGACATCAAAGGTCGTATTAACGCCGGCCATCTTGCAGATATCACTTCGAATAAGGATAAAGACTATTTGTATTTTGCTTATCTCGATCTGAGCGGCCAAAGCCCATTCGGTGCGCGTATCGGCCGCCAAACTCAATATGACAGCGGTATTTTTGGCCGCTTCGACGGGCTAAATCTCCGCATGCGCTTGCCGGGTGGAAATTCGGTAAAGCTTGCTGGCGGATCACCGGTCGAATCGTCGTCACACACTCGTGTCGATCCGCTTCGTCATTTCGTTAGTTTGAGTCTCGATACTCAAACCAGTGATCGTCTCTGGAATTTTAATGGCTATCTAATCAATCAAACTGCCGAGAGTCTTAACGACCGACGTGCTATCGGCCTAGAGTCACGCTACTACAGCGAAACGCAGACGTTTGCCGGGTTGGTGGATTATGATGTCGGCTATCATGCCCTCAACATTTTAATGGCCCAGGGCACCTTGACGCTTGCGGATCAAAACATCGTTAATTACGCGATCGATTATCGCAGTAGTCCGCTGCTCGCCACGCGTAACGCGATCATCGGGCAGCCCGTCACCAAACTGGACGAGCTGCGGCAACTGTTTACCGAATCCGAGATCCGCGATTTGGCGGCAGATCGCACTGCGACTAGCCGCATTGTGATGCTCGGAATTTCACATCCCTTCAGCAGCCGCTGGCGGGGCGATCTCGATTATAGCGCCAGCGATCTTTCGGCAACGCCCGCCTCTGGCGGCGTTGCCGCGACCGACAGTACGGGTATCGAACATTCGATCAGCGGACGGCTGGTTGGCAATGGCATCGGTTGGCCTCAGGATTACACAACATTCGCGCTCCGACTTGCCACTGCTCAAAATATCGATCAAACCACTTTTAATGCGAATCACCGACACGTCACTACGGATGGTTGGCGCATCAATCCAGGGATGCGCCTGAACTATCGCCGTTACAACGATCGCGCCGATACACAATGGGATGCCGCGCCAAATTTAAAAGTCGACTATCTCTGGGGCAAGCGCTTCTACTTCGAACTGGAGGCCGGTTACGAACGCTCACATCTCAATACCTGGCCACAAGCGATTGATACTGACACCACTTACCTCTACGCCGGTTATCGCGTGAATTTTTGAAGCGTCGTGATGCTGTTATCGCCTGAAACATCCCCATTCGATTAAGGGCAGAACGGGCTCGCCATACAGATGTTTTGCGCGGGGTCTGCCAAGCTCCATGGGGCTTGTCCCAATTGATCGAAACCGCCTTCGACATAGGCATAGGTGCCCGGTTGGTAGATCGGAATGTAATTACCGCCGCCATCTTTGTACCAAGTGTTATTGGAATACGTGCCGCCATTGGTGTTCTTGACGGTACCGATGGCGCCGCCAGTATAAAATTGGCGGTTATAAAATGCGCTGTAGTAAGTATCCAAACCTGCGGCGGGCGCCACCCAGCCAGCGCCCGGGGTATAACTATATTGGCTTGCCGTCATGTGGACATGATTACCGGGTACCGAGGCACGCTCGAAGGCATCATAGTGGGCATCCGGCGCCCTTAACGGATCAGTGAACCATTGTTTCATCACGATCTCGGAGTTGGGATCATAGCTGTAATTAAACGCTTTGCCGTCCAGTGTTGAGTTACCGGAGGTGCGGGCGTTGGTACTCTTGTTCAGCGCCAATTCCCGATCATGCGGCACGACTGGGTTCTGGCCAATGGTCAGCGCCGTGGTGTCGCTATAGGTGCGATTACGCATATCGACCTGGAAGATTGCCGAATACCCCTCGACTGGATCATTCACACTCTGATAAATGAGTGGCTTGTGATCGATGCGATCCTTGAGAAATTCCTGATAGGCGCCAGTGGCGCTCTTGTCCACCTGGCGCATGATGACACGGGTGGGGTTACCGGAGCCGTTACCATTCCAGCGTGGGTCGCGGTGGTTGGTAATACCCACCGCGTTGCCATTGCCGTCGGAGTTGTACAGGCCGATCGGATCACAGCCGTTTCCGGCATATAGGGCACAGGCATCCGTGTTGAAGGCGTCCATGATGCCGGTGAAATTGTTGTTGCTGCCCACCGTGGCGCCCGTGAACCCGCCGCTGTCCGACAACGAACCTGCCGGGGTGCCGCTGGGACTCGACTTGGTTGCCAAGTCACCCCCTTGAGTGTAGGTCTGCGACCCCCCCATCTTGACGTAGGTGTCCTGCTTCCATTCGGAGTCGCGGCCGCCCAGCACCAGGTGAAACCATGTGCCATTCAGCGCTGCGTCGGCACCGGTATAGCCGCTGACGGTGACGGCTTCGTATCGATATTCCATCTGATCGGCGATGCCGAATTTCTTGGTCTTGACGCCAGCGGTCAAAATGGATTTGTCCCAGATACACCCATTATCCTGATAACCATAACCGGTAAAAAAGCAGGAAGACAGATGGCGGCCGCCTTGATAACCATTGGCATCGCCGGTGGTGTCGGTGACCGTGGTATTGGGCAGGAAATTTAATCCGAAATATGCGAGGGCATTTAAAGGCCAGATCACGGCCATCAGCGCCAGCAAGGCTGCGCGGCCCAGCGTGGCCTGCCCCTTGAATTTCTCACTCATCCTTGAGCCGATGTCATCTCTTTTACTCATCTCGGCTCTCACTTAGATTTTCCGGTCAACCCCACAGCGATTGGCAACACTTAATGGATGATCCGTAATTCAAAATACAACACCAAGCTGAATTGGGGCTGAAACCCACAACCAAAAAGCAACTATTGCCTGAATCAAGGTCTAACTAGGTAAATATTGTATAATTTATATGGTTATTATCCGCCTTTGAATGCGCGCAGGTAGGCAGCCACCTGTCCGAATCCATCGAAGAAAGCCGTCATCCCATCGCACCTGGCCTCGTTACGCTTTATGCCGATATCGTCTTCGATTATGTCGATATTAAGACTGAAAAATCCTGAATTAGCGTCGATCAATGGCGGTCATCGCATAGCCTGCGCGAAGACATCGAAAATTCGAGCGCTCCGGCACCGAGTACTTCCCTATCGAACCGCCCAGGGTTGAACTGCCGGATCTCGTTAACTCCCCCCTGTTTTTTTGCCCACTGCTGCCGATCTATATACCACGGGGCGGAAGTCTTACATTGACACCTGAGTTATTAAAATCAATGGGTTAAAGCCCACCAACCTTACTGGAATTGGCGGCAGGGATGAGCAAACAGGAAACCATGAAACAAATTACCGCCAAGATCGAGCGTCTTGGCGATTTGCCGGTCTTTAGCGCCTCGGTGAACCATATTCACCGCATCAGCTCCGACCCGGATTCCGATGCCATGCATCTGGCGAACGAAGTACTCAAGGACGCCAATCTCAGCACCAAGCTGCTGCGCCTGTCCAATTCACCTTATTTCAATCGCTTCGGCGGCAAGATTAACGTGATTTCACGGGCAATTATTCTGCTCGGCTTCGATACGGTCAAAAATCTCACCCTGACCCTGAAACTCATCGAAAATTTCCAGCACGAAAACCCCGGCATCGACATGAGCAAGCTGTTGGTACGTGCCTATATTGCCGCCGGCTTTGTGCGTGACATGGCGATTAAATGCGGCATAGAGGATGCCGAAGAAACATACACCTGTGCCTTATTACACAATTTGGGCGAAATACTCACCGCCTACTTTTTATCCGATCGCTATCTGGAAATACAAAAACTCAATCGCGAAGGTAACTTGGGTGCTGTCGATAATGAACGAACAATTTTGGGCATGACTGTGTCCGATGTTGGCAAGGAGGTTGCCACCAGCTGGGACTTCGCGCCGCGCATTGTTTCAACCATGGAAAGTGAATTGCCCAAAATTCAAGGCCAAATCACCAAGCCTCTGGAACTTAACCAGGCGCTGGCCGCGATCGCGTCCAAGGTCGTTGCCGGACTCTATTCTGACTATGCAGGCAAAGGTCCTTCGCAACAGGAACTCATTATGGATATGGCCAAGGCTGCGGGTCTGAGCGTGAAGCAGGTTGAAGGTTCTTTAACAAATTCATTCAAGATGTCTTGCGAACTGGCCCAGGAATATGGGCTGGACAAACGCAAGATGATGCCGGTGGTGGTGGAAACCGGCGACGATGCCCGCGACAAGCTGGCACGTCAGTTTGCCTTTTTTGCCAGCGCCACCCGTGATCAGGTGGCTCAGAATCCCAACGGCGATATCGTTGAAACTGACGATGCAACTTTATCGGATGCCGCCACGTCCATAACCACACCCGACGCAAAAACTGCCTCTAAAGCGGAAATTAATGCACAACTTCAATTGCAATATATCCAGGAAATTACCACCCTGATCACCGACTCGGCAAAACTCAACAATGTTCTTGTCAAGGTTCTAGAGGGTGTCCATGAGGCTATCGGCCTCAACCGAGTATTACTGTGTCTGTTATCTTTGGATCGTAGTCACTATATAGGCCGCATCGCTGTTGGTCATGACAAGGATATGCTAAAGGAATATTTTAATTTCCCGCTTAATTCAAAATCCGATATTTTTGCCCGCATTGTTCTCGAGGGCAGCGAAATCACCGTTCAAGACGCTGCCGACTCACAGTGGAAGAATGCCCTGCCTCCAGAGTTTGAATCCAAGATCGCGGCCAAGTCCTTCGTTGCCTCTTCGCTCCGCTCCGGCTCCAAACCTATTGGATTCATTTATGCCGATCGTGGCAAGGGCGGCAAAGGCATTACAACAGACCAGCAACGCGGCTTTATCCAGTTCGTGGCCCAAGCCCGGCTCGCATTACAGACTTGCCGGTAATCTTTTTCCATTTTCATTGACAGGGTGCAACGCGGGCGCGCTAAGATAGTGCCATGAAGACGCGCATTCGCATTGAACCCGACATGGAGACCCTGTGTCGCACTACGGCCCAGGCCATCGTGTCTCTGGCCCAGCATACGGTCGATAGCGGTCGTGATTTTTATATCGCCCTGACCGGTGGCAACACCCCGCGTCGTCTCTATCAACTTTTAGCAAAAGCGCCACTGGCGCAACAAATGCCATGGGAACACACCCATATTTTTTTCAGTGATGAGCGCGCCGTCAGCGCTGATCATGCCGACAGCAATTACCGGATGGCCAAAGAAGCGCTGCTGGTACATGTACCATTACCCAAGGCCCATATCCACCGCATCGTCGGCGAACATCCCATTCCTAAAATTGCCGCCGCTGAATATGATCAAACAATTTTCCGTTTTGTGCCACGCGACGCTAGCGGCCAGACCCAGTTTGATTTGATATTGCTGGGACTGGGCCCCGATGGCCATATTGCTTCCCTGTTTCCGGATACTGATGCCCTCCAGGTGACTGACAAGCGAGTAACCGCCGTGTGGGTTCAAAAGCTTGATTGCTGGCGCATTAGTGTTACGTTTCCTGTCATCAATCATGCGCGTCAGATTTGGATGTTTGTTTCGGGCGAACCCAAGGCCGATATCATTGCTGAAGTTTTAAACCGCGCGCCCAGTGTGCCGGGCTATCCGGTGGAGATGATACAACCTGAAGGCGAATTGATCTGGTGTCTGGATCAGGCCGCTGCCAGCAAACTCAAGAGTAAATCCTAATGCGCGTACTGGCGGTTGATCTTGGCGGCACCAAGACCCTGCTTGAACTTTCCGAGTTTGACGGCACTCATTCAACGTTAATTGCCGATCAGCGTTACGCCAGCGCGGATCACGCCAGTTTCGATGGCATCATTAGCAATTTTCTGGCGCATCATCCTGGCCCTGTAGGTGCCGCATGTATCGCCGTTGCCGGGCCTGTTACGGCCTCTTCCCATGGTGAATCTGCCGAGATTACAAATTTGCCTTGGCATCTTGATAGCCAGCAACTCGCATCTCAATTCAAAATTCAGCACGTCAAACTGATCAATGACTTTGCCGCAGTGGCTTATGGTCTGGACGGATTGTGCGGCGATGAACTCGTTACACTACAAAATGTCAGCTGCGATGCACGTGGTGTGCGGCTTGTGCTGGGTGCGGGCACAGGCTTAGGTGTCGCCTTGATGGTGCATGATGGCCAGCGCTATAACGTGCTCGCCACAGAAGGTGGCCATGCCGGTTTTGCGCCAGCAAGCAATGATGAGCTCGTTGTTTTTAACTACTTGCGACAGACACTCGGTCATGTCTCGATCGAACATGTGCTGTCAGGACCAGGGCTGGTTAATATCTATTATGCGCTACACCAACTTGATCACGGTAGCGAAGAATCCCTCCTGCTCAATATCACTCATAGCGCCGATCCTGGCGCCGCCATCAGTAGCGCCGCAACTCATGGCGATAACATCGCCCATCGCACGCTGGATGTATTCACGCAAATCTATGGCAATGTGGCTGGCAATCTTGCGCTGACTTGTTTGCCGACGGGTGGGATTTTCCTCGCCGGTGGCATTGCGCCCAAAATCATTCAGCAGCTACAGAGCGATTTATTTCTGCCGGCCTTTCACCACAAAGGCAAGATGAGCGCTTTAATGCAGCGCTTTCCGATTAAGGTCGTAATGAATTCCAATATTGGCCTGATTGGCGCACGACTGATGGCGCAGCGGCTGCTTGCCCGGTAATTGTCATTACGCCGGGTGCCGGCTTGATTCCGGCCCGCGACACGTATTCAGCTCTTCGAAAACCGCATTAAGCGATCGATGATGGCACGCAATTGCGCATCGATTTTCAATCCCTGTTCGAAATTGTCCAACGATTTATCTACACCGGTTTGCACGACCTTCAATAACCGCTGCTCCTGGTCTTCTGTTAAACCGTAGCGCAGAAATGATGCTTCCAGTTCCTTCATGACATCGTCCATGATCTGCATCGCCGCTTCTTTCTGTTGTTTCTGCTGAACCCCGATTTCTTGCAGCGCCTGATTGGAGTCCGCCACTAGCACGGCCAATTGCTGCGCCATTTCCAATGCCTGCAACCGGATATCAGCCCCCTCCAGCAGAATGGCGAGATGATCGCGCAAGCGGCCGCATTTATCTTCGTCAGCCGGCATATTCTTGATCAACATCGAAACGTTGCCAAAATTGGCGATCAATCGTGCGCCGCTCGTTTTGAGCCGTCCCGCATCCTTCAACCGGGACAAGAGTTCTATCTCCAGGGGCGACATCGGGTCGGCGGTGCCGGCGTTGACGGCACCGCTGGAAGAACGGAGCTGCACGCTATTTTCCAGACCGTAGTTTGCAGTCGCTTCGACGGCAAGCCGGGCCAAGTCCTCGATACTTTGGACAGTAAAGCTCCGGCGCATGAAGTCCACCACCACTCCCTGTTCACCCGCGTTGGAGATGGCCGTCATGGCGGTTTGCATCATCATCGACTTTTCCGCTTCCGTTTCGGTGCGGGCATCCCGGTTCTTGATCGCCAGTTTCACTTTTTGCAGAAGCTCGATGGGCTGAACCGGTTTGATGAGATAGTCGCTGCCACCGGCCTCGTAGCCGGCCAATTTTTCCTCGGTGGTATCGTGAGCGGACACGAAAACGACATCGATGCCCTGGGTCTCCGGAGTTTCCTTCAAACGGCGGCAGGTTTGATAGCCATCCATGTCCGGCATCATTACATCCATCAGGATCACATCGGGGTGAGGGCTTTTACTTGCCATTTCGAGCGCCTTTCTGCCACTGGTAGCGGCCAACACGGCGTAATCCTGCTTCAGGTTTTCCATCAAGACATGAATGTCATCCGTCGAATCATCCACGATCAAAATCCGTTTCTTGTCGTTGCTCATGGGTTATTTCTCCTTGTGCTATCCCTAACAGCCTGTAAGTCCAAACACCTGCTCATACGCTTTGCAAACGCTGAACGATTTCTTTGACTGTATCGACATCGAAACTATTCAACGCGCTTGCGAGTTCTTCTATCGCGGCTGCATTCTCCGTTCCGCACGCCTGTTGTCGCAGGCTCTCAAGGCACGCTTGCGCCTCACCAAGATCAGAATCCAAATAGTTCGCCAACTGTTCCAAGCCACTGCGCCAAGCCGCCGGATCAAATGTGACACTAGCTTTTATTGCGACCTCCGGCACTAGCATTGCAAGTCCGTTGATGACTTCTTCAAGGCGGGAACGTAAGATTGGGAACTGGGCCGTTACTCGATCTTGATTTTCTGCCCGGCAGGCCTGTTCCATCGCTGCAGCCGCCTCATATATTTTTTTGGCCCCCAGGTTGCCACCGCTACCTTTGAGGGTGTGTGCCAGCCGTGTCGCTTCCTCCCACTCATTCCGGCGAATTAAGTTTTCCAGTCTGTCTGCCGCACCAGCGTGTTTATCGCGAAAATTTTTCAATAGCCGACGGTACGTCTCCCAATTGCGCAGACGCTCCATACCGTCAGTGACATCGATACCCGGTAGCTCAGGTATGGTAATCGGCGCGGATGCTGCTGTCGTGGCCATGGCTTCACTCGGCTTTTCACTGGGCTTGATCCAGCGTGCGAGCTCCTTGAATACGGCTTCTGGATCAATCGGTTTGGTCACATGGCCGTTCATGCCCGCGGCCAGACTCTTGTCGGCGTCCCCGCTCAAGGCGTGGGCAGTCATGGCAACAATCGGCAGCGCGGTGTAGCGGCCGCCGAGCGCGCGAATAGTTCGCGCTGCCTCGAGGCCATCCATGACCGGCATCTGGATATCCATCAACACAGCGTCATAGGTGTTGTCCTGCACGGCCTGCACGGCCTCGGCACCATTTTCCCGGATATCAATGGCAAAACCCGCCGCACCAAGAATTTCCTGCGCGACTTCCTGATTAATGCTGTTGTCTTCCACCAGCAGCAATCTGCGGTTACCGAACCAGCAAGTATCCCCTTCTGGGCTGGCCACGGTTCCGGATTCAGCCGACACCTGTTCGCCTACCAGCCTCATTAAACAATTATAGAACTCAGATTGCCGCAGCGGCTTGGTCAGCCAGGCATCGAGGTCTGGTGCCGGTTTATCTTGGTTAACTGCGCTGAGCATCACCAGTTTCATGCCGTTCAGTGTAGTATCGGCACGGATGCTGCGCGCCAACTCCAGTCCATGCATGCCAGGCATATTTAGATCCAGAAAAGCAATATCAAAGGGCTCACCCACAGCTACGGCAGCCCGTAATTGTGCCAAAGCATCAGCACCGTTTTCAGCTAAACTAAGCTTGGCAACTTTCCAGCTTTCAAAAATTCTTCTTAGCAACTCTCTCAACATGGGATTGTCATCCACTGCCAGAAAACGTAGTTTGGAAAGAGCCGGTGAAATTTGACATCGCACTTCGCTATCGTCGATGACCTCGAGCAACAGATCGAAACTAAAATCCGAACCCACGCCGGGCGCGCTGATAACTTTTATTTTGCCACCCATGGCCTCGATCAGCTTCTGACTAATGGCCAGTCCCAGGCCGGTGCCGCCGTATTTTCGGGTATGAGAGTTATCAACCTGACTGAATGCTTTGAACAATAGTTGCTGTTGCGTTTCGGACATACCGATCCCGGTGTCTCGCACGCCGAAGTGAATCAGGTTTCCTTCAAGTTTGGTGACGGACAACACAACTTCGCCTTTTGCGGTGAACTTGATGGCGTTATTAATCAAATTGGTTAATACCTGACGCAGGCGAGTCGGATCGCCCATGAGCCGGCGCGGTATGTCTGGATCCGTCAAATAAAGTAGCTCCACCCGTTTTTCATGCGCTCCTTCCGCCAGTAGCGCCACTGTTTGTTCCATCAATGCGCCCAGATCAAACGGTATGGATTCGAGTTCCAACTTGTCGGCTTCCAATTTGGAGAAGTCGAGGACATCATTGATTACCTTGAGCAGCATCTCCCCGGAACCGATAGCGGTATCGATAAAACGCCGTTGCTGCGCGTTCAATTCCGTTTTGCCCAGGAGGTGCAACATGCCCAGCACGCCATTCATGGGGGTGCGAATCTCGTGGCTCATGGTGGCGAGGAATTGGCTCTTCGCTCTCGCCCCCACTTCGGCGGCAGCTGCCGCCTGACGCAGCTCCGACACATCGTCATGAGCAATAACCACGCGAATGCCATTATCGGTAGCGAAGCGCGTGGCGTGGAGCATCATCCAGCGCTGGCTATAGGGGCTATGACAAGCATATTCGGCGACAAATTTTTCACGTTCGCCGCGCAACAACTCACGCAAAGACTGGCTGATCAATCTGGCATCGGCATCGTCTCCCGCCTGATTGCAAATCTCCAGATAATTGGCGTTCAGACAGCTGTCGGAATCGCGCAGGCCGTTGCCCCGGCCAAAGTTTTTCCAGGCTTCGTTGATATAGAGTATATTGCCAATCTCATCGAGCACACAAATACTGGAACTCAATGCATCGAGCGTCCGCTCGACAAAATGCTGCATCTGCTCAAGTTGTTCGCTTTGTTGTGCGACCCGGGCCAGTATCTGTTTGTGCTCGCTGATGTCGCGGTAAGTCCACAGATGATTGCGGTGCGTCTGACCGAGTTCATCTTCAAAAATGAGCGGCACGTAGTCCTGTTCGAAAATGCGGCCATCGCGCAGGACGAGTTCGTGTCCGGCCACTACACCCTGGCCGTTCAGACAGTCCTGACGCTGTTGCAGGTAAGCCTTGGGATCAATGAATAGCGCCTGATTGTGTTGGAACTCTTGTGCGCCGCCAGTACCCTCGATCATCAGCGGCAGATCACCTTTGCCGAACATGTCACAATAGGTCTGGTTTACGGTATGGATCTCGCCCATCTCGTCCTCCACCAGCAGACCTGCCTGTAGATTTTCGACCAGCCCGGCCATAAAACTGTTGGCCCGTTTCAAATCCAGCCCCGCACGCTTACGCTCCCGTCCCTTGTCAATGGCGTCGAAGAGTTGGGCGTAGGTGTTCATAATCGGCTGCAACAAATCGACCATCGCCTGGTCATAACCTTGTGGACGATTGGCCAAGCCTACCATACCGATCAGCCGCTCACCAAAGTAGATGGGTACGCCAAAAAAACTTTTAAGCGGCGGATGTCCCTGCGGCGTACCACCGCTACGCGGGTCATGGGCGGGATCGTTACTGATCACTATTTCGCCGCTGAGAATGACATGACCAAACAAATTATTGAGATTGCGAAACTCCAGCCCCTGGGGCGCGTTTTGCTCATAGAACGTGCGGGTAGCCTCGTCCCAGGCGATATTGGTCTGCGCATAAAACTTGAGATAAGGCTTGCCTTCCGCGTCCTGTATCGCCTCAGCGATGAATCCAAATTCGCTCCCGGTCAGCGCCAGGATTTCCGGCAACAACTGCTCAAAAAGCTCGCGTGGATCGCCACCCCTGATAAAACGCGATTGGGCATTGTTAATCGCTTTAATCTGGTGGTGTTGCGCCGCCAATGTCGCCTCGGTCTGCTTGCGCCCGCGAACATCCCGTATAATCGCGGTGAAGAGTCGGCGGTCGCCGATGACAGCCTCACTCAACGCCAGCTCCATTGGAAATATACTGCCATCTTTGTGCTGGCCCGGCAGCTCCCGGCGAGCGACCATAGGGTTTGAGCTATTGGTTTGGATATGACGCCTCATGTAACTTTCGTGATGGCTGCGCTCTGGCTCCGGCATTAGCATGCCTACGTTTTTGCCGATGACTTCTGCGCGCGGATAGCCGAATATGCGCTCGGCAGCGACATTAAATTCTTCTATCGTACCGCCCTCATTAATCACCACAATTCCATCGACGACATTATTGAACACTGTCGCCAGGCGGCTTTGACTGATCGCGAGTTCTTGTTCTGCGAACTTGACAGCAATCTTCTTTTTTTTGACATATAACGCTATATACAACATTAAAAGAATAGTCAATGCAGCAGTCATGCCATACATTACGCTGTCTACCCATTGGCGGTGACGGTCAAAAAAATTTGGTGGCGAGTTTATTATCGTTGCCTTCCGCAGCAAGGTGTCAGGCAGGGTAACACTAGCCTTGGCAAGTTCAGTTCCATCGAATATATATTCGTTTGGACTATCCGCTATCGGCGGAATGGCAG
Organism: Gammaproteobacteria bacterium; assembly: GCA_016200485.1. NCBI lineage: Bacteria > Pseudomonadati > Pseudomonadota > Gammaproteobacteria > Gammaproteobacteria bacterium. The sequence goes on from JACQEP010000016.1 coordinate 264,250, forward strand.
AGATGGGAACGCCATTTAGATGCCTGATGAGTAACGTGGCGGCATTTCTTCCCTGATTTCCGCCGCTCACGACATAACCGCCAATCACGCCAGACAACATGTAAGCGTCTTCCGTGCTGATAAATAGATGTGTTCCCGCCTGCGTAATGGCACGCAGGATTTGTGGAAGCGTGATTGAGCGCTCATTTGAATCAACCAAGGCGCCGACGGTTGTCAGGACCACGAATCGCTCTTTTCGTTGTTGTAACTCCGATACAACCTCATCGAGTCTTCGCCTTGAAATAAAGCTGGCTCGGAGCATCGGATAATTTGCAAGATCTTCCTTGATTTCACGCTCGACGGCCTTATAGGTTTCACTGGTATCACCCACGAACAGGATATCCCGGTTTTTTGGATCAATTTGTTTTATTAGATCGACGTTTGGAGAAAGATCTTTTCTTTCGAGAACGCCGGTGATGCGGTTGTGGTCAATATCAGCCAGGATGTACTCATCATTTACGCCCGAAAAAAAAACGGGCGCATTAGGAAAGATTGCGGTCAGGTGGGAACGGGCGAAGGATAAAGCATTGTCGTCGGTAACATAAATTGCCGCCGGCTCGACGCCGCGGTATTTTTCCTGAAGGTATTTCGCCGTGAGTTCGGCAACCTCGCGGTTATAGGGCACGCGTTTGCTATCAAGCGACTCGATAATATATGTGTATTCACGAGAAGAATCTGACTTAAGAGCCTCTACAAACGCCTGCTGCTGCCTTTTGGTCCAGGGATATTCATAGCTATAGGAATGTAGAATGAAAATCGGGATGGACGGTTCATACGCCCATACTTTGGTGAAGAAAAGGTATAGTATCAATAATGTGAGTGACCAGATTATGTTTACCGAGTTGAGGCGCGAGTTAATTTTTGCCCTTCCCCGACAAGGAGCAGTGGTTGCAGCGCTCAAGTTGCTCTGCCAAGACATCATGTCCCTCCTTGGCAGATACCGTGGAGACCAGTCAACGATACCAATTTAAAAACCACTCTATGAGATGGTAAAAACGAGACTTCGATTGTTATCAATAAATATCGACAGAAAAGGAAAATTCAATAGTATTCAGGGCCACTTTTTCTACAGGAAAAATCCGGTAGTGATGCAAGCTCCCTATTTTAGGTACCTTGACCGACTGTTTGACGCAAAGTACTGGAGACTGAATGTCCCTGCTAATACTGGCAGATATCCTGTTACCCATGGAAGACGCATGACATGGCACACATGGACGCAACTTAGACGCATCAACAGCAAACCAACGCCGAGTACCAGAACAAAAACACAATAGGTGTTTGCCTGGTTATTTTTCAGAAATGGGCAGTCCTATCAAGCCTTTTGCGGTTTATGTGTTGCGCCACGGACTGACCTCTGCCTCTTTAATGGGCATCCGACAGTCGCAATTATTAATCGGGCATCTGAATACATTTAAATGCCCGATTAATAATTAACAGTGTGGCGCGAAACGCCTTGTTAATTAGGTGAAATCGATATATAAAAAGAAAGAAAAGTATCGGAGTAATTCGCACAATATATTAGGATAAAAGTATGGCAACCATTTTGGTGGTAGACGATTCGACATCCATGCGCCAAATGGTACACGCGATACTTAAGGACTCCGGATATGATGTGATTGAGGCGCTTGACGGACAAGACGCATTGAATAAAGCCATGGGCAGAAAATTCGACCTCGTCATCACCGATCTCAACATGCCGCGGCTGGATGGCATCGCCTTGGTCAGGGAACTACGATCCCTGCCTGACTATAATTTTACCCCCATTCTGATGCTGACCACGGAGAGTACGACAGAGATCAAAAAACAGGGCAAGGCCACAGGCGTCACTGGCTGGCTCGTCAAGCCATTCAATCCACAGCAGTTGTTAAACGCCGTCAAAAAAGCGCTCGGCTCCTTAAGTTAAACCGATATTTCCATTATTGCTTTGATTGGAGTACGGCTCACTGCGCAAGAATTATCAGGGCACTGAAGAACGTGATCATGGGCTGCGGCGCAAGGCGGTCTTTTTTGATATCGAACAACCGTAGGGGCGATTCATGAATCGCCCCTACTGATTACATCGCCCCCTGCAACGGCTCCGCTACCTGCAACCCGATCGCGTTCGCCAGGGTTCCGGGATCAATCGGCTTTGACAGGCATTCTTCCGCCCCTGCAGCGATAATCCGTTCCACATTCTTTTTCGATTTAAACCCGGTCATGGCGATAATACGGATGTGATTGGTCACCGGGCTCGACTTCATCCAGCGGCACACTTCATACCCATCCAACCCAGGCATCATCAAATCCAGGAGGATCACCCCAGGCTTGAATACCTGGGCCTTCCAGCCGGCCTCAAACCCATCATGAGCCGTTTCAATCTCAATGTCCGTCGCTACCTCGGTCAGCAGATCCTTGATGACCTGACAATGAGCTGCGTCGTCATCCACAATCAGAATCCGCAGGGTAGTATTATTTTCCAGCGGCAGCATGCTCATTCCACGTTTTCTTGCAAACAATTCAATCTGTTGCATGGTAAAACGCAGATGCCCACCCGCGGTATTCATGCCCTTGAGCAAGCCCTTCTGCACCCATTGGCGGACCGTCACCGGTGTGACCATGAACATCTTGGCCACTTGATGCGACGTCATATAAGGACGATTTTGTGAATGTGCCACTGCAACCTCGTTATCCATCAGACACCCCCGTTACTCTAATATCAATACGTTTATGATTCAACTGCCCAGCATATCTGGCAAGAGATGGCAGGAAATCGCCGTTCTGAATAGCTCATACTCCGCCCGCAACCGGTGCAGGCTGGTGGCCACATCAATGGCCTTGCCTTGCTTGATATCCTTTTCCAGGGTATTGGCCACTGTCGCCAGGCGCGCGCCCCCCACCTGAGCCACGGAGGACTTGAATCGATGCAGCTCTTTGCACATCGCCTCGGTATTCGATTCCCGAAAATAGCGGTCGACCAATGCCAATGATTCGATCGATGAAGCCAACAAGGTCTCCAACAATCGTGGCAGCTTATTTTCACCGACCATTGTTCTTAATTCATCCAGTGTTTCCAGGCCCAACACTTCACCATTTTCGAGCTCAACGTTCGCGGCTAACGGTTGTGAGGCCTCGCCATTCACGGATTTCCAGTATCCAATTTTATCGATCAATATTTCTTTCCTGAATGGCTTGGATACAAAATCATCCATCCCGGCCTCCCGGCATTTCTCGATATCTGTTTCGAATACGGTTGCTGACAAAGCAATAATAGGCACTCGCTTATTGCTGGCTTTTTCATGGCGCCTAATTTTTATCGTCGCCTCGTAGCCGTCCATCACTGGCATTTGGCAATCCATCAGGATTAAATCATATTCATTTTCCCGATGTTTGATGATTGCCTCCTCGCCATTGGCAGCGACATCCACCTTAAACCCCTCTTTCTCCAAAAACGATTTGGCAATGAACTGATTCACTTCGTTGTCTTCCACCAGCAACACCCTGCCCTGTCTACCCTTGGCAACCCGGGGCGATTCATTCGGTAAATTATCCGCTTGTTTATCCGGCGCCAATTCAATCAATGGCAACAAGAACTCCACTCGCGTCCCTTTGCCACAATCACTTTCAATATTGATAGTTCCACCCATCATCTCTATCAGGCGCTTACAAATCGCCAACCCCAAGCCGGTGCCACCATATTTTCGCGTCGTCGAGTTATCGGCCTGCACAAAGGGTGAAAACAAGGCAGCTATTTTTTCTTTAGGTATTCCGATCCCGGTATCAGACACCACAACACGCAGGCGGCACCCGGTGTCATTGTTTTCTACGACCTCAATCTTGATTGAGATGCGGCCCGCGGCAGTGAATTTTACTGCATTGCCGACCAGGTTTGAAATGATCTGTCTAAAGCGCGTGGGATCAGAAGCAATGGCCGCCGGCACATCCGGCATAATCTCGCCGCTTATTTCCACCCCGTTTTTAACGGCTTGATTATCGAAAAGCACACACACCTCTTGCACAATGTCCCGCAGATGCGTTGGCTTTGTTTCCAGCGCCAATTTGCCAGCTTCAATTTTAGAAATGTCCAAAATATCATTGATGATTGCCAATAGCAGGTCACTACTGCTGATAATGATATTTATATATTTTCGCTGTTCTTCCGTAACCTCTGTATCATCAAGCAACTGTGCGCAACCGATGAGCGCATTCATTGGGGTACGAATCTCATGACTCATCGCCGCAATGAACTCGGATTTTGCGCGCGACGAACGCTCTGCCTCTACCTTGGCCAGGCTTAGCTCCCTGGTTCTAATGGCTATCAGGTCCTCCAGCGAATCATTGTCCTGCTTCAATTGATTCTGCAGCTGAACACTTTCTATTGCATAGGCAACGTTCGCCAGCACCATGGAAAGTATCGCCAGCGATAACTCATTATAATTTTTATTATCCTTATCCAGATTGCATATCAATAACCCCACGACACCACGGCGCGTCGCCAATACCTGGATCAAGGTTAGCGAGTCATTATCGCCTTTTTCGAATACTGCACGATTGTACTTTAAGGCCCAGGCAATGGTACCGTTTCTGATATATTCAGAAGTCTTCTCTTCAAGAGATCTGCGTTTTTCCGGCTCGCTGCAAAACGCCAGCTTCAAGTCCTGATCATCCTCGTCTTTGAGTAAAAATCCTATCGATATTGTTGGGATAACCCTGCTGACACTGAGCGCCGCCGACCTCAACACGGAATCTATTTCGTCTTGCGTATCGGTCTTTAAGCCATGATCGTAACTGGTGACCAAGTCATGCAGCAGATCGATCAGCGATGCTGGAGAATATGAACCTGTTTCTGAATCTGGATCTGGCATGGATTATTCCGATCAACCAACGCCTGCCACAAACTCCATTGCGGCCTGATATTGTTTTTCCACCTCTTCCATCGCCATTCTCAAGGCAGAATCGGAAATCCCTATCTTGAGCCAAACAGAGTTTTTGACCGGCGGCACAAATTGTTCACCACTACCCCCATACAGCAAGCCATGTGCCATCACATCCGACACATGATTTATTGCCGCCTCGATACTGTAATTACGCGCCGCCTCCGGATTGTGATGATATTTCACCGACTCTATCAGACGCAGCGGCAACCTCCATTGCTCCAGCAACATCCCGCCCAATGTAGCATGGTTAATACCCATTAATTTGTACTCGCTTACATAAAGCAATTCACTCTCCTTCTCGGATTCATGAAACACCTCATTCATGATCTCCGGGACTTCTTTGAGCATGATCAGCCGGCCAATATCATGTAGCAAACCCGCTACAAATGCAGTTTCGACATTGGGATCGCGCCGGTGTGAAGCCAGGATTCTACCGCATACGCCACAGGCGACACTGTGGCGCCAGAATAATTCCATGTTGACGTATTTGGCATCGATATCTTTGAATAGCGATACCACCGAGCATGCCAACACCAGCTCGCATAGCTGCCGGGTACCTATTACCGTAACAGCATGATTTACCGTGCTCACCTTGCTTGGAAAATTGTAGAGCGCGCTATTAGCCAACCGCAGCAACTTGGCCGTCAGCGCGGTATCTTCCGAAATGATCTCTGCCAGATGCTTGGTCGATGATTTTGGATCTGACACTGCCTCCGTAATGCGGGTATACATCATGGGCAATGACGCCACCTTGGTAACGCCGCTGATCAGACGTTGGGCATCAATGTGCTTTTTCATTTCTGATTTCCGCTAATATCCGTAGTCTTGAATACTCCGTCAATTGCGCAATCAGCGTCTGTGATCTGTCACAATGGGCATACAATTGCGCGATTCTTTCATCGACGGTCTTGGTTTCGGCTTCCGTCATTTCTATTGATTTGGCATGACTTTCTTCCGGCTCGGCATCGATATCAATGTCGACCTCTGTCACCCCCCATATCTGCATCACCCTGATGGCTTTATCGGTCAATGCCATGCCCGTACGCAATAAAATGCGTCCATTCATATCGATCACATCCTTGCTCAGCACCCATCCGGTGGCGAGCTCAGCGACTGATTTACGTGCCATTTGGCCTCCTTGTCTTTCGTCATAACTCACGACTATCGATTGCCTGGGTTTTGGTTAACGACGGAAACAATATTTTGAATATCGAGCCCTCTTTCGTTGACTCGACAAGAATATGGCCACCCTTCCCGTGGACCAAACCATGCACCATGGATAAACCCAGCCCGCTTCCTTTGCCCACTTCCTTTGTCGTAAAGAATGGATTAAATATGTTCGCCAGGTCCGCCTCCTGTATTCCCGGCCCGCTATCCTTGACTGTCAACATAACAAATCGTCCTTCTGGAACAACCTCAAGGCAGGAAGCACACCTGCCGCCTTCTTCGATCTCTGATTCATTGAGATTGATTTCAATCACGCCATTACCGTGCATCGCATCACGCGCATTAATGCAGATATTGGTAATGATTTGATGAAAATGAGTCGGGTCGATCTGAATCGCCGGAAGGCCCTCTTCGACATTGACCGTCATGGTCACCGATGATGGAATCACTGGACGCAGCATTTTAATCGACTCGCCCAGAATCTCGACTGGCTTGCTCTCTTTTTCCTCTGATATCACACCTCTGCTATAGGCCAGCATTTTTCTGATCAAATCCGTCGCTCGTTGACCTGCGGTATGTATCTCCATCAAACATTGGCCAATTTTGTCGCTGTCATTCCTGGTTAAGCTCCGTTCAGCCAAAGTGGCATAGCCCATCATTCCGCCCAGAATATTATTAAAATCATGCGCCACTCCGCCCGTTAATTGACCAAGCGCCTGCATTTTTTGGGCATGCTGCAACTGTTTCTCAAGTGCAAGTCGCTGTTCAATATCTTTCAGACTGAACACGACTATAGACTTTGAATTAAGCTCTGTCTTTTTGGCGGCTATTTCGATTGCGAATTCGGTTCCATCCAAACGCTTGCCGCGGCTTTTTCTGTTGCATTTTGGATCGCATCCTCCATGTTCAACAAGCTTCTCAAGCATGCGGTTTCCGTCACACAGTATATCGCTGATATTTTTTCCGCTTAATTGGTCTTTCGTCGCGCCGAAGATGTGTTCTGCAGCTGGATTGGCTGTTTGAATTATTCCATTGATATCCGTATATACCACACCATCAATGAAGTGATTAAATATCGCCCTGAGTTCTTGCTCGCTCTCCCGCAACATGGCATTGGCACGCTCAATCTCACACCTGGATTGTTGCTGTTCCAGAACCACCCTTATTCTGTTTTTTAATACCGACCATTGGATTGGTTTGGTAATGTATTCGATTGCCCCCGCTTCAAACGCCTCATCAATTGATTTTGTATCGTTTAGTGCCGTGATCATAATAATCGGCGGGCATTTACTCCCCAAACCGGCAGATAAATTGCGTGTCACCTCGATACCATCCATCTCCGGCATTATTTTATCCAGCAGCACCAAATCAACTGAATTTTTGTAGCACACCTCAACCACATCCCTGCCATTACGACCCTCCAGAATCTTGTAACCATCGCTTTCCAGAACCGTCTTTATGATCAGGCGCAAGGCATCATCATCGTCGGCGATAGCGATTGTCACTTTTTTTGCCAAGGCATTGTTCTCAGCCATTGATTGAGTCCAATAACGAATTATTGATCTTGTCCACCAGATCGTTGATTTTTACTGGTTTGTATAGGTAATTCTTGATCCCGATAGCTTGAGCACTTTTTTCATCCAGATACTCACTAAATCCTGTACACAGGATGATCGGGATATTGGGCCGCATCTTGATGAATGCCTTGGCCAGGTCGCCGCCAGTAATCTCCGGCATGGTGTAATCGGTGATCACCACATCATATCCGTTGGGTTTTTTTTGGAAGATGTTCAGCGCCTCTTTGCTGCTGGTGGTGACCGTTACATCGAACCCGCTGTCCTCCAGCAATTCGCCTTGTACATTTGCCAACGCAACATCATCGTCCACCAGCAGTACCCTGGCACGCCTGTTGTTTTGCTGAACTATCTGTACCGGTTCTTTGGCATGGTTCTCTATCATCGACGTCTTGGCGGACCCATCGATTGGAATCAACAACTCAATGCTCATACCGGTCAAATTAAATTTGACATCGATATGCCCCTTATTACCGTGAATCATGCTGTGGACTTTTGAAAAGGCCATGCCCGCACCAGTCTTCAATTCGTGTTTAAAGTGTTTAAAATAGAACGGCTCGAACATGCGCCGCCTCGCATTACTGGCAACGGAATTTATTTCACTTGCGATCGTTATTTTTGCCCACTCGCCGGCATACGGTTGCCAACATGATTTACAAAGTCCCTTATGGTGATTTTTCTCGATACTGCAGATGACATCGCCCTGAATTTCCATGCACTCGACCAACCCTGTTGCCAGGCCGGAAAACGCTTTTTTTAGTGTTTTCATACAAGCGCTTGTTATTTCCCTGTCACAGCCAATATCTTTATTTACTTTTACTTTTATCCCCCTCTGCCCCTTTAATTCATCGACCAGCAGGTTGAATACCTCTTTTATTTTTACCGCTTCCAGCTCTGCTTCATACACACCGACAAACGCCAGTAACTCATCTGTCAGCGCCTCCATTCTCATTGTCGCATCGGATATTGCCTCAATGGCGCGCGCCAGCTTGGGATCACTTTCATTATTGATTTTGCCTTGAGCCAATGTTGCATATCCGCTCACAACACCGATCAGGTTATTGAAATCGTGCGCCACTATCTTTGCAAACTGCTGCATAGCCTCCATCTTCTCGGCGCGCATCAAATTTTGAGGGGTCTGCACCTGATCGCTGATGTCCTGAATGTAATAATTCGTGGTATGTTCGGCTGCATTCTCAGTCAGCATGATGCTATATTCGGATTCTTCGATTTCGCATACCAGATACTGGGTCTTGCTTGTATCCGGATTTAGCAAAATCAAGTCTCCAAGTTTCGAAACAGAAAGCGGCGTCCCCAATGCCAAGCCCAGCTTTGATGCCATGCCTTCATCATCTGTTTCCAATTTTTCAATGATTCCTGACGCGTCAACGCTCGTCACAACTCCGCGTCGTTGCAGGTCATACACTGGAATCCCTTGAATTGCCGGCTCGGTCATAAAGTAGTTCATGGTTGCCACCTTGTTAATCAACTTCGTTAATTATTGCCTGTTACAGGTTTCCCACTTTCCTTACCAGCTCATTGATATCGATTGGTTTTTTCATGATTGAATCCGCACCAATCAAATTGGCGATTTCCAAATAATCAAATTTCCCTTTGATTCCACCACCACCCGATATGGCAATGATCTTTGCCTGCGGGTATTCCTGCCTCAACGACATAATGAGATCGATACCGTTTTTCCCAGGCATCACCAGATCGGTAATCATCACCGACTCCGGCTTACACCGGAATTGTTTTACCGCCTCTTCCACCGACTCAGTCGCCATCACCTCATGTCCGGCCTCTGTTAACGCCTCTTCCAGCAGGCTGCGCATTGCTGGTTCATCATCGACAATGATCGCTTGCGTCATAAATCGCTTCCTCTATTGCCGTTAGTCTTTAAAACACATCCACCGACCCTCCACGCCCCACCGGCATCGCAGTTTTCCTGGTCGGTAACACTTGCTCCCACTTCGGTCGAAACTGGCCGATACGCAAGGTTCTGAGACTAATGTGTGCCAATAATTGCGAGGCAGTGAATTCGGCATGCGAGTCTTTACCGTTGGTTGTTGCGTTGGTGTGGAGTTGATTGGAAATGAGATGTTGTTGCTCGCGGGTTTGGGCTTCCATGCCCATAAAACAATCCATTATCTCCGCGATGGAACTCTTGATAATCGTTTCTAAGCGCTGAACGTCGTCTTTTAGAGTATCGGTTTGCTGATTGACGCTATTAATGGCATCTATAATGATCGGGGCTATTACCAGGGTTGGGGGGAGCACGTTTACATTTTTTTCGTCTCCATCCCGCTGCCGCCGCCAAAATCTGCATGCCCAAGCCCACATGAGCAAAACGGCAACTCCCTGTGCCATCAGCCCCCAGTTGCTAACTATTGTTACATTCCCGATCCAGCTCAGAGCAATGATTATAGTTGTGATGAGCGTGGCGCCAAGCATCACCAGATTCGGAAGCCTGTTGCTCCCGTTGGACTCCAGCCTCAATGCCCACTGCTCGTTCATTTATCCCCCAGGGAACCCCGTATAAGATTTTGTAACTTCGAAATAATTTAAAGCGCGTAAAGTTACTGTATCTTTCTTTACGGCACTGGTCACAACTTCTTTAGTCCCCCTGTGGTGTGTTCTTACTTCTGCTCTTTGTCCGCTTTGATCTATGACTGGATTTGCTGCTGAATCACGCAGTATTATTGCGTAAACTGACCGGATAAATCACTATTAAAACAAACTGTTATATTTAATTAGGTATTTTGAATAAACTTTAGATTATTTATATGGTTTTTATCATGTTTCAATCCATTATTACTAACATGCCTTTAATTGACAAAAGTTTACAATTAAGAACCATTATTATTTGTTTTCAAGGCCACATAGATCGTCGCGCCTTGATCCGGGTGACCTACCGCCCAGACTCGCCCGCCGTGTCTTTCCACAATACGTGCCACGGTGGCCAATCCGATTCCCGCGCCCTCAAAATCCGGATCTTCACAAAAACGCTTGAACGGTCCAAACAATAATCCGGCCCAGATAGGATCGAAGCCAATACCATTGTCACGCACATAAAAAATGACCTCGTCATTGGTTTGATGACTGGCGATTTCGATTTTGGCGCGCTCCTTCTTAGCCGTATACTTCCAGGCATTACCCATCAGCTCCATCATCAGCACACGTATCAGCATGTTGTCGCCAACAATTTTTATCCCAGGCTGCACAATCACCTCTACCGTGCGATCCGGCTCCATTTCTCTATGGCCCGCAGCTATATTCATGGCAATGGCGGACAAATCTATAGCTTGCAGACGCAAGTCCACGCTGGTGGCGCGCACCAAGCCAATCAGCTCCTTGAGCATCTCTTTTGATTGTCGTGCGATAATGAACATCCGCATCACGGATTCATAAACTTCACCATCTTTCTTATCGAATTTTGATTTCAATTCAGTGCTATATGCCGCAATCGCCCCGATGGGTGATGACAGGTTATGAATCATCGCCTCTGTTAATTCACGAAGCTCCTTTTTCTCCCGCTCAAGCCCCGAAATACGCGATAACAAATTTTTCATTTCCTCGCGTCGTTCAAGCTTATTTTTTACTATCTCATTTTCAACCATAATATTTACCTTTTAATTATGCTTGTTGACTTTTTTATTACATGGCATGTGATATTCTAGTACGTATATTTCATTACTACTGCCACCGTCCCTGTCACTATTGCGCGTCACCTGCCGGATCGTCAGACCACAGACCTCGCATTGAGCCGTTGCCGGCAGATTTCCTTCCTGCCGGGCACGACATAATGCGCAATGTTCCATCTGTGCTTGTTTTTGTTTTTTATTAAGCACTTTTTTCATCCTTAATTTGATTTGGCTTCAGATAACCGCATCATCGACCACTGACGTTTACCGCTCTTTAGACGTTATCAACGGCCTTCCCTGGCCTTTGGTAATGTGTCTGTTCGGGGCGCCCCTGGATCTGCTTGATGTGGTATTTCTTATATACAGCGCCTTATATAAATCGGCATTGATATCGATCCAGCACGCCACCGATAACACATCGCCGACATATTGCGCCCGTCCATCGCCAAAGCGGCGCATGGGTACACCTACCGTCCTGCCCAGAAATCTTTCCATCGCCACACCCATCACTGCGACGTAATGCGTAATATCGTTTGCGATTGCAAACTCATATCCCCGGCGCAATATTTCCAATGTCACGGACCTTAATATCGTCTGACCATTTTCTGCGCCATCTGGCGGCATGACTGCAAAGCGGCTTATTTCCCATACATCCTGGCTTACTGGATACTTTTCGCCACGAAGCAGTTGCGGAAACACATCTCGCAACATGTAGTTGCTTGTCGTGGGTAATAACCGCCAACAGCCTTCTACCTGACTCTCGGGATCAGTCACTATCATATACACCGGCAATAGTTGATCAAAAATGTCCTGTTCCAGCCCATCATTACTATTTACCTGCCACTTCAATCGTTCCTTAAACACCTTATTCCTCAGCTCAAACATCCCTCTTAACTGCACATCCAATCTTGGTTGGTTGTTACCCTTTACCGTCAATACATATCCCATGGTTCCACTCCACGCTTTATGGCCCTTTCAAAGTGAAACTGAATTGCGGTGTTTGCGTAACTGTAAAAAGTGACAGGCTGTCCCGCCCTTTTTCAGGTGCTATAGATACGAGGTCAATCGATCGGGAGGTGTCTTATGTCTGAACCAGGTTTCACCGCACTGTCTGCTGATGGGTCTCCTTTTTTCCCTCAGCCCAATTCAGCCAGTGAAATTCCGGTATTTGGTTCGGCCTTCAAATTTGGCCGCGATCCGTTAAATTTTTTACTCGGCCTTGCGCTCGAATCCCCTATCACTCATTTCCATCTTGGAAAGATGCCTGTTTATCTTCTTCAGCATCCCGAGCTCATCGGTGAGGTCTTAAGGTCAAAATCCGATGTGTTTGAAAAGAGCGATTTCGCGGATGAATTACGGCAAATCATTGGTAATGGACTGGTCACCAGTCAAGGCGACGAATGGCTTAAACACCGCAAGATCGTTTCACCCGTTATACAGAAGCGGCAACTTGAGCATTACACGCCGCTGATGGCCGGTATTTCGCGCCAGCATGCAAAAAATATTAACGCTGGCTTAAGGAATGTTCACGATGACATTATGTCTTTGGCCATGCAGATCATCACCGATACCTTGTTCAAGACCGATGCTCATGTCTGTCCGCACACCGTAAGTCATTCGCTGGAACAGGCCTTGACGCATTTCCATACCCTGGCACTGGGCTGGCAACGGATTCTTCCCAAATCCTTGCCCACACATGCGCGCCGCGAATATAAAAAGGTTAGTCTTGTTCTTGATAAGATCGTTTCTTCGATGCTTGACGCCTATGAAGCTAATCCTGAGGGCCAATCGCCATTATTCAATGTATTGCTGAAGGCTCATCGTGAGGGGAATATCAGTCGCCGCCAAATTATTGATGAGGCGCTGACCATGTTTCTGGCGGGGCATGAAACCACCGCTCTTGCCGTGAGTTATGCGCTATATCTGATCGCCAGTGATGACAATATTCAGCAACGCCTGTTTGCTGAAGTTAATGCGCTTGGCGATAGACTGCTCACTTCTGAGGATATGGATAATTTAAAACTCACGACGGCGGTCATTAATGAGTCATTGCGACTATATCCACCTATATGGAGCATTATTCGCCGCACTACCCAACCCTATAGACTCGGCAGCATTGATCTAAAACCTGGCGATCACTTAATGATTTCACAATGGACACTCAGTCGCGAGCCGTCCTGGTTTCCTGAGCCGGACCGCTTTAACCCGGATCGTTGGTTACAGGACAAACAACCGCCACGGTTTGCATTTATCCCCTTCGGTGCCGGCGGCAGAAAATGTATTGGTGACCAATTTGCCATGATTGAGGCGACGTTGATGTTGGCTGAATTCGTCAGACATGCGCACTTTAGCCGCAGCAGCAATCACCCGCTTGAGCTCGTTCCATCCGTTACCCTCCGCCCCAAGCGTGGTGTCTGGCTAAACGTCAACCGACGAATTCCTTGCCATGTACAAGAGGACAAGGATTCGGCACCAGCGCCTAGAGGTATTGCGGTTTAATTAATCCATAAACAATGGCGCGGGCCACTGCCTGCTGGCGATTGCTGACCTTTAGTTTCTCGGTGATGTTTTGTACATGAAAGATCACGGTGCGCTCCGATATCTTCAATATCTGCGCTGTTTCCCACGTTGTTTTACCATCCGCTGCCCACATCAAGCACTCACGCTCACGATCCGTTAACCGGATATTGGCATCTGCGTAACAGCCATCTCCCAAGATACTGCGCACCGCTTCATGTAAGTAGGCGGTAAAGAAATTGCCTTCCGGCATTATTTCCCAGCCGCGTGTTCTCGCGTATTGCTCTCCTTTCTCGGAAGCAAAGCTAAGCATGGCGGCTTCACCTTGGGCTGTATGCAGAGGAAATGTCACGCCTCCCTTCACACCATGGTCAAATGCTTCACCCATGATCTTCCAGCCTAAACTATCCGTTGTTTTTTTGATTTTGAGCTTATCCCACGACAGCGGCAAATTATTATGGATACAATAATTAACAACGGGGTCATGGCGGACATGTTCCGCTTCCTTATAACGTTCCCACCATGAGGTAGGATAACCACTGACATCAATGAAAATCGGTTTGGTAAAGGAAGAGGGCAACTGCGCCCCGTAATGAAAGCTATCAAATCCAAAATAATCACACACGGTTTCACAGATTCGATGGATATCTTTAATCGTATTCACCGTGGTCAACTCAGAAACCAGTTCTTGTATACGTTGGGAACTCATTCGCCGCCCCTTGATCCACTGCGTCACTCGCCAACCTTAACGAGCATTAACCACTACATTACCTTCCCTGGTATTTGCCTCCTGTAGCCCTGACTTCCCTCTTTCCCCATTCGTATAAATCTGGTGTTTCAGACTTTTTTAGTAAGCCTTTCCTGATTAGTTTTACCTGATTTAATGTTCGTTTGCCAATTATTAACAATATTTAACACCCCCCCTTTCAGGGGGGATACCCCACCCTGAATCTTTATTCCTTATTTTTTACTTTCGCATCACCTGACCCACGCCAAGTCAGCGCAATAAACATCCCCTGGTCCACGCCATTGTGCGTCAAACGTTCTATCAGTGGAAAGGTGGCCATTGAGCCGAGGTCGATTTCCATACCGCTGCGTTGATCACGTACCCCCATTCCCAGCATTAAATAAACATCACCAATCTTGCCATGGCCTGATCCCGTCGATTCCGGGGTTAAATCAAACCCTGGTCCGGTCAGGCGCGGGTCGAACTTGCCGGCGGGTACCGGTGCGCCGATGGCGGCCCGTGGCACGACAGTCCAACGTGAATTCAGGGCACGCTCGCCTTGAAGGCCGATAAAAGGTGAAATGAAATTGTGCGTGCCACTGTAATCGAGAACACCCGCTGTCCCCGCATTTGCCCCCGCCAGCAACCGATAACGCACCTGATAATCGGCCAGTTCCAAGCGTTCTAATAGCAGACCACCCGTTCCCGCCCAACGCCAGGCACTGTTTGCTGACTGAAGTTCGCGTCTGAATACTGCACCGACGCCACTATGGCGCACCGTTCCTCCTTGGGACGAAAATTCGGCCTGTTCCGGGATATCAAGCGGCACATTTTGCAACTGACCCGCCGTCAGCACTTGTTCTGTGGCATTGCCGCCGACATTAAATTGATCATAAAAACCGATCAGTTCATAACTCCAGCGCTCATTGAGTTGCCGCGCCGCACCTGCGGTGAGTAATAATCCCTGCATCTTGGCGACATTGGTATCAAATTCAGTAGCCGCCACCGCGATAACCGGTTGCCACTCTTGGCCTGAAGCCGCTGGCCAAGGCAATGCGAAATAACGCGCATCCTGTGCCGCCTCGGCCAGATGTTCGAGCAGAAAATGGATGTCTTCTTTGGGGGGTGCCACGGCGGCTTGCGTCAGCGCGGGCACTGCCAATAACAGTGCCAGCAACCGCCTGTGGATGGATCTTACTGGCATGGGCTTACCCTCAGCGCGAGTGGTAAGCTATCTTAGCGGAAGAAAATGAAACGTGGCAATGCGTCTTGTGATGAGAATTAAATATCCAGATTCGCTACCGACAATGCGTTTCTTTCGATGAAATCGCGGCGCGGTTCGACCTGATCGCCCATCAACGTAGTGAAAATCTCATCAGCGGCGACAACATCTTCGATTTTCACCTGCAACAAGCGGCGGCTCTCGGGATTAAGCGTGGTGTCCCAGAGTTGTTCCGGATTCATCTCGCCCAAACCTTTATAACGCTGAATTTGCTGGCCGCGCTTGGCTTCTTCGAGCAACCAGTTATAGGCCTGCTTGAAGCTGGTGATCGCAATGCTGCGCTCGCCACGTTTGATATACGCGCCGTCACCGAGCAGGCCATCGAGCTGCAAGCCGAGTTTGACGATACTTTGGTATTCGCCACTGCGGAAAAACTCGAGCGACAAATCGCGTTGATTGGAAAGTCCATGACGGACTTCACTGGTCAGCAGCCGGGCCGGACGATTGTCCTGATCGGTTTCAACGCGAACGCTATAACTTGTTGTCAGCGTTTCATCTGCGTTTAACCGTGCCTCCAGTTCCTGACACCACGCCGTCATGCGCGCAGCATCCGTCAACACATCATCCGTCAACAGCGGCAAATAAATCAGCCGCTCTAAAACCACCGCGTGATAACGCAGTGACAGGCGTTTGATGGTGGCGATAACGATGGAATAACTCCTCGCCAAATTTTCCAGTGCTTCGCCGCTGACAGCAGGCGCATTGGCATTCACAAACAACTGCGTGCCATCGAGTGCGGCCTCAAGCAAATTGCGGTTCAGTTCATTATCGTCTTTGACGTAACGTTCCTGTTTGCCCTTTTTCACCTTATATAACGGCGGTTGCGCGATATAAATATAACCGCGCTCGATCAATTCCGGCATTTGGCGATAAAAAAAGGTCAACAGCAAAGTCCGAATGTGAGAACCATCGACATCGGCGTCGGTCATGATAATGATACGGTGATAACGCAGCTTGTCCGGATTGTATTCCTCGCGACCGATACCGCAACCGAGCGCCGTGATCAGCGTACCGACTTCCACCGACGACAGCATCTTGTCGAAACGCGCCTTTTCGACATTGAGGATCTTGCCCTTGAGCGGCAGAATTGCCTGGAAGCGGCGATCGCGACCCTGCTTGGCCGAGCCACCGGCGGAATCGCCCTCGACCAGAAACAGTTCGGACATGGCCGGATCTTTTTCCTGACAATCGGCCAGTTTCCCGGGCAAACCGGCGATATCGAGCACACCCTTGCGCCGGGTCATTTCCCGCGCTTTACGGGCCGCCTCACGGGCGCGGGCCGCATCGATGATCTTCCCGGTAATAACATTAGCTTCTTTAGGGCTTTCTAACAAAAACTCACCCAGTTTCTCGTTCATCGTCGATTCGACCACCGACTTGACCTCGGACGACACTAGCTTGTCCTTGGTCTGAGAGGAGAATTTCGGGTCCGGCACCTTCACCGACAACACCGCCATCAGACCCTCGCGGGCATCGTCACCCGTAGTCGTCACCTTCGCCCGCTTGGCCAGACCTTCGGCCTCGATGTAATGGTTCAGGGTTCGGGTCAGGGCGGCACGAAAACCGGCCAGGTGGGTGCCTCCATCGCGTTGCGGTATGTTATTGGTAAAACAGAAGATATTTTCCTGGTAGGAATCATTCCATTGCATCGCCACCTCGACCGTGATGCCGTCTTTTTCGGTCTGGAAGTAAAACACTGTCGGGTGCAATGGCGTCTTGTTACGATTTAAATGCTCAACAAAGGCGCGGATCCCACCCTCGTAATGGAATTCGTCTGTTTTCCCGCTGCGTTCGTCGCTCAGAGTAATAAGTACTCCTGAATTGAGGAACGACAGCTCGCGCAGACGCTTGGCCAGAATATCGTAATGAAACTCGAGATCGCCGCTGAAGGTGTTGGTGCTGGGTTTGAAGCGGATCATGGTGCCGCGTTTGTCTGAAGTTCCGGTTTCCGCCAACGGGGCCACCGGATCACCATGGCGGTATTCCTGCTGGTAGATCTTGCCGTTGCGGTAAATAGTCAGCAACAACTGCTCGGACAAGGCATTAACCACCGATACACCGACACCGTGCAAGCCGCCGGAGACCTTATATGAATTATCATCGAACTTGCCGCCGGCATGGAGCACCGTGAGGATAACCTCCGCCGCCGAACGCCCCTCCTCGGGATGGATATCGACGGGGATACCGCGCCCATCGTCCGCGACTGAAACAGTGCCATCGCTATGGATGATGACTTCGACCCGCTTGCAATATCCAGCCAGTGCCTCGTCGATGGAGTTATCCACCACCTCAAACACCATGTGGTGCAGGCCGGTGCCATCGTCGGTGTCGCCGATGTACATCCCGGGACGCTTGCGCACCGCATCCAACCCTTTGAGAACCTTGATGTTTGACGAATCGTAGATATTCAGATCGGTAGTCGTCATAGATTCCTGCTATCCGCTGCTGGCGAGCTCGAAAAATTCCAAAAAATGCTGTTGGGGCAATGGCTTGATTATACCCCAAGGGATAAAAAAAGGCTCTATTTGAGGGTCTGTAGCACCCCGTGTTCCACGTGGAACATCTGCATTAGATCCAGACCCTCCAGCGGCAGCTGAGTGCTATCGGTGGCAGTAATAAATACCTGCCCTCCCAACTGGTACAGCAGCTCGAGCAATGTCCGGCGGTGTCGAGGGTCCAGTTCTGCGGGCAGATCGTCCACTAATAATAAGCAGGCATCGCCGCTGTGGGCGCGATAAATCGCGGCCTGGGCCAGCAACAAGGCGCAAGCCACCAGTTTCTGCTGGCCGCCGGATAAAAATTGTTCTGCCGGTCGGCCATTCACCCGAAGCGCCAGCTCCGCCCGGTGCGGCCCGTTCTGGGTAAACCCCATTCGCCGGTCCCGCTCCCGGCCTTTATCCAGGGCCTCCGCCAACGTCATTTCGGCGGGCCACCCGGCCTGATACTGGCAATCCACACCGCTAATTGGGCTCAATAAGGTCAAATACTGATCAAATTGCGCTTGAATGGCTAGTGCATACTGCTGGCGTAACTGATGCAGCTGGATCCCGGCTTCGGCCAATTGCGCAGCCCATGGGCTACCCCGACCACTGCTTGACTGTTGTATTTCGGCGTTGTGTTGTAACAGCGCCCGGTTATAACGTTGCCAGACACCCAAAAAACTTGGTTCCACGTGGAACAATCCCCAATCCAGAAACCGGCGCCGCTGGCGGGGGCTGCCCTTGATCAATTTATCTGCATCGGGAGATATAAATAATAAAGGCAGGACTGAGGCCAGTTCTGAGACCTTTTTTAGCCACTCACCTCCAATTTTGGCCCGCAAGGCGCCATTTTTGATTTGAATCCCGACCGTTGTCACTGCGGGGGCACTGGTCCGACCAAATACGGTGAGCGCGGTTTGACCTTCACGTACCGCCCGCCGACCATAAGCAGTGCGAAACGATCGGCCACGCCCCAATAAATAGATAGCCTCCAGCAGGCTGGTTTTACCGCTACCGTTGGCACCTATAATGATATTGAATCGGGGACTGGGTTCCATCACCACCTTCGGCAGATTGCGCAGGTCAGTGATTTCCAGGTAGGTGAGGGACACGGGGTTTACGATGTAGGGGCACGGCGTGCCGTGCCCCTACAACCGCATCGGCATAACGACGTATTTGCACGTCTCTGACTCAGGGCTGCGAATCAGGCAACAGCTATTTTGATCGGTCAGCTCCAGACGCACTTCGCTGCTGGGGATCGCCGCCAGCGCATCCATCACATACCCGGCGTTAAAGCCAATCTCAATACTGGCACCATCATACTCGACTGCAATTTCTTCTTCTGCGGATTCCTGCTCCGGATTATTGGCCATGACCTGCAAACGATCAGGCGCTAACGAGAAGCGAACGCTACGGTATTTTTCGTTGGAAAGAATCGACGCCCGGCTCAAGGCCTGACGCAACAGATCCCGATCCGCCATCACGATTTTATCGCCACCTTGCGGTACCACGCGTTGATAGTCCGGGAATCGGCCATCGATCAGTTTGGTGATAAAGCTCAGCTGTGGTGTGCTCAGGCGTAAATGGTTGCCCCCGAGCTGCACAGTGATGCTGTCATTGCTGTTCTCCAACAACCGCGCCAGTTCCAGTACTGCCTTGCGGGGGACAATCACTTGCTGCACATCGCTGGTCGCAATCTCGATTTCGGCATCGCACAACGCCAAGCGATGGCCATCGGTCGCGACGGCTCGCAACTTGTTTGGGGATATCTCAAACAACAGTCCGTTAAGGTAGTAACGTACATCCTGTTGTGCCATGGCAAACTGGGTTTGATCGATCAGGCGCTTGAGCTGGCCCTGTGGAATTTCAAACTCGAGTTGGACATCAAAGCGATCGACATTGGGAAATTCGCGTGCCGGCAGGGTTGAAAGAACAAACCGGCTCTTGCCGGAACGGATGGTGGCGCGCTCACCTTCGATCTTGAGACTGATCTGGGAACCATCAGGCAAGGCACGGCAAATATCGATAAATTTGCGTGCCGGCAAGGTGGTTTCACCTAAGTCTTTGGATTGTAAAGGGATATTAACAACCATCTCAATCTCGAGATCGGTAGCAGTCACCGATAAGGCGTTATCTTCAGCCTTTAACAGGACATTTCCCAGAATAGGTAAGGTTTGGCGTCGTTCCACAACACCACCTACTAACTGTAATGGTTTCAGTAATGATTCCCGATCAATTGTCAGTTCCATGGTTTGTGCTGTCCTGCGAGTTAATTAATATATAAATTAATATATTTTCTTCTTGTTATAGTAATTAAGGGCCCATTATTTATTGAATAACTAAAAATCATTTATATATTTCAATCAGTTATCTAATAAAACCAGTTCATTTAGCCTGAGGAAAAGTGGCCGCTAACGAGTGTTTAATTTGTGGATAACTCAGCTCCTTGTTGCCGATGGCGACTTATCCACAACTTCCTGACATTAAGTGGTCAGGATACGCACAAGGTTTTGATAGTCCTCTTCCATCCGCCGGTCTTCCCCACGCAGCTCCACAATTTTCTTGCAAGCGTGCAATACGGTAGTGTGATCGCGCCCGCCAAAGGCATCGCCGATCTCGGGCAGACTATGATGGGTCAGCTCCTTGGACATCGCCATCGCCAACTGCCGTGGCCGCGCGACTGAACGAGTGCGTTTCTTGGACAATAAATCGGCGCCACGGATTTTGAAATACTCTGCCACCGTTTTTTGGATGTTTTCGATGGTGACCTGCTTATCTTGCAGGGCCAGCAGATCGCGCAGGGCCTCCTTGGCGAACTCAACGGTAATCGGTTTGGCCATGAAGCGGGCATTAGCGACTACGCGCCGTAGCGCACCTTCCAGTTCGCGGACATTGGAACGAATCCGCTTGGCGACAAAGAACGCAACCTCATGTGGCAACGTGATCTGCATTTGTTGCGCCTTACTCATCAAAATCGCGACCCGGGTTTCCAGTTCCGGTGGTTCGATGGCGACCGTCAATCCCCAGCCGAAGCGCGATTTGAGGCGTTCTTCCAGACCATCAATTTCCTTTGGATAACGATCGCAACTGATAATGATCTGCTGCCGCCCTTCAATCAGGGCGTTGAAGGTATGGAACAGTTCTTCCTGCGAGCGTTCTTTACCGGCAAAAAACTGAATATCGTCGATCAGCAGCGCATCGACCGAGCGGTAATAACGTTTGAAATCATTGATGGCATTGTGTTGCAGCGCCTTGACCATATCACCGACGAAGCGCTCGGAGTGGACATACACGATGCGTGACTTGGCATTGCGTTGCAGCATCATGTTGCCGACGGCCTGCATCAAGTGGGTCTTGCCCAGGCCGACGCCGCCGTAGACGAACAAGGGGTTATAAGCCACGCCTGGATTTTCCGCGATCTGGGTCGAGGCGGCTTTGGCAATCTGGTTGGACTTCCCTTCAACAAAGGTCTCGAAGGTGAATTCATCGCGCAGATTGCTGATGTGATTGATGGGATTGCTGTCCTCGCGGCGGCGGAACAGGGCGCTGGCGGTCGAAGCATCATTACTGGCGGCGGGGACAGGCAGTTTGGAGGCGATGGGATCGGCGGCCTTCTGCCGGGTGCCGATCTCGATCGTCACCGTTTGCGGCTGACCGCCAAGCTGGCCGAGTATCTGTTCGATATTGCCCTTGAAGCGTTCGCTGACCCAGTCGAGGACGAAACGGTTGGGCGCCAACAGGCGCACGCCATCCGTGTCCTCCACTGCCTGTAAGGGACGAATCCAGGTATTAAATTGTTGTGCGTTAAGCTGGTTTTCCAGCTGTTCGAGACACTGCTGCCAAAGCGACATCGCCGTCCATTACCTCGTCCGGTTGCAAACATAGTCAGCGGGAGCAAAGAGTCTATACCGGTTGCAGCGACTTATCCACACCCTTTTTTTGCGCCGATAGCTTGCCAAAATGCCCTGGAACAGGCTATGGCTTGATTGACAGCCCGGTGCTTTGCCGCTATGCTTGCGCGCTTTCGTCCAAGGTCCGTGCCTCGGGCGAACCTGGGTATCACCCCTTAATCAAATACCGGATTAGAAACATGAAAAGAACCTATCAACCGAGTAACGTGAAGCGCAAGCGCACTCATGGTTTCCGCGCACGTATGGCCACCGCCAACGGCCGCAAGGTCCTGGCACGCCGTCGCGCCAAGGGCCGCAAGCGTTTAGCTGTTTAGTCGAAGCGCCGGTGGGCGTCCTTGCGTGCCTGCAGCAAGCGGCTTTCCACCCCAGCTTCGGCTGAAGAATGCGGGCGAATTCGATTTTGTATTCGAGCAGCCGTTTCGATCCTCTTCCCGCTATTTCACGGTCCTCGCCCGGCCTAACCAGCGGGACTGTCCCCGGTTGGGACTGGTGATTTCCAAGCGCTGTGCCCGTGCGGCAGTCGAGCGCAACCGTCTGAAACGACTGGTTCGAGAGAGTTTCCGTGGCGACCAGGGCCGGCTTGCGGGTCTGGATATAGTGGTGATCGGCAAAACAGCCGCTGTCACCGCCGATAATCGCGCCTTGTTCGTAGCGCTAAACCGGCATTGGACGGATTTGGAACGATGCAAAAGCTCTTGATCCTATTAGTGCGAGCCTACCGTGGTTTGTTAAGTCCCTTTTTGGGGCATCACTGCCGTTTTCACCCCTCCTGTTCCGCCTATGCTGAAACCGCCCTGCGTCAGCACGGTGCCTGGCGTGGCGGCTGGCTGGCGCTGAAACGGTTGGGGCGATGCCATCCCTGGCACCCCGGCGGTGTCGATTTTGTCCCCGACGAATTATCAAAGAAAGCCTGACTGTTATGGATAACCTGCGACTCATCCTCTTTTTTGCCCTGACCTTTGTCTTGTTCCTGACCTGGGAAGCCTGGCAGGCCGATTACGGTCCGAAACCGGTGACCGCCAGCAGCAGCGCTGCCCCGGCCGCCGTGCCGATGCCTAAAGATCTTCCAACCACCACCACTGCGACCACCGCTACCGCTATTGCACCTGGCGCAGAGGTGCCCGTTGCCGCCGCGCCGCCATCATCCGGCCAGCGTGTGCACGTGGTGACCGATACCCTGGATATTGAAATCGACAGTCAGGGGGGCGACATCCGCCAGGCCGATTTGCTGGGTTATCCGGTGAGCCTGGACAAACCCGAGCAACCGGTGCGTCTGTTGCGCGATGCCGCGCCGAATCTGTTCGTGATGCAAAGCGGCTTGTTGTCCAACGGCAGCGCGCCGGATCATTACGCTACTTATAGTGTTGCGCAAACGGAATATCAGCTGGCCGCAGGTCAGGATGAATTGCGTGTGCCGATGACCTGGACCTCGGCCGAGGGGTTAACGGTTACCAAGACTTATATCTTGCATCGCGGCAATCACGTCATCGATGTTGAATTCAAAGTAACGAACAACACCGCAGCCGAATGGCAAGGTCGTCAGTATCGCCAGTTGCAACGCACGCCGCCTGAAAGCGGCAGTGAATCACGTTTTGTCTACACCTATACCGGTGGCGTGCTTTACAGTGACGAAAAGAAATACGAAAAAATTAAATTTGATGACATGAAAGAACAAGCTGTCAGCCGTGATATCAAAGGCGGTTGGGCAGCGATGATTCAGCATTATTTCCTGGCCGCGATTGTGCCCGCTGCAAACGAAGAGAATCACTATTACAGCAAGGCGCCCGGTGATGATCGCTATGTGCTGGGTCTGGTTTCCTCTCCCAAGACGATAGCCGCCGGCGCCAGCGATACCTTCACCACTCGCTATTACATCGGTCCCAAAGAACAGGCCGTGTTGGCGAAATTGGCGCCGGGTCTGGATCTGACCGTCGATTACGGCATGTTGACCGTCATCGCCAAGCCGGTGTTCTGGGCGCTGGGCTGGTTCGAGCGGTTGTTTGGCAACTGGGGCTGGGCCATCTTGATGGTCACGCTGATCATTAAACTTGCCTTTTATCCATTGTCATCGGCCAGTTATCGCTCGATGGCCAACATGCGTAAATTCGCGCCCAAGATGCAACAGCTCAAGGAACGCTACGGTGACGATCGTCAGCGCATGACGCAGGCGATGATGGAATTGTACAAGAAGGAAAAGATCAATCCGCTCGGTGGTTGCTTGCCGATGATTGTGCAAATTCCTGTGTTCATTTCACTCTACTGGGTATTGCTCGAGAGCGTTGAATTGCGCCAGGCACCGTTTATTTTCTGGATTCACGATTTGGCCGTGCGCGATCCTTATTATGTGTTGCCGTTGCTGATGGGCATCAGCATGTTCATTCAGCAAAAGCTCAATCCGCCACCGCCGGATCCCGTGCAGGCCAAGGTACTGATGGCGCTGCCGATCATCTTCACCCTCTTCTTCGCTTTCTTCCCGGCGGGGTTGGTGCTGTACTGGCTTGCCAACAGCGTGCTGTCGGTGGCACAACAGTGGTACATCACACACAAGGTCGAAACCGCGGCCAAAACTGCGGAAGCCGCGAAATAATAAAAAGGGCGCCACTGGCGCCCTTTTTCATTCAGTCACGATAACGGTTACACCACTTCCCAGTCCGCTATTTCCCCTTTTGTCTTTTCAAACAACGGGTGCACCTTAATTCGATGAACGAATTTCAACGCTGCATACTGATTCGGGTCTCGAGTTTTAAGTTTATTTAATAGGTGAGTAAATTCGTATTCTACTTGGTCGCTCGTGACCAATAATGTCGAACCTATTCGTCGGTGCACTATTTTGCTTTTATCGAATTGATAACCTCGATTATCTGCTTCTTCCGCGACATATCTTAAATAGCTAGCGATCGATCGCGCCCACTGGATTCTTCGTATCTTTAAAACGAATTAATGGTGGGTGGTTTTTATAGCCTTTCGTGTTGCCGAGCAATACATTCTGCGCCAGCAAACCCTCCCGCCACAGTGCGACCAAGCCTTTCACATCTAAGTAACTAAGGTGGATTGACCATAATCTCATGTGTTGTTTCCAATAACGCGGTTACCCATGCCCCAACTTTTTTGCTATCTATCTTCCTGGCCAGTCAGTCACGCCTCATGGCTCCGGCGTGCCGGTGTCTAGAGATCCACGGATGAGCTCCGCTCTTGCCGCAGTGGCAAGCGCTTGATACTTGGCTCGGAATGCATCGAGCGTTTCCTCCTCAAGCTCTTCCAGATCGAGAAGTGCGTTGTGCGCGCCTTGGGTAGCGCGGATGAGTTCGTCGAGTTTCACCTGGATTGCTTCGGTGTCTCGATTCTGCGTGTTTTGAATCAGAAAGACCATCAGGAAGGTGATGATCGTGGTGCCGGTGTTGATGACCAGTTGCCAAGTGTCGCTAAAGTGGAATATTGGACCGGTGACTATCCACACTGCAATGACACCAACGGCAAGGACGAACACTCTTGGTCGACCACAGAAGTGTGCCGCCATCTTCGCAAATCGTGAGTACCAAGCGATGTTACGCATACCAAATCTCTCTTTGAGTAGCTAATGCAAAATTAACGTGCGAGTTACGAGGCTCGAATCACCGTGTTAATGGTGGTGTTACGTCTTATTTTCTTGGATCGCTTATGTGCTGTATATCCACAAGATTCCAATCGCCACTGTTACGATACAGACGCTTCCCTTTGTTGGGATAATCAGAGACGTCTTGTTGCAGCCGCTGCCCCATGACCAGGCAGACCAATGTTTCATTACCATCATTGACAATACTGTGTGCCGCCGTATTTCGCGGAAAGCCAACAAAGTCGCCTTTTTCGAATTGATAGGTTTCGCCCTCAATGATGAGGGTGCCGTTTCCAGAAAGAACGTATACACATTCTTCCTCGTAATGGTGTTTATGATACTCCGTGGTGTCCTTTCCAGGCTCAACATAGATGATGTGTACACCGATATGATTCAGACCAATCATGTCCCCTAAGGATTTGTTGATGCGTACGGCATTGGGGTTCAGAAAATGAACCTTGCGCTCACCAGCCATTTTTTCAATGTCAGTCGCTTTGAGAAGCAGTTTACGAGTTACCATAATCTTCCTTGCCAGATTGTGAGGCTAACGAGTTCGACTTCCTCAGTGGCCCCATGTGCGACGATCTCCTGTTGGAGCATATCAAAAGGACCTCATAAATCCACCTCAATTTGAACGCTGAGGCTGTAATTGCTACCAATATTTTGGATATTTGGCATCACGGGTTGTGTTGTTGTAAACGAGGGCAACGGCCTTATTCGTTGGTTTTGGGGGCAGCAGGGTTCAATCTTCTGCCTGATGTTTAAGTTGATTAAGCCAAGCGACTAATGATTCGTCGAGAGTTTTCTGCATTGACTTTCGCATAAGGCTTACAAGCCACCCCTCAAATGATTCAGAAGTGCGGACTAGTATGCCATCCGGCATAGCTTGAAGGAACCAGACGTGAACTGCACGGGTTCCAATTGCCTTGCCTGTCCAGACAAGTTTCGTCGTTGGCTGAATTTCCTGAAGCGTAGAAATAATAGATATTCCACCACTCTTCCAGTTGAAGGTTGTACCAATATCAAAAGCACCATTTAGCTTTGCGCTTTTAACCACTGGATTCCAACTTGGCCAGTGATCAATTTCTGAGATAAGGCTCCAAATTTTTTGCGCCGGCGCGTGGATGAGAAGTTCATGCGTCGCGACAGCAGGAGCGGATCTATTGATGTCCATGAGACTTCCTTAAAGATGTCTTACGTAATGGAATGGACGCCCACTTTCTAAACCGGCATCTAAGTGTCAAAGTAGTGGTAGTTATGCCCCTTTCTATGTCTAGTGGTGGCATTACTACCACTAGACATAGAAAGGGGCATAACCTTCCCGCTTGAGCGTAGGGTTAGGGCGATACTTCAATGGTTCAGCTAATCGGTAATCTCGGCCTCGACGAGCTTGGCCAGAAGTATGAGCGATTCTTGCCAACCAAGATAACAAGCCTCGGGAGGAATGGCATCAGGTATCCCTTCTTGCGCGATGTTCAATTCGGTCCCACAAGATACTTTCCTCAACGTTATCGTTGTCTGCATTTCTCCTGGCAAGTTTGGGTCGTCGAATTTATCCGTGTATCGAATGCGTTCATGCGGCACCAGCTCAAGATATTTTCCGCCGAAGGAGTGGCGATGGCCTGTGGTGAAGTTCGTGAACGACATCTGGTAGGTGCCGCCGACTTTGACATCCATTTGGTGGACCTTGCCAGTGAATCCGTTCGGCGGTAGCCATTTGGCCATCGCGTCCGCATCAAGGACCGCGCGATAGAGTTTCTCAGGCGTCGTACGGAATACACGGTGAAGCCGGATAGTGTTAGTTGGCATGATCGATTCTCCTTACTTTGGGTATTGCTTGAAGTCAAAACGGATGCGCCGGATCGCTGTTCTGCCGCATAACGTTTGCGTAACAGGCGCGACGTAAGGAGCGTCCTGGCTGATGCATGGGCATGAACTTATGGGTTAGAAGTCCCCTGTCGGAGAATTCAACGTTAATCATGTTAACGATCATAACGACTAGCGGAAGGCAAAGGCAATCCCTCACGGGATGGTCTGAAGGAGGCCGGAGTGCAAAACGACGAGCCGACGAACAAAAATAGGGTACAAGCCACAGCTACTGTTTTCGCCCCAATCGAAACGCGCACCAGGCGTTGAAGTAAGTGTGGGAATACATTCGGTTGAAGTTGAAAATCAATATCAACAAAAGTCGCATCGGTAGCAGGGAGAGACTGGAATTTCTCGGATCCTGTTTTCGTAAAAATAAAATCATCTGAAGCGACAAGGTGCTGCACTGCATCAAACAACTCACAGGGCCCACGTGGGGCGTGAGCCTCGTTTATCGTTACCACGAATACGGTTATATATTGTTGGCTGGCTGAACTGCTTTGCGTTATCGGAATACTACCGGCCCGTACCCGAAGTCGCGCACCCCGATCACGCAAATGACAATGTCCAACGAGTGGTTAAAGCACAGGGTTTGGTATCGATCAAAGACCAGTAGCTACGTTTTCATTACCCTGTTTCAACCGCTTGGTGCGGATCCGTATGCTATTGATCCGGCCAAAAGAAGTTTTAACTTCGATCGGCACGGATACCCCCTCTCCCGCTCGCGGGAGAGGGTTGGGGTGAGGGCACGATTTCAAACATATTCATGCCGTATCAATAGTTATTAGCGGATGATTTATTAATTGTTTCCGCTATGGCCTTTAGCTCCTTCATCAGGGTGGCCGCCATTTCCTTCAATAATAGTGTGTAAGCCTTCTACGTAGTGTGTAAAGATGATATAGGCTTCGACAAACTCACGACCGGCCGCCACGGAATCATCTGCGTGCTTTTGTTTTTCGCTTGCATCCTTAAAACGTTCACGAACTCCATTGGCCATGGCTTTTGTCAATACATCAACCAGCTTGTCAACCGATCCAGTTTCCAAGGCTTTGTCGGCCATGGTAACGGCCGGGTCAACGCTTTCACCTGCTTTCAAACCCGTATAGCAAGCGCCTTCACCAGCCCGATGAATACGAACCAATGTTTCGAAAAAATACATATCCGCTAATTCTTTAGCATCTGCACCCTTGGAACGAACTGCAAGAGTGTTTTTAAAAGCAATTCGAATCTCTTTTTCATCATCGGCCTGCACCCATTTAAGCAAGGGTGTTACATCACCCTTTTCAAGGGCTATCCTTGCCGTTTGAACTACTGGGCCATCAAGCGTGTCGCAATGTGCAAATGCGTTTTTGCTCAATGCAGTGAATAATAGTCCAATTCCAAAATATACCACCATGATACGAGCCAAATAATTTCTTGTAGCCATTGAATTCCTCCTTAGATTTTTCAGCTAACGATTTGGTTCACCCGACCGCGAAAGCGGCCAGATGCAGCCAATAAATGCTACTAAATGCTACGAAATCGAGCCACTTTCGTGGGTCCCGCTTCCCCGCAATGCCTAACATTGCGGGGAAGACCGCCAATGTGAACGTGCAAAGAAACCGACGGCTATTAAACCAACGATAATATGTGCCCCGATGACGGCGGCAAAGATTTTTGGATGCCCGGCCAGAAATTGCTCAGGGCCAGGAATAGCAGGTGCGTAAAAGGATAGAGCAGCCAAATTAAACACCACTATTACAGCCAGTAGCGCCTTGGAGCCACGAAAAACCCACCAGCACCAGACGCCATATATTGTCTCAACGACGAATGCCAGCAACGGAACTCCGTAAAGACCCGACCCAAACTTTGGTGATTCGATACCCGGAGCTAGTGCGATGTCATGAACGTGAGTAGCCAGATCGAGAACAATATGAGACGAAACGGCGACTGCGAGCGCGAGCCCCCAAGTAGGCTTATTAAGAAGTTTTGCAACAACCAACCAAACCGTAAATGCCAAAATTGCTGTTGCAGCGATCGAATGCGAGTAAGGCATGTAAGCCAAATGAATATCGTTGAGCGCGCTTACCTGCGGCTCGGTCGTAGTGACCTCTACCCCAAGCAGGTTGAATGCCACCCACAGAAACTCGACCAGCTGAACGGATAACAGGACGGGAATTATGGGGACGCCAGGCCACTTTTTGTTGATGAGGAGCGCCGTCGCAGCGTGGTTGATTGCATTCATTTAGATAGTTCCTTGTGATGCCCAACGTAAAGTTGATGGACGCCGCGCTTTTGTGCCGGAATCTTCCCCTGATTTAATTGGCACCTGTTTAAGCCCGCTTGAGCACAGGGTTAAGTTATGGTGCATTTACTTTCCTAGCCATATGAATTCCATTCGAATGCCACTTGGCTCATAGCACATCATGTGTTTCGCAGGCCCCTGTCCTAATCGCTCCGGAGCAAATTCAATTCTGGCTCCGTTCTCTATTAGTCGTTTGTGAATGCTGTTTAAGTCATCCTCATTTTCAACGTTAAAAGCCACATGGTGTAGGCCAATATTTTTATGTCTATTGAATTGGATGGATGGTTCTTCCTTGATTGCCCAGAGAGTAAGCATGATGCTGCCGTTGCTTAGATAAATGGCTGGATATTCCTCATTCCTTTTCACCTCTTTCCAGCCAAGCAAGGAGATAAAGAAATCTGCGCTTTCTTCCAGCTTCGATACGGTAAGCCCGATATGATGCGTGCCCTTTGTAATTGGTTTGCTCATGGTTTCCTTTTCAATATTCAACATAACGACGCAAATCACCGGCAGGCTGGAGCAACGGGAGGCTTGTGGCATTCGCCACAAACGAGCGTTGCGGAGGGCTGTCCGTGTGAATTTTCCTTGTTAGGCATAATTTACGACCATGGTTTTTTCTTGCTAATCCCTTCAAGATATTTTTTATACTCTTCGTGATCTCGAACATATTTTTCCATCATTGGTTTAAGCCAGATTGATATTGGAAATAAGCTTACTTTTAACATAAGTAGTACCGTTTCATTTACTAAGAACTTCGTACTTGGTGCCTTTGCATATGCTGCATGCTCAGTAATAGCGTGTGTAATTAGATTTGTTCCGATGGCCGCACTATAGAAAGGAACTATTAATGCAGCCACTTTATAATTCAAATATATTTCACCTGTCTCATTATATTTATTTGCAAGAATTGCAGCTAAACCCTCAAACATTCCTAGAAACATGGCCGCTATTGCAATTAATAACGCGCCTGAAATAAAAACAGTTATTCGTGGCGTATTTGGCTCTTTAACACACCAAATAACAGCAAGTGTTAATAAAATAGATATTGGAACAAGCCAACTAAGCGCTATGCTAAATATTTCCATCTATAATAATTCCAAGGTTCTTAATATGCCCGCGTGCATGAACAGAATCCTTTTCCAGGTATTTCATTGCCGTTTCCCCGCAAATTCCAAATTGAGCGCGCCATTTGTCAGCACCCCGGTCGCCTGAAACTCTTGCGCGCGCGCTCAACTTTGGCTCTGATCACGCAGTCCTCGACATGATCGTTGATCAACCCCATTGCTTGCATAAAGGCATACACAGTAGTAGGTCCGACGAATTTCCAGCCTTGCTTCTTCAGATCCTTCGACAAGGCAAGCGATTCTGCGGAAGTCGATGCGGTCTGCGGTTTTGCACGCTCCTTCATGCCGGGTTCGTAACGCCAGATGAAGGCTGCCAGTGAGCCTTCCCGTTTGACGAGTTCCTGAACCCGTCGCGCATTATTGATGACCGCCTCGATCTTGCCCCGATGGCGGACGATCCCTTCGTCCTTGAGCAGACGATCGAGGTCGCGCTGGGTGAAGCGCGCTATCCTGTCGAAGTCGAAATCATGGAAGGCGGCGCGGAAGTTCTCGCGCTTGGCGAGGATGGTGCGCCAGCTCAGTCCGGATTGAAAACCCTCCAGACTCAATTTCTCAAATAAGCGATGATCATCACTGACCGGGAAACCCCATTCAGTGTCATGATAGGCTAGAAACTCCGGTGCGGCACCGCACCAGCGGCAACGTGATTTACCGTCGGGACCCACTATCGTCGTGCTCATGTGCCTGCTGTCCTAGGTTTGAAAGTTACTCATTCGAGCATAAATTTTAGCCGTTCATCGGCTTTTGACGGCGTGATTTCAAGAATTTCCGCGCTTACAACATTTTCCGCTACAAACGGATCATTGTTCACCCTGCTTTGAAGATTTGACAGTGTCGTATTATGTGCCACAATCCCGCCGCCCAAATTAGGCTGAAGACTGCCGACCAACAAAAATACGCCGTCATCAAACCCGCGTTTGATCCATTCGTTGTGGCCTCCCATGAATTGGCTGGCTTGGCCTTTGTTACCAGAAAATTTAAGAAGTACGATAAACATCGGATTTGTTCTCCTATCAACTTGGTTGGACGAGTAAATTCAGCTGTATTTAGCTCGCGTCGGCAGCCCTAACGCCAAGCTAAGCCGACGCCCGCAGCAGCACGGACTGTTGGCTTCGAAACTACAGTCTGGCACATCGATGCCGTTAGGGGGGAGGAGTCCATTTCATTGCCCTGCGCGGGCTAGGGTCTTATCTAAACTTACACAAAGGGGGCAATGCGTCAAAGGGTCGGCCCACTTAACTCCCCTCTTCCGATCAGTCTACTTTAGTTGCATTTGTATATGAAATGTAGTGCCCACATTGATATCGGAGGTCACCGCCATCTGCCCCTGATGCTGCTCGGTAATAATAAAGTACGCAAATGACAGCCGCTTGCCTGCATCGTAATCAACTTCAGGCGTATCTTTTCTGACGAACGGCTCGAACAAATACAACTGCTCTTCATTAGTCAGGCCAACACCATTATGCTGGATTCTTATCCAGAAACTGTCATAACTTACATTCATCTGAATCTTGATGGTTGGCTTATGGCCGAGACGATCCACCCGCCCCAGAGCATCGCAGGCATGACGAAACAAGCTGAGAAAAACCTGCTGCAGCTCGGTCACATAGCAGGGAATCATTGGCAAATCTTTTTGATAGTTTCTTTCGATATGTATGTCTTTGAATTTGAGTCTCGAAGGAGCCGATAACACATCGCCAGCCAGTTCCAGGGTGTGCTCCATAACGTCGACGATATTGGAAAGTTGTTTTCTGTCACTACGCCCGCGGGCGAAATCCTGCAAATTATGGACAATTGATGCCACTTTCTCGCCTTTCTCATAGGCATCAGCCAGCAAACTGCTGAGTTTTTCAGGCATACCATTGCTACCGATGTCATTGATGCTCTGGCTGCTGTCAGAAAGTAAATGCTGAAAGGTTCTCAGGTCGAATAAAATGGATTGGAGCGGCGTGTTGATATCATGGGCCATTGACGACGCCAGCTCGCCCATGGATGAGATCTTGTCATTTTGAATCAGCATATTTTCAGCGAGCATTTTCTTGGTTACGTCATCGACCAGGATCACGACGCCGGGTTCAATCTGTTCCTGAAGTGGATAGATGGTGATATCAAAATAGTATTGACCGCGCTGGCTGTGTTTGATGGTGATCGGTTCATTCCTTGCCATAGCATCATTAACCTGGCTCGGCGATATCGTAATAACTGGGTAGGTATCCCACAGATTTTTACCCAGGGCATCTTCTGCTTTCATGCCAGTAATATCTTCAGCCCGCTTATTCCATTGGGTGATCTGCCCATCCTTATTGACGCCAACCAACATCAGCGGCATGGATTTCAAGATGTTCTTGATATAGGCCTCTGACGCGCGCAGCTTGGATGCGGTGCTCACGTGCTGGGTGATCTCATTCTCCAACAGTTGATTGGTTTCTATGAGTAAACGATTGGACTCATCCAGCGTGGCTGTGCGTTCCTGCACACGCAACTCCAGATCATTACGAATCGCCTTCAGTTCTAGATTGGATTTACGGGCTTGTCGCCGCGTGAAGAAAAGATTGATGACCGCCGCCGACAATAACAGGATCAGTATCCCGCCGGACCAGTTGGAGACGTGCTGCCAGTTGGTTGTGCCATCCGGATGCTTGAATTGCATTCTAATGGCAGCGTATATAGGCTGGCTTTGCAGAAATATCGATATAAATAACAGGTATCTCTTCATCTCAGTAGCAGCATCTTTTGCTCATTGACAGCCGCACAGGCATTTATGGATAGAAAGACATCTTTCCCGCAAATCCATAAATACCAAGTGGCAATATGATCTTAGAAACAAGCCCACTTCCAATTCATAGCCAACACTGTTGAACAGAGTCAACCCCGGGTTGGCATCGCTCAGCCAGGACCAGCGCTAAGCAAGCGCCATACCCAATCAATTGGATACGCACCTTACCCAACTAAACGATGAAACATCGAATAGGGCCAGTCGAGAACACGCCCCACCGCTCCATATTTTACCGGATTAGTATGTACATAAGTATCGCGGCGATCGACGTCCGGCGCAATGCCCTTTGAGGCTGTGAAAGTATTTTCTTCGAATTTATACTATAGGCTCGCTCACAGGGATGTTATGACAGATGGCACAGAGACAATATAAACACGGAGAAACCCGTAGCCAATCAACATTGTTCCCTGTAAGTCTGGATGAATATCTATCTGAGGCAAATCCAGTGCGTGCGATTGATGTGTATGTGGAAACTCTGAACTTGGCGGCACTGGGTTTTAGCAATACTAAAATTAATGCCCATGCTTCTGGGCAGCCCGCTTACCCACCGCAAGGATAATAGCCATAGAGTAAGAATCGGCGGATTTCGAGGGGTGAGCATGAAGAGGTACTTGCTGCGCACCTTGAGCACATGGCAAAGCATCCGGGCATCATGCGGCAGAGATCGGCATCAGGGGTGTTCCCCTTCGGCACACTCAAACGCCGAGCAGGCTGGGACCATTTTCTGTTACGTGGTTTGAACAAAGTGAGGGGTGAGTGGAGTCTTATGGCTTGGGCTTATAACTTTACCCGAGTGATGAATCTGATAGGTGTGGTGCAATTTACGGTTTATTGTAATCAAGCAGGGCGATGTTAATTGTCCTCAGGGCACTGGGAATATGATTATGATGCTTAGCGAGCCGGTTAACCGACGAAAAAATATGGCGGCATCGTTGACTTTTGTGGGCAAGAACCTATTGCACGAGATTAGCTGGAGAGGAATTCAATTCCTGCTATAGTCCGGCTCGATGGTGTAAAAGTGGATACTTTCACAGTCTCGCAGGGCATTGCGCCGGACGCGGACTAACGAGGCGGTAGAAAAACTATTTTTGCGAAACCCACAAAAAATTCGGTTTCTTGGAGTTTTTCTATAGCCTCAACGTTCACATTGAGGGACGCGCGAATGCAGGGTTAGGCACGGAATACCCTCCACGTGATGCTTGCCAGCAAACCGGCAACACAGCACCAGGCAAATATATCCCCGATTCGCGCATAGATCGTGCGCACACCCGCCGAGACGGATATCTGTGCCACCATCACGTTGTCCTGCGCCGTGAAATCGTCCATGGCCGCCAGACGATGGCCATAGGCATCAACCGCGCCGGACCCGCCCCAACGCGCGATGCGGAACATGGCCACCCCGTTTTCAACCGCGCGAAATTCTGCCATGAGTTGATGCAGTTGAGTAATGGCCTTCCAGTCGCTCGCGGGCACCAGCATGATGTCTGCCTCGGAACGACCCACTTGCCGGATGATCTGCGGAAAGTCGAGATCGAAGCATATTGGCGAAACAAGGCGCCCATAGGGTGTATCGGCGACCGGGATCGGTCCCTCGCCACGGATGTTGACGCTCGCCTCGAAACCCGGGACGGCGGTGATTTTGGTATAGGAGAACGCAATTTCGCCCGCCGGGTTCATGAGCACCGCCTTGTTATCTACCGGTCGCACAGCGCCCGGCTCCAGAGTTCCCATCCCCATCAACAGAAAAACACCTTGCTCGCGCGCGAAACGGCTGGCACGATCGAGAAACGTGCCCTCGTCCTCCTTGAGCACCATCAGGTTGGCCTCAGGCCAAACGATTATCTTGGCGCCGGCCTGCACTTCACGCTGGCTACGCTCGAAGAACGAATCGTGCAAACTGCCAAACTTCTCACGAATTTGTTTGCGCTCTACCGAAGTCAAGTCTGGCGCGACTATCCGCAGAAATTCGCTCGGTTCAATGATTCCCCTGGGCCAGCCGATACCTGCAACCTTTACGGTCGCAGCCTGCGGCGCAAATGCGAGCCGGACACCGCCCGCAAGCATCACCAGACCCCATACCGCGGCATACAGCAAAACGTCACTCTGTATCGCGCCCCAGTCGAACCGCCGGTCCCACGCCCAATTGACTACCGAACCGAACCACGCGATCAGGAACCCGATGCCCCAGATGCCGGTCACAGATGCCAACTGCATCAGCGGCAGATTGCCGTGCTGCGTATAACCCAATGCGCCCCAGGTGCCATATGGGTTAAGGCGTGAGGCCATGAACTCCAACGCTATCCATGCGACAGGAAACACGAGTGTTGATAAGAACCCGGATAGATGTGGTGCCAAGAGGCGGTCCGCCAGGAACGGCAGCGTCATCGCGATGGCCATAGCCGCCGCCACGCCGACAAACGCTGCGCCCGGTAGCGGTATTACTTCGCGATTGCTCACCGACAAGGCAATAAACAGCGCAAGCCAGACCCAGAGAATGCCGCCAATGGGATGCGCTCCACGCGTGAAATGCAGAAGGAAGACGGGTGCCAGCCAAGCCGCCAACGGCACGATCCACTTGCCGAAGCCAAAGACCCGCAGCGCACCGCCGAGAAGGAGCCAGACATACGATGATACGTTAGTCATTCAGGTGATCCCTTCAGTCTGCACTCGACCTGTCAGGCCGAGCGAGTCGTCTGCCGAGCCAAAGCGAGGCGGCGCCAGCGACACCCAGAAAACATGCCGACAGGGCTAATATCTCAACATCAGCGAACATCAACCCTGAACCAAACCTGATCCGCTCACTGAGCGAGATCGTGGCCCCTATCGCTGCAAATACCGCCAAGAGCGCCGATAATCCGCCAACGATAACAAATGTATTTCCAAAAAATCGCCTCATGATCCCGACCGCCTAACGTTCGCCATGCCCCTTTTTTGCTCGCTGGGCAATGAGAATGAGATCCTGCGTCGACTTCGATGCATTGGCAGGACTTGCAATCACTTCCATAAAATCGACACCGTACCCCGCTCGCTCAACCATTGAAACCACATCGCCAACGCTTCGATACGTGATGTAAACCCTATCTCCACTGCTAGATGTTTCAAACCCGGACCAACTTGGTTCACCCGTGATCGTGGAGAGGTACAGCATGGCTGAATCAGCCAGAATGGCGTTGAGCGAACTGAAAAACCGATTAGCGTCGTCGTCAGTCAGGTAGCTCAAGCCGAAAGCAAAAGCAGATGCATCAAATACATGTTCAAGTTCGCCGATGTGCCGACAGTCCTTGACCAAGAACTCTGCGGACGGGACCCTAAGCCTAGCCTGCTTAACCATTCCTTCCGCCAGATCAATACCGACCAACTTGAGGTCCGGTCTAACCTTCGCCAAATAGGCTGAGACATTGCCCGGTCCGCACGCCACATCAAGGACGCTAGCGCCCTGCGACTCGATTCGTTTCACGAATCGCTCTAGATACCGGTCATACATGTCCAAGTGAAAGTACTTCTCGGCATAGCGATCAGCCAACCTATTAAATGTGGCAACGGACACTAGGCAGAAATCGTCGTTTTGCATTGATGGCCTAACGACGCTGTAGAAAAACCCCATTCTGAAAACCTGTTTCAGCTTTGGGTGGATTTTTTTCAAAACAAACCGTTGTCTTCATTTTCGGTTTCCTGTTTTTCTAAAATAATTTCATTGCAAACCTGCCTGATCTGGCA